>JAVBKJ010000154.1:0-6951 GCA_031554075.1 Oscillospiraceae bacterium | reverse complement strand
ACCAATCACAGGCGTCATTCGTACGTGAGTGCGCCCACAAGCGCAAGGTTCGTAATGTAATCGTGTGATATCCTTTGTGCGATAGCGTACAACAGGAAGCCCCTCTTTTGTAAGCGTTGTAAGGACTAATTCTCCTGTGGCACCCATCGGTAAGGGTTGCAGGGTGTCTGGGTCTATTATTTCTGGGTAAAAATGATCTTCGGCAATATGTAAGCCGTCTCGCATCTCGCATTCGCCCGATACGCCAGGACCCATCACTTCACACAAGCCATAATTATTAGTGGCAATAATGCCTAATTTCTCTTCAATTGTCGCACGCATTTCGGGGGTACAGCCTTCCCCACCAAACAACCCAACACGAAGCTTTAGCTTGTCTCTGACCCCTAATTGACGTACCATCTCACCCAAATATAATGCGTAGGAAGGGGTTGCAATCATAACGGTAACTCCTAAATCTTCCCAAAGCATCAGTTGTTTTTCTGTATTGCCAGACGACAAAGGCACAACAAGCGACCCTATTTTCTCAAGCCCTTGATGTAATCCAAAACCGCCTGTAAATAATCCATAACCGAACGAAATTTGTGCAACATCGTCAGCCGTAACACCGACAGCAGACGCGAGGCGCGCAATCAACTCCGACCAAATATCCAAATCTTTGCGCGTATAAAACGCCAAGGCAGGCTTGCCAGTTGTGCCTGATGTCCCATGCACACGAACGAGCGATTGCTTTGGCACAGCAGATAAGCCGAAGGGATAGTTGTCACGAAACTCTACTTTGGTCGTAAACGGAAGGTGACGGATATCCTCAAGAGACTTTATATCACCAATCTGTATGCCAGCATCCACAAGCTTTTGACGTTGCACAGGCGCATGTTGCCAAATGTGCTCAAGTGTTTCTATTAGCCGCGCGTATTGCAATGTTGCGATGTCTTTACGCGACATTGTTTCCATTTCGGTATTCCAAATCATGGGGTACTTCCTCCCTGTTCTTGCTATATTTCTAACCGCACCAAAGATACAGGTTTCTTACGATAGTACCACATTCACTCAAAAAAGTAAAGTCCTCAAACTATTGACTTTTTTATATTTTCCTGTAAAATAGACAGAGAATACTACGCATTTACGATAGATATTGCCCGCAGTCACAAACCGATATTTGTCCCTGTGCGGGTATGCTTTGACAGTTTAGGGCAGATTTTGCACTACGCAAAGTCTGTCTATTCAATTTTCGCTACAGGGTTTCAATGCGAAATTACGACATTTTCCTTTGTGAAATTGCCTTTCTGCGATGAATACAAGTTGTTTGACACCTGTTTGTCACCTAACAACTATCAACTAGCGCCTTGTTGAATTTTGTTCTGTCTTCAACATCGTTAAAAAGAATTAGAAGTGGGTGTTTCAATGGAACTTCTACAGGAAAAAATCGGTATTATTGGCGGTGGACATCTCTCCCGTCAACTAATTTTGGCAGCGAAAAAGTATGGGCTATACGTGACTATTTTAGACCCTATGCCAGACTGTGCAGCGCATTCACTGAGTGATCACCATATTGTCGCGGATTACAACGACGCAAGCGCGATACAACAGCTTGCCTCTTTATCCACAGTACTAACGATTGCCATCGAGCAAATTGACTTAGAACCCTTGCTCGCATTGCAAAAAGATCGATATCATATCTATCCAGGGCCGCAAGTTTTACGCCTTTTGCAGGATAGATTTAAGCAAAAACAACATTTATCGAAACATAATGTACCTGTGTCGGATTTTTGTATGGTCGCAGGCATTGAAGATATTCGTTTAGCGGCAAAGGACTTAGGCTACCCCATAGTACTTAAAACCTGCATGGGCAGTTATAATGGTAAATCACTTGTGATTATCGAATCACCTATCGAAATTGCCGCTGCGTTTATTGCCTTGGGAACAGGCAGGGTGCCGATCATGGTGGAACAATTTGTCCCCTGTATGAATGAAATATCTGTCATTTGTTGTCGTAACCGCGATAGTAACATGTGTCTGTATACGGTGGCGGAAAATCATTACGAAGGCAATCGCCTCATCCAAACCATAGTACCAGCTAATATTTCTGAACGTGCCTATGAAAGCGCTATCGAATGTGCGAATAATTCATTGCGCGCGTTTAATTGCACGGGCATTTCCTGTGTCGATATGTTTGTCACTGAAATTGATACTATTTTTGTAAATCGTGTCACTGCGTTTCCCCATGACTCAGGACATTTCACGGTTGAAGCCAGCCGAACCTCACAGTTTGAAAACCACATTCGTGCTATTTTACGCCTACCGTTGGGGGACGCAAGCCTGCTAACCCCTGCAGCAACACGTATCTTGTACGCCAACGGCACAGGAACACCCTCTGTGCAAGGGTTAGCGGAACTTACCCAGACAGGTTTGTCGTTGCATCTGTATGGCGGCGATACGATGACCGATGGGCAACAAGTGGGTCACTATACCCTGACAGCAGACACTGTGTATCAAGCGGTACACACAATAGACGCGGTGACAAAAGTCCTTAGCGTCATACCAACACAACTATGAGAGCATTACTAAGCGTTTCAGATAAAACAGGTATCATCCCCTTTGCGAAGCAGCTGATTGCACTTGGGTTTGACATCATTTCAACGGGTGGTACACTCGACGCGCTCCAAAAAGCATCTGTAAAGGCAACACCCATTACAGACGTGACAGGTTTTCCAGAATGCCTTGGGGGACGTGTGAAAACACTACACCCCTCCATTCACGCGGGCATACTTGCCAAACGTGATAATCCAGAACATATGGAGACGTTATCCGCACTTGAAATATTGCCATTTGACCTTATCTGCGTGAATTTGTACCCCTTTGCGCAAACCATACAGGCAAACCATACATTTGAGGATGCAGTAGAACAAATCGACATTGGTGGGCCTACGCTGTTGCGTGCCGCCGCTAAAAATTATGAGACAGTAACAGTACTGACAGATCCCTCAGATTACGCACAGATTGTGTCAGAGTTGCAGGCAAATGGTCACATCAGCCGCGAGACGAACCTCATAATGTCTGCAAAGGTTTTTGCCTTGACAGCACACTATGACGCAATCATTGCGGCGTATCTTGCATTGCGAACGAATGCACCGCCTCTCCCCCATACGTTAACGCTTACATATACAAAAGAACAAGATATGCGATATGGCGAAAATCCTCACCAATCTGCCGCTTTTTATCGTGAATCTACCCCTAGTGGACTTGTCAACGCGATAAAACTGCATGGGAAAGCGCTGTCCTTTAATAATATAACGGATACCAATGCCGCGTTAGCGTTACTTCGTGAGTTTGCCGATCCCACCGTTGTTGTTTGCAAGCATGGAACGCCTTGCGGTGTTGCCTGTGACACAACACTTGTATCTGCGTTTGAGCGCGCCAGAGACGCTGACCCTGTTTCGATTTTTGGTGGCATTATTGCGTGCAATCGTGAGGTAGATGCGAATACGGCAGATGCTATCAGTAAGCTGTTTATCGAAGTTGTGATTGCACCAAGCTACACACCCGATGCCTTAGATAGATTAACCTCAAAGAAGAATATCCGTCTCCTATCACTTGCCAACCTCACTGAAACAGTGTCATCACATGACCTTGATATCAAAAAAGTATTCGGGGGCATAGTCGCGCAAACGCATGACACGGCGCTTGTGTCAGATTTACAAGTGGTGACAAATCGTGCGCCTAGCAGTCAGGAATTAAGCGATTTACATTTTGCATGGAAACTCGTTAAGCATACAAAATCGAATGCGATTGTCATAGCCAAAAATCTACAATCCATTGGCATTGGCGCAGGTCAAGTGAGCCGCATTTGGGCAACAAATCAAGCAATAGACCATGCCACGGAACATTTCGGAGCGCCACTGATACAAGGGGCGGTGCTAGCCTCGGATGCTTTCTTCCCCTTTTCGGACTGTGTCAGTGCCGCACAATTGGTGGGCATTACAGCCATAATACAGCCTGGTGGATCGGTCAATGACCAAGCCTCCATTGATGTTTGTAACGAACATGGTATTGCCATGATTTTTACAAATATGCGCCATTTTAGGCACTAAAGCGTATTTGTGTTCACCTGTAAAGCTTACGCACTTGCAGTAAAAATAATTATTGGATGTTGGGGGAAATTACATGAAGCCTACACTTGTTATTATGGCAGCGGGATTGGGCAGCCGTTATGGCGGTCTAAAGCAACTTGAACCTGTTGGACTACATGGTGAAATTCTGATGGAGTTTGCGATTTACGACGCGATAAAAGCGGGCTTCGGCGATGTAATTTTTGTTATCAAGCACGAAATGGAAGCCGATGTACGCAAACTCGTCGGCGATCGGCTTTCGCAGTACATACCTGTTTCCTACGCGTATCAGCGCATGGATAACATACCCAAAGGTTTCAGCGTACCAGAGGGTCGCGTCAAGCCATGGGGTACAGGGCACGCTGTTTTGAGTGTTCTACCCCTTATTAAAAACCCATTTTGTGTGATTAATGCCGATGACTTTTATGGCTATGCAGCCTTTGAGCAAGTATGTCAATTTCTGAAGCAATCAACCAACGAAACCCCCTACGCTTGTTGTATGGCTGGTTTTCCCATCGAGAACACGTTGACGGCACACGGCACTGTTGCGCGTGGTGTGTGTGAAATCGATGCCCAAAACCGTCTTACAACTATTATCGAACGCACAAAAATTGAAGAATCTGACGCTGGCATTCGTGACATGCAAACTAGCGTACATATTCCCTATGGCACGTTGGTTTCTATGAATTTCTGGGGCTTTCCAGTAGCCATACTTTCCGAGTTTGAGCAAGCATTTGCTACTTTTTTGGAAACAACACCAAACCTTGACAAATCTGAATTTTTTCTTCCTTTCGTAGTGGATGCACTGTTGCAAGAAGGAAAAGCAACGGTTGACGTGTTGCCAACGAATACAAGATGGTACGGCATGACATATAAAGAAGATAGAGACCTATTAGCGGAATCCTTGAGGAAGCTTCGTGCCGATGGGCAGTATCCTGATTCGTTATGGGATCTATACTAATTTCAATTAAAAACTAAACATGTCTTAACTACGAAACCACCAAAACAGGTTGGCAAATTGCCAATCCGCTTTGGTGGTTTTTATCTGGCTTTTCGATACTACAAATTACACTCTTTGTCGCCCATTAAAATTGCCATAACGGCTTTTTGGACATGTAGTCTGTTTTCGGCTTCATCATAAATTTCGTTGGCGTGCGCGGCAAATATATCTGCTGTTATTTCTTCGCCTTTGTGTGCTGGTAAACAGTGTTGAACGACAACCCCTTGGTTTGCATGTTTTAATAATGCTTCGTTCAGTTGAAACCTCTGCATTAGCGCGCGGCGTTCTGCCGCTTCTCCCTCTTGCCCCATGCTAGCCCAAACATCTGTAAACACAGCATCCGACCCTGTGACAGCTTCGATGGGGTCGTTAGTAAGCAATAGTTTGTCGCCTGCAAATGCCACGACATCGGGGTGCGGTTCGTACCCTTTTGGGGTTGCCACACGAACCTGCATATCAAGTTTGATAGCGCCCACAATCAAGGAGTTGCAAACATTGTTGCCATCGCCTAAAAAACAGACCGTTTGTCCTGATAATGTGGCATGATACTCGCGAATCGTCATTAAATCCGCCAATGTTTGGCAGGGGTGCGCATAATCTGTCAAACCATTGATGATTGGTACGTTGGCGTGGAGTGCTAATTCCTCTACATCACTCTGCTTGAACGTGCGAATCATGATACCGTTGACGTAACGAGACAGCACTTTCGCGGTGTCCTCTATACTCTCGCCTCTGCCTAGTTGTAAATCTGTACTAGATAGGAACAGTGCGCGACCGCCCAATTGCCCCATACCCACTTCAAATGACACACGTGTCCGCGTTGATGCTTTTGCAAAAATCATTGCCAGACTTTGTCCTTTGAGTGCTGAATGTTCCAGCCCGTGTTTTAAGTTAAATTTCATTTGGTCAGCCAAGTTCAGTATCTTGAGAATATCTTGCTTTGTTAGGTCCTGCATTTTGAGTAAATGTTGCATCGTATTGACCTTGCCTTTCTGAGTGTATTAAAAATTTGATAATTTTTAGGCTCATTCACCAACAGTGGCGGCTATCATTGCTAATCCTTGCGATATTTCCTCGTCACTAATAATCAAGGGAGGTAGTAGTCGCAAGACGTCGCGCCCTGCGGTCAGACATATTAACCCGCTTGCAAGCAACCGTTCCACGAGCTGCCGCGGCGTTTCGGTTATCACAGCACCGACCATCAGTCCCATACCCCTTACTGCCTTAACGCCGTGCATTGATGCAAGCGCCGCTTGCAACTTTGCCCCTTTGGCTTGGATTGTGGGGAGTGCCGCCGCAACAATGTCCAAGGTTGCCAGTGCCGCGGCACAACAGATGGGATTGCCACCAAAGGTAGTCGCGTGCTGTCCTGCACCAAGAACAGAAGCGGCTCGTTTTGCCGCTAGAAACCCACCAAGCGGCAGTCCCCCGGCTATCCCTTTTGCAAAACTGACTGCGTCTGGCTTGATGCCACTATGCTGAAATGCAAACCAACTACCCGTTCGCCCAATCCCTGTTTGCACTTCATCACACAGCAATAGCCAATCCCGCTCACGACACAACCGTTCAATCGCTTGCAGATAGGTCGCGTCAAGGGGTAACACGCCACCCTCACCCTGCACTGGTTCGACCAACACAGCGCATACCTCTTCTCCCAAACTGCTAATGGCCTCCCAATCATGCGCCTCGACATGCGTAAATCCTTCCGTAAAAGGGAAAAAATATTGGTGAAAATTTTCCTGTCCTGTGGCTGACAGCGTTGTGATTGTTCTGCCGTGAAAACTATTGTGAAGTGTTACAATCGTGGCGCGACCTGCGCCATATTTATCAAAAGAGTATTTTCTT
>JAVBKJ010000058.1:0-7156 GCA_031554075.1 Oscillospiraceae bacterium | reverse complement strand
GTGTTTGTCTGGTGAAACTATCAACTGATAGGGTGACCATTGATGCCTGTCGGCTTGCTTACGGTGTCGCTGCCCCTGTGCCTAGTCGCTGTCACACTGCCGAAGATATCGCATGTCATACACCCTTGGATAGTAAGTTATGGACAGCATTTGCCACGGCGGCACAAGCTGACGTGTCCCCCCGCACGAGCTGGCGCGCCAGCAAAGAATTTCGCCTCCACCTCGTTGCCGAGTTGGCGAAACGAACACTAACAGCAGCAGTCGGCAAGGCAGGAGGTATCTATCATGATTGAAGTGATTCATTGCACCGTCAATGGTGTCGCACGCGAAATTGCGATTGACCCCCGTCTTTCGCTCACAGATATGCTTAGAGAACAGCTAGGACTTACCAGTGTTAAAAAGGGCTGTGAAGTAGGTGAATGCGGTGCTTGCACCGTATTAATCGATGGAAAGAGCTTTAATTCCTGCATATACTTGGCGGTATGGGCGGATGGCAAAACCATACTGACCGTCGAAGGTCTACAAACGGCTAATGGTGGCTTAACACCTGTCCAACAAGCGTTTATTGACAAAGCCGCCGTACAATGCGGATTTTGCACCCCTGGTTTCATATTGACAGCGACAGAGATTGTGGGGCATAACAAACGTTACACCCGCGAGGAATTGCGGCGTCTTATCTCGGGTCATTTGTGCCGCTGTACAGGCTACCAGAATATACTCGATGCCGTGGAGCAAGCGATGGAGGACAATTTACGCTAGTTGCCCCTCCGTTTTTTACTAAGATTATGCACGATGGAACTTTTGCCGATGAGAAAGTTTCGACGTTTCAGTTGATGTGTCGTCGGAGATAGGTTGCTATGAGATGGATACAAAATTTATGACACTGGCAGTGCAAGAAGCCATAACAGGCGTTATCAATGGAGAAGGCGGCCCGTTTGGGGCTGTCATTGTTCAACATGGTGAAGTAATCGCACAAGGACATAATATGGTGGTTTGCTCACATGACCCCACAGCCCATGCCGAAGTGACAGTGATTCGAGAAGCCTCTCGAAAACTGCAACGGTTTGACCTCTCTGACTGCGAATTGTACACGACCTGCGAGCCTTGTCCTATGTGCCTAGCGGCGACGCATTGGGCAAAAATACCAAAATTGTATTATGGCTGTACCGCTGACGATGCCGCCGCCGCTGGGTTTGACGACCGCTATATCTACGACGTGATACGTGGCACTGCCACTGAGCTAAGGGTGATTGTCAGCCAAATTGAGCGCGACGCCTGTTTGGAAACAATGCAGACATGGACGGCACGCCCGGAAAAAACAGCGTACTAGTATGTCTGTCACCGCCATTGTCTTGGCGTCTGGTTGCTCCAAGCGGATGCAGGGACATAACAAGCTGTTGCTGCCGTTTCACGGTGTTCCACTCGTACAAATCACCTTGGATTGCTTGCGAAATGTAGATGCCGTACTGGTCGTCACGCCGTATCCCGCGGTGCGTACACTAGCACTTTCCTATGGCTATCAAGTGATAGACAACCCATGCGCCGCGGAGGGCATGAGCGCGTCTATCCGACTGGGCGTTGCTGCAGCTCAGGGAGATCACTTTCTCTTTTGTTGTGGTGACCAGCCGTTTCTTGACGCCGCCACAGTGCAAACGCTCCTGTATGACTGCAACGAGGACAGCATCCATGTGCCGACAGCACAAGGTACGTTGGGGGCACCCACTGTTTTTCCTAAGCGTTACGCACCCGATTTGTTGTTGTTATCAGGCGAACAAGGCGGGCGTATCGTGATGGCTCGGTATCCTAAGCAGGTGAAGCACATTCCAATTGCGAACCATAAAGCGTTGCTGGATATTGACACCTATGAGCAGCTCTTGCTTTATATGAATTCGAAAAATTGAATTTTTTGTCGATAGGGGCGGTTTTCTTCACAGAAAACCGCCCCCTTACATAGTATAACACCAAGGAGGAGCTACACATGCCATTGAATGATAGAGAGTTACTAGCACGCATTATCAAATGCGAAGCGGGTGGTGAGGGTGATAATGGAATGCGAGCCGTTGCCAGTGTCATTATGAACCGCGTACACGCAAGTCAGGGCGAGTATCAGCGCGTGGGGCAAGGTAGTTTGCGCAAAATTATCTTCCAGCCTGGTCAGTTCGACTGCGTCGAAACAGTGTTAAACGGTAAACCAAATCCGCAAAACATTTACAATATGACACCAGAACCAATTCACTACCGCATCGCAGACTGGGCCTTAGGCGGCGGACAACTCAACGAAGCAGGTCGAAGTCTTTGGTATTTTAACCCATTCGGAAACTGCATTCCAGAGTTTCCTCGTAATGGCTCTGGTAGTTACCACACACGTATCGTGTTGCATTGTTTCTATCGCCCCACACCCAAATATAACCAGACATAACAAGCAGCCGCCATGTATGATTGATTTGAAAGGACGTTTAGCAGATGAATGAAAATATGAATACTAGCAATTTTAGACCTTATCAGCCGCTACCCAAAACCGCCATGGAAATTGCCCAAATGAACCAAACCACAGGATTGGCAAACACAACACCACCGCTTATGCCGTCGCAAATGCCCATGCAAATGCCGAATGAGGACGCCCTAACGGACGACATTTTGCCCGAAACCCTTACAAACCCCCTGTACACCCCTGGGTTTTTACGCACCCAAATCGGCAAGCTGATGCGCGTCGAGTTCTTGATCGGGGATAGCATGACCGACCGCGTTGGTCGCTTAATTCAAGTCGGTGCATCCTTTATTTTGTTGCAATCAATCGACCCTTTGTCAGTGTTTATGTGTGATTTATACTCAATTAAGTTCGTATCCATCGTAACAGTTGGCGAAGGGAATCCCATTTGGCCTTGACACCCTCCCTCTGGTGTGCTAGTCTTTCAGGTGGCAGACGAAACGTCTGCCACCTTGCTTATACTAATTTTAATAAAAACATACAGTGTTTTTAATACTAATTCCAGATAAAAATGTGCCAGACATTTTTATCATCCGACTTTGCCGGATTTGCGTAGAAGCCGCAAGGAATCAGTATTGACGGCATTTCGGCGACCAAAGGTCGCCACACGCGCACAGCGCGTGATAAAAACATGACATGTTTTTATTTGAAATTAGTATAACGACCACAACGTGTACGTGGCGGCTACTGGCCGCAAAAGCTCGTATTATTGAGAAAAACTATTGAATTACATTACGTTGGGAGCGTTACTATGCAGACGTTACTCGTCTCGTTAAGTGCCAAACACATCCATAAATCCTTAGCACCGTGGTGCCTAAAGGCATACTGTGAGGCGCAAACGCCTGCTCTCCCTGTCGCTATATTGGAATGCACCATTAATGAACTTTTTGAGGATATATTGGCGCAAATTGTGGCGTATCAACCGCAGATTTGCGGTTTTTCCTGTTATATCTGGAATATTGAACTTGTGTCGAAGCTGTCGCATAGTCTATCCATACTGTTGCCACATTGCAAACAGGTATTGGGTGGTCCTGAGGTTAGTTTTGAAGCACCTAGCTGGGGTGATTACTGCATACAAGGGTCTGGCGAACACGCATTTTACACTTTATGCCAAGCAATTGACAAGGGTGAATCCATGCCACATCTCCTCCGCGGCACACCACTTTCACTTGAGCAATTGCCCACACCCTACACAACAGCATACTTTGACTCTTTCGCACAGGGCATGATGCGCCACATTCAGAACCAGTTACTCTATGTGGAAACCAGCCGCGGTTGCCCTTTTGCCTGCTCTTACTGCCTATCTTCCGCCAGCAAGGAAGCACTTGACACGTTGTCCATGCCGCGTGTGGAGGTATTGTTACAACAAATGGTGTCTGCTGGCGCTAGCTGTATCAAATTTGTAGACCGCACCTGTAACGCACAGCCCGCACGTTTTCTGTCCCTGCTAGAATTTGTGGCATCACTAGACACTGACTGCACCTTTCATTTTGAGGTGGCACCCGATTTGTTTATGCAAGATCAGCTAGCGTTGATAGCCACCTTGCCCGCAGGACGTGTCCAATTTGAAATTGGGATTCAATCACTCCACGACACAACCTTGCGTGCCATACATCGCGCCACGGACCTATCAAAATCGCTAACCACCATACAAACCTTGACAGCGCTTGGGAATGCCCATGTACACGTAGATTTAATCGCAGGCTTGCCAGACGAGACCCTCACAACGTTCAAAACGGGATTCAATGCCATTTTAACCACAAAGCCACAAATGCTGCAACTAGGTTTTCTCAAACTGCTAAAGGGGACTGCCCTTCGTGCCGACGCCGCAAGATGGGATATTCAATGTCATCAGCACCCACCCTATCAAGTGATACATACAAGCACTATGTCCTATAGTGACCTGCGAACACTAGCGGCTGTGGAAATAATTGTGGACAAGTTTTATAATTCTGGCGCGTTTGCCCATACACTTACTTTGGCACTGTCCGTGTTTCCCGATGCGTTCACACTCTTTGAGACATTGTCAAAGGTTACAGAACTCAGGGCAAAACTGTCTATGAAGCGCGCCTATACAGCCTTATTAGACTGCTTACTTCGCTATCTCCCCTACCCAGAAATATCACATGCCATCACGCTCGACTGCCTTTCGCATGACCCCAAGGGGCAATTGCCCGACGCGATTCCACACCACAGAGACAAGCAAGCAGAAGCAACAGCACGCCACCAATTTCCACAATGCCGTGTCGAATACTTCCCATTAGACGGCGTACGCCGACTTTTCAATTACGCTAAAAAGCACCCTGTCAGCGCCTCCTATCAAGTGATAGTATTGGACAACGATGCTACACTTCTCCCCAAAATCGAACAGCCCTCACATTTGTGAGGGCTGTAACTTTGTCGTACTTATGCCAGATATTAACGTCCAAGCACGACCTTTAGTCTTGCTAAAAATTGTCGCACATCTTCCATAAATAACACTGCTTGAGCTTCAATAAAGGCAATATTGTTTGCTTTTCCTGCAAATTCAAGACGACGCGCCATCTCGGATAAGTCATCTGCGCCAATGTTCGCTAACGCACCTTTCACGCCATGCACTTCAATAATAAAGTTTGCCACATCGTTTTCTTGTAAACAAGTTTCCATTCTTTCCAAGTTTTTTGGTACATAATCATCCACACTTTGCAGTATGGCAATGTATATATCTCTATCGCCATCAAGAATTTCCATTGCTTTG
This sequence comes from Oscillospiraceae bacterium, assembly GCA_031554075.1. GTDB lineage: Bacteria > Bacillota > Clostridia > Oscillospirales > UBA929 > WRMG01. The sequence goes on along the minus strand of JAVBKJ010000058.1, from coordinate 1,931 downwards.
GGTACGTTTAGTTCCCACAAATCGTCTATTGTCATTGCTGGCTCGGGTGTTGACGGTGGTGGCACAACAGTCGGCAATGGTACTACAACCTCAGGCACAGGCGGTGCAATTGTTTCGATGATAGGCTTTACGTCACCCGACTGTTGCAGAAAATCAGCAAATTGGTACAGTAAAATCGGCTTGCAGATGACTGGCACTGTGGCATTCTGCGGCAATTCCTCCTGTAAACCGCAAACACCAATGACGTTCGCAACGCCCAATTCGTGCATATGCTTGGTAATTACATACAGACCCGTTGTGTACTCAAAGAAAATATGAGTGTACTTGCCCTCTTGCAGGGCGGCATCAAACTCTGATACATCGGTACATATGTCGCAATTTATGTCAAAATCATCGCACATTCGAACAATTGCATGTGCATTTTTGGGATTATGTTCAAAACAAAGGACGCGTTTTTCGAGCGCATTCGGAATCGTAACGCCCAACTCTTTTGGGTCAACTGTCGCTAAAATCGTGGTTGTAAAGTGCGACCCCTTGCCGTACACACTCGTAAATAGCAATTGCCCCCCTAGGAGATTGGCTATTTTTTCGCAAGCGCGCAATCCTGCATGTTCCGACCGTTCTTTGGATAATAGATGCACTAACGCCTGTTTTTTGATGCCAATTCCCGTATCTTGCACACTAAAACTAATTTCAGCGACAGTGCCATGACGGCTGAGAAGGGCGACCTCTAACGAGACGTATCCCTCTTTAGTATGTTGGACAGCGTTGTGAAGTAAATTTGTCAACATTTGGGTAATGTAAACGGGATCTGTAGAGATGCGGCGTGGCACCTCCTTGCTGACATACAACAGCAACGATAACTTTTTTTGCGCCGCCAACGGCGATATCAGCGTTACAATGTCCTGTAATAAACTCTGAAGGTCAAAGGATTCAGCGCACACGGCAGATTCACTGATGTCCAAGGCAAACAACGCGGCATGGTCGGATAGACATTGCAGCATTTTTTTATGCAACAGTTGCAAACTCTGGCGAAAATTTTCCTGTTCGCGGTTAAGCCCCGACTGCTCTAGCCCCTGTATGGTCTCCGCCATTTGCGCAAGGTCCTGCCGCATACTTGTCACAAATATACCCTTTTCCTGCGCGTTTTCTCGTCCCACAATCAACACATGCGCCTCCTAGTATTGGCTAATTTCAACAGCTGGTAGTGTATTCATGATACCACACACTGAATGTAAAACACAAGATGGCTTTTTGTCATTTCTGCGCAGCACTGAACAAATCCTGTGCGGTTTCACAGTTGGTCATGCAAGCCTGTTGCTGGCAGGGTTATTTGAAAACCGAATCACTGTCTGTTTTTGCTTTTTTGCTTGCTAAATCTGTGAAACTCGTATATAATTTGTGTATGCGAATCAGTTTTAGTAGGCTTAGGGGGAAAGTACTTGGAAAATATGTTTGAGGTCAGTTTAGCGAGTATCATTGAAGAGTTTAACTTAACAGTGATATACGCACCTGATAATTTAGAAGAACTTGTTGTCGTTTGTGATAATGTCAATCGACCAGGCTTGCAACTAGCGGGTTTTTTCGATTACTTTGACGCGTCGCGTATTCAGGTCATGGGCAAGGTTGAGATGACCTTTGTTGGTCGGTTTAAGCCTGAAAAACGGTACGCCGCCATTGAAAAATTAATGAGCAAGCATATCCCCTGTATCATTGTTTCAAGAGGTTTTATTCCCTTTCCAGAGTTAATGGACTTAGCCCGTCAGTACCAAATTCCACTATTGCAAACGCAAGACACAACCTCTCATCTGATGAGTGCGCTGATTGCGTCGTTAAAAGTGTCCCTTGCCCCTAGAATTACGCGTCACGCCGTCCTTGTCGAGGTTTACGGCGAAGGCATCCTGCTCATGGGCGATAGTGGTGTTGGTAAA
>JAVBKJ010000001.1:0-8752 GCA_031554075.1 Oscillospiraceae bacterium | reverse complement strand
ATACAGAAATACAAAATAAATCAGCTCAGTCTTTTGCGACTGAGCTGATGCTTTGCTATATCATGCAAAAGGATTTCGAATCGTAGTTCTTACGTTTGTGGTTTCGTCTATTTGCAACTCACTACCGTCAACTACTTGCTTGTTGCTTAAATCCTCACTTATTAATAAGGCACAGCCACTTTCAAGCGAAGTGGCGAGTATTAGGCTATCCCAATAGCTAAAATCGTAACGATTTTTGACCGCAAGCGCAATCTTTACGGTACGAGAGCTTACAGGAACAACTTCTGCCTGGCTTGACACCTCATCTATTATCGCAACAATCTTGTCGTGAGGAATTTTGTATTTAGCAAGAGTGACATATAACTCGTTCAAAACCTGTGTGCTTATAACCACAACGGTATCATCAGTTTCAAGCCAACGCTTTGAAATGTTATGCTTGGTCATATCTCCGTCAGTGTAGGCATACACAAAATGTTTGTATCAAAGAAAATCCGCTTATCGGTCATAGAGTTCACCTCTATTAAACCGCTTGAAGTCTTGAACAGGCAGCGGATTATCCATAAGTGGATAACGTTTACTAGTCGGCTTCTCTTTTGGCTCTAACACTTTTACATACGACAAATCCTTTAGTAGCGACATAAGCTGTCCTGCTTTATTGTCATCGGAAATGTTTATTACATACTGTTTCATGATACACCTCCTGTACAATGTAGTATATACCAACAATCAGGCAAATTCAAGAGTGTATGCTTAATCTTTCACCTACGGGTTGTATAAATAGATTTTTTCGAGTAGTGCTGTTTGGCACTGCCCAATTGCATTCTTGCAACTGCTAGGCAGATGTTGTATAATCAAATTATAGTACATAGGAACACCATAGACAAAACGGCGATACCCTGTGAGTCATGTTACATGTAAGGAGGGGGAGCGATGCGCGTGACGAGAGTAATATCTTTTGTTGTAGTGGTTATGTGTCTGCTTGCCATCAGCCCGACGAGCATTGCCACCACAACAAGCCTGCCCACTGTAAAAACGCTGCATGTCGCTTTTTCAGATGGTGAACCGCTTTTTATCGAGCGTATTATCGACACCGCCCTGTCGCGAATGGGCATACAGATGGTTGGCAGACCTTCGGGACTGTTGACGGCTGTTGGCGATGTGAATAGTGGTCATTCTGAGATATTGGCGGCCTATGCAGGCGATTTGCCCGAGGGTTACGACAATTTGATCAAAATCCCCATCCCCTGTGCGTCAACCCAAACGGTGGCGTATACTAGGGATAACAGCGAGATTGAGTATTCCTCGTGGTTTGCCACGCACGATACCACGGTGGGCTTTTTGGAAGATGATATTTACATAGAGCACCAAGCGACAATGCGACACGCTATTTTGCAGGAAAAACACACCATCGAGGCATTGTGGGATGCATTACTGATGGGCGAAAGTAAAGTTGTCCTACTGACTGTGGTGGCGGGGATAGAACCCGTCCTACCAGAGGGTATCAAAAAGAATGCAGTGGTGGACGCACGCGCCTCCTTTGCCTATGTCAACGAAAGCTTGCGTGACCTCGCACTTGACCTTACCACAACACTGCTTGATATGCGTAATGACGGTACGTTAAAACAAATTCAAACAGGACAAATGACCACCGACCACAAGCAAATTTTACACATCTCCTCGTACAGTTCCGACCTTGCATGGGAACGCGATATGGTCGATGCTATTAAGTCGAAATTGCCAACAGACGCGGAGTACGTACATGTGGGGCTTGATGCCCGCCGTGTGGTGGATAGCGAGATGCAACGCCAAGTCGTTGCCGCGTCGTTGCGCCAGATGTTTCTAAAGCGCAGCCCGAATGTCATTATCGCGTCAGATAACGACGCGCTTGAATTTTTGCGCGACTACCATCCGATACTATTCCGTGGCACACCGATTGTCTTTTGTGGCATTAATAATTTTTCAGATAAAATGCTATCTGGGCTGAAAACGATGGCGACAGGTTGCACAGAAACCATCTCAGCCATTGCCACCGTTAAGGAAATGTTGCGGCTGTATCCAGAGACAAAACGTATTTTTGTGGTGAACGATTATAAAAATTCGGGGCGCAAATGGCAGGCGGATATTGCCACACAGCTAGAACGACTGCCACTGTCTGTGACCATTGAGTACAACGAAGATGTACCACAGGAAGTGTTGTTGCAGACGATTCAGGACAGGGGGGCGGATACACTTGTCCTAATGGGTTCTTACTATGTTGACAAAAATGAACGATATTTTACAGAAATCGAAACCCAACAAGCGTTTGCGGCAGCGTCGCCGAACCCCATTTTTGCGCTAATTGAAACATTTGTCGGCAAGGGCAGTCTGGGTGGCATGTTTTCAAGCGCCCAAAGTCAAGGGACGCAAGCCGTCACAATGGCATTGGACATCTTACAAGGGGTGTCTGTGCGTGACATACCGATTGTGTATGCGTCAGAGTCCTTAAATATCTGGGCATTCGATTATAATGTAGCTAACCAATACAAGATAGAGGAGCGCACCCTGCCAGAAGGGCATGTCGCCATAAACAAGAAAGCCACCATGTCGGAATCCTTCCCCTTGGCAAGCCGTTTGCTGGGGGGGTCGCTCGTGCTACTTCTGTTTGCACTGGCAGGATTGTTGGTATTATTGCGCCGCCAACGTCTTATATCGCTTGGGACACTTAATCAGGCACTTCTCATGGCAGACGGAATGCAGCAACAGGATTCTCACAAGGTCATTGACCGCATCGAGCAATTTATGACGCACGCACCGCTGGGGTTTGCCATTATCATTGATGGTAACATTGTGGAGTCAAACGAATATGGACGGCGTGAATTGGGCATGACCACAGGGCGTGACATGCGCGAATGCTTCCGCAATACAGAGGTGTATGACAAGGTGTTGCGCAATTTGGAAACACATGAATTAGTCAGTGGTGAGTCGGCTAGATTCACGATGGCGAATGGCAGACTGCATACGCACCAACTAACTTGCGGCGTTGCCGACTATGATGGTAAGCGCGCGGTACTGATGTTCATGTTTGATGTTGAAGAGATGGTACAGCAAAAGGCGTACATCTTGCGCACACAAGAGGATTTACAGCGCATTATTGATGCCTTGCCAACGGCGATGGCTATTATAGAAACCTTTTCATCCCAGTTGATTTACGCCAATCGTGAATTTTTAACCATGTATGGGTTGAGCGAACAGGAATTATCAGACAACATGGCGTTTCCGCAGATTGCGGAGCAGTTTTTTGCAGGATGGCAGGGCAGTACCGTTATTTTTGAGCATGATACCGCCTTTACGCGTGCCAATGACCTCCATATTAAATTGTTTGCCGACCAAATTGTGTTTCGCGGTAAAAACTGTATCGTGCTGATGGGTCAGGACATAACAGCGGAAACCAAACGAGCGGAAATGCTCACCAGAGCCGCCCAAAAGGAACGCGAAGCAAACCACATGAAGAGCGTATTTTTAGCCAACATGAGCCACGAGATTCGCACGCCGATGAACGCCATAACGGGGCTTTCACAATTGGCGCTGATGCGCCCCCAAACCTCTGAAAATAGCGACTTATTCAGCAAGATTAATATGTCCTCTAAAAACCTACTTTCTATTATCAACGATATCTTAGACTTCTCAAAAATTGAGGCAGAGAAGCTAGACATCATAGAAGAACCCTTTGAGCTAGAAGACTGTATTACCAATGCGTTTTTGGTTGCATCAGAGCGGGCAGAGGATAAATCTGTCGAAATTCTGCTCGATGTGAAGCCAGACGTTCCCTGTTATCTGATTGGCGATAAAACGAGACTTTGGCAGATTCTCAAAAATCTACTCGATAATGCTGTAAAGTACACCCATGTGGGGCGCATATTCTTGGAAATCAATGTGGCGCAACTTTCGCAGGAGAGCATCTCGCTTGCGTTTCACGTCAGAGATACGGGCATAGGCATGACAAAAGAACAGTTGACGAGACTATTTTTGCCGTTTGAGCAGTTCACACGCGATAACTCCCGTAAAGCAGGCACAGGATTGGGCATGTCTATCACACAACAGTTAGTGACACTCATGCAAGGTCAGATTACCGTCGATAGTGAAATCGGCAAGGGGACGGAGTTCATAGTCACGTTGCCGTTTGCGTTGCAGAGCAATCGAATATCCTTATTGGCTCATGCGCAAAAGGTTGTGGGTGACCAAAGTGCCAAGCTTGGCACAGTACTGCTGGTGGATGATGATAGCCACGCGCTGGCACTCATGCAATCGTTGCTAAATGTCGCGGGGATACAAAGTGAGTGCGCACAAACAACAGCGGAAGCACAGGCAAAAGCGACGGAACACCAAGAAGCAGGCAATCCCTACAGCATGATACTGATTGATTTTGACATTGGCGCTGACAGCGGCGTTACCCTCGCGACACAACTGCCTAAGGAAGCGGCGCAGACAAAGTTACTGCTAGCAACCCCGTTTAAGCGGCGGCTTGTGTTGCCTGCTACGCTGGAAGCAGCAGGGATACAAGATATTATCGAAAAACCATTTGTGCCATCTGTATTCCTAAAGCAGGTTTGTCATGTGATACCAGAACTTGACGGTATGCGTGACAGAGAGGTGCTGAGTTTTGCAGAGGCGCGCGTGTTGCTGTGTGAGGACAACTTTATTAATCAGATGGTCGCTTCTGGTATGTTGGAGACGTTTGACATCGTCCCCACCATCGCAGAAAATGGTCAGGAATGTATTAAACTCTTGGACGAACAGCCATTTGACATTATTTTTATGGATATTATTATGCCGATTATGGACGGACATGAAGCCACACGCTGCATACGTGAAAGCAATAAACCCTATCGCAATATTCCGATTGTCGCCATGACCGCTAACGTCATGCAAGACGAGGTCGATCGTTGCGCGGCAGAGGGGATGAATGGGCATATTGAGAAACCCATAGACATTGACCGCATTAAAAGTGTGCTACTAGAATTTTTGAAGCCGTAAACAACGATTGGAGACGCACCCTAGGGTGTCGTCTCCAATCGTTGTTTACGCGCCCGCCAATCAGGCATCATACTGCCCAAAAAGGCATAAAATCGCGGCGAATGGTCAGGGTGGATGAAGTGGCATAGTTCATGCAGTACCACATATGTAATGCAGTCTATCGGGTATGACATCAATCGTATATTGAGGGTTATCGTTGCGCGTTTTGGTTGACAGGAACCCCAACGTGTTTTCATATGGCGCAGTTTGAGTAGCGGCGCTGGTACGCCCAGCGGACGAAACACTTCGAACTGCGTTGCCAGCAATTGGGCAAATAAGGTGGCCGCTGTCGCCTTTATCCATATGTCCAGTACATGCTGCACACGTTCGGGCGTATCTTCTTTGGCAGTGATTCGTAAGGTCCCCCCCTCCTGCAAAACGCCCTCTTTGCGAGAGACGTCTATCACAAGTGTCAACGTCCGCCCTAAATAGCAGTAGCCCGCGCCTGCTGCGTAAATCTGTGGTGGACGGGTGTGTTTTGCGGCAAACCGTGCCTGTGCTTGCAGAATAAATGACCCCTTAGACTGCACAAAATTGTCTATGACAGACAGCGACACACGGCGCGGCGCGGAGACTGTCACATCGCCTGTGGCGTGTATGCGTAGATTAATGTTTTTGACCCGTTTATACACCAATGTATAGACTATAGGGGTGTTATCATACCATATCGTTCTCAAAAGCGCGTACCTCCGCTTGTTCGTCTGGCTGTCCAGCTGCATGAGTAGTATACGCGTATTTCGATACAGAAGCAACTAGAAACATATAAAATAATCTTGCAAAGTGGTTAAATCATGATACAATAGAGCAGTGGTGTAAGGACAAGTATTTGTCAGTTGCCACAAATTCTGGAGGAGGAGTGACACTGTGAAAATGACATTTCGGTGGTATGGGTTAAGCGACCCTGTCACCTTAGCGAACATTCGCCAAATGCCGCTCATGAGCGGCATTGTGTCTGCTGTTTACGATGTGCCTGTCGGACAAGTGTGGCCCGAAGAAAGCATCGCGCGCATCGCAAACGAGGCTCACCAAAACGGGCTTGCCTTTGAGGTTGTCGAAAGCGTACCTGTCCATGAGGACATCAAGCGCGGTGCGCCCACAAGAGACGTTTACATCGACAATTATTGCGAAAATATTCGCCGTTTGGGGCGTGCAGGCGTAAAGGTTATTTGCTATAATTTTATGCCTGTGTTTGATTGGTTGCGCAGCGAGCTGACGCGTCAATTGCCAGATGGTTCTAACGCGTTGGCGTATGACAATGCCACGGTGTTGTCGCTCGACCCAGCCACCAGCGACTTGAGCTTGCCGGGCTGGGACGAAAGCTACAGCAAGGACGAATTGCGTCAGCTGCTGGCAGGGTATCAACATGTCACCGCAGAAACGTTATGGGAAAATTTTGCCTATTTTATTAATAAAGTAGTTCCTGTGTGTGAGGAATCGGGTGTCGATATGGCGATTCATCCCGATGATCCACCGTGGGGCATTTTTGGCTTACCACGCATTATCACAGGCAAGGATAGCTACGCTAAGATGACAAGTATCAACCCTTCCAAACGAAATGGGATCACACTTTGTTTAGGCTCGTTGGGGGCTGACCCACAAAATGACATTGCCGCCATCGCAACGACCTATGCAGAGCGCATTCATTTTGTCCATGCCCGCAACGTTAAGTGGACAGGTGAGCGTTGCTTTGAGGAATCACCCCACCCCTCGACCTGTGGTTCGCTTGATATGTATGGCATCCTAAAAGCACTGCATGACGCAGGGTTTAACGGCTATATGCGTCCTGACCATGGTCGTATGATTTGGGGCGAAACGGGTCGTTTTGGCTATGGGCTGTATGACCGAGCGTTAGGCGCGACGTATTTGATTGGGCTTTGGGAAGCCATTGAAAGGAATGCGCAACGATGAAATTACCACTTAATATAGATTTAACAGGGAAAGTCGCTGTTGTTACGGGGGCGGGCGGCATACTATGCTCGCAGTTTGCAGAAGCGATTGCCATGTCTGGCGCGAAAGTAGCCTTGCTAGACCTAAACGGTGACGCCGCACAGAAAGCCGCAGATGCCATTGTGGCACAAGGGTTGATAGCAAAGGGTTACACCTGCAATGTGTTGGAAAAAGATAGTTGTCAAGCGGCGCGTCAACAGATTGGCGTTGATTTTGGCAAGTGCGACATTCTCATAAACGGCGCGGGTGGTAATTCGCCCAAAGCGACGACGACGAACGAATACTACGAAGAAGGCGACCTAGATAAGGATATTGTCAACTTTTTCAATCTGGACACAGCAGGTGTGCAGTTTGTGTTTAACCTAAACTTTTTAGGCACGCTAATCCCCACGCAGGTGTTTGCAGAGGATATGGTGAGTCGCGAGGGTTGCAGTATTTTGAATATTTCGTCTATGAATAGCTTTACGCCGCTAACGAAAATTCCAGCCTATTCGGGTGCCAAAGCCGCCATTAGCAACTTTACGCAGTGGTTGGCGGTGCATTTTTCGCATGTTGGGATTCGTGTGAATGCCATTGCCCCAGGATTTTTCGTGACAAACCAGAATCGCGCTCTGTTGTTTCACCCAGATGGCACACCAACGCCAAGGACGGATAAAATTCTCAAAGCGACCCCGATGGGACGTTTTGGAGAGGCTGAGGAGCTGTTGGGTACATTGTTATGGTTGTTAAGCAATGAAGCATCTAGCTTTGTCACAGGAGTTGTCATTCCTGTTGATGGCGGCTTTAGCGCCTATTCAGGTGTGTAAATAAGCGCTAACTGTTTGAGTTTTGATGAGAATTAGGAAGGGTTGTGCAAAAATGGAATATATTATTCGCCCTGTGCAAGCAGGGGACGGCGAAGGGCTGAACGCCTTACGTCGTATGCCAGGCGTTTTTGAGAATATGTTGGGCATCCCCTCAGAGCGCATAAAACGTAACGAGGACTATATTCAGTCGATGGACGCAAATACACACGCCTTTGTCGCTGTTTGCAAAGAAATCCAAAACCGCGATGGTATTATTGGCTGGGCAAGTTTGAATGTACACGCCAATCTTCGCAAACGGCATATGGGCGCCATCGCTCTGATGGTTCACAAGGACTATCAAGGCATGAAGGTCGGCACAAAATTAATGGAAGCAATGCTCGATGTGGCAGATAATTGGCTTATGCTGAAACGATTGGAACTATCTGTGTTTGTAGACAACGAGCGTGCGATTACATTATATCAAAAATTTGGGTTTGTCATCGAGGGAACACTTGTCCAAGCTAGCATCCGTAACGGGCAGTATGTGGACGAGTTTACCATGGCGCGTCTTCGATAATAGCATAAAGTAATTTATAAAAGGGCTGTAGCTTCATGATGGATACATCATGTTGCTACAGCCCGAAGCTATTCCTTAATGGTCACCCTGACTACTGAATTTTTGGGAAATCAAAACACGTTTCATGATTCGACACCTACTCTTTCTTCATCTAAGCGGGTAAACAGAAAGCAATAATTACTGCATGTTCTTTTCTGCTTGCTCGATCATCTTCTTGACCATTTGTCCGCCGACAGAGCCAGCTTGACGAGAGGTCAAATCGCCGTTGTAACCTTGTTTCAAGTTAACGCCAACTTCTGTGGCGGCTTCCATCTTATAACGGTTTAATGCGTCCTTAGCGTTAGGAACTAAATTTTTGTTAGACATGAGATTAGTTCTCCTCAGTTGTTAA
>JAVBKJ010000004.1:0-6143 GCA_031554075.1 Oscillospiraceae bacterium | reverse complement strand
GGCAATGAGTTTGTGTTTGAGGCTGAGTACGTCAATCTGACAGAAAAAATGGGTGCTGGTCCTTCTAACATTGCGTTTGAAACCAGCATGGTGATTCCAGGTAAAAATGCAAGCAACGGCTACTTCCTAACTGACCTCAACAAAACTGATTTATACTTTGATTTTGTCATCACAGCACCCGAGGCAACCAAGGCAACGCTAACGCTTCGCATGGGCTCACAGATTGGTTCAGTCGAGTTGAATCCCGACATTTTTGACGTTGCTGTCAACGATGAATCCATCGCCTATGCCCCGTTCAAATTGTCTGATAGCGGTTCAAGCGTGGACAAAACCTTTGGTGACTACAATGTAGGTACCATCGATTTAGTGGCTGGTGAAAACACAATCTGCCTGACCATTCTTGAAAATGAATACCTCAACGGCGGCACTGGCGGTCCTATCATCGATTGTGTGAAGCTTAATAGCGATGTAGAGTTGACATGGACCCCTGTTACGACCAATACTGACGGCAAATAGTATCAAAATAGGGCTGTGGCACAACGTCGAACGGTGATAAGCTGTTAGAAACCACTGTTGTGACACAGCCACTTTTGAATCATAGCGGCTGTACCCATACGAGCGATGAATGGAAACCGTCTTTTTGCCGGCAGAAGGATGGGGTATTTTATATTGATGAGTCGCCGGAGAAATGGTTGATGAATATGAAACAATTATGGAATGTAAAGTCAACAAGGATATGGTTGAGTGTCACAGCCATCGTTCTGGTGATCCTGCTGACATTGACACTTGTGTTAACGCAGGTTAGCTTTATTAGTGGCACGTTCGACATTCTGTTTGGTGGCAAGCGTGTGCGCGTTGGCGAATCGGCAAATCTCTTTGTGCGTGATTACGAAACTAAGGCAGAAGTTCTCAAAGCCGCAAACGATTTCAACATTACAGTCGCCGAAGAGGGCAGTATTTTGCTCAAAAACGAGCAAAGTCTGCCTTTGGCAACGGGTGCTAAGATAACGGTATTTGGTAAAAATTCCGTGAATCTCGTTATGGGCGGTAGCGGCTCTGGCGGCGTGAAGTCAGAGAATGTAAGCACCATCTACCAAAGTCTTACGGATGCTGGGTTTACGTACAATACCACATTGTTCGATTTCTACTCGGATACAAATGTATCGGGCAAAGGTCGCAAAGGCAATCCTAGTATCGGCTCGTATGATATTACAGGTTTCGGCACTGGCGAAACCCCCATCGACAGCTATACCGATGCTATCAGAAGTAGTTACACCAATTATAACGATGCCGCCATCGTCGTCATATCTCGCATTGGCGGTGAGGGGTTTGACCTACCGCGTACGATGGTGGACAACAAAGGCAAACAGATTGCAGGCGCACGTAACATGACAGACCACTACTTGCAGCTGGACGCGAACGAAACGGCTTTACTAAAAGAAGCGAATGACAATTTTAACAATGTCGTTGTGGTTATCAATTGCAGTCAGGCGATGGAGTTAGGGTTCTTAGATGATCCCAATCACTATGCCTATCAGCCCAATATCCGCGGTGCGGTTTGGATTGGTAGCCCTGGTAGCTCCGGCATTATGGCACTTGGTAAAATACTCAACGGCACGGTGAATCCATCGGGGCACACCGTGGATACGTTTGCACGCGACTTCACCAAAGACCCCACATGGCAGAATTTTGGTGATAATAAGCAAACAGGAACGAGCAACAAGTACACAGTCAATGGTGAGGGTAAAAATGCCTATTTTGTGGAATACGAAGAAGGTATCTACGTAGGCTATCGTTACTATGAAACGCGCGGCATGGACAATGAACAGTGGTACAAAGAAAATGTAGTGTTCCCGTTTGGTTACGGCAAGAGCTACACAAACTTTGAATGGACAACAACACCCACACTGTCTAGCGTCGCAACCATCACAAAGGACGATGTCATTACCGTATCGGTCAATGTGAAGAATATCGGCGACTTTGATGGTAAAGATGTCATTCAGCTGTACTACACCCCACCGTACACAGCGGGCGGCATTCAAAAGCCTCATGTTGTGCTGGGGGCGTTTGAAAAAACAAAGTTAATTCCAAAGGCTGGTGAAGATACGGTTACCTTGACACTGCGTGCGTCAGACATGAAATCCTATGACTACAATGATGCCAACGGCAATGGTCACAAGGGTTATGAACTGGAAGCTGGCACATACGATATCAAAATTGCAAAGAATGCCCATGAGATTATTGACACGATATCGTATACAGTCGCCTCGGATGTTTTGTTTATGCAAGATGAAAAAACTGGCTACACAGTGGAAAATCGTTTTGACGATGTTTCAAGCCAGATTGAAAAGGCAAACGGCTACATGACACGCGACAATTGGGAAATGTTCCCGACCTCTCCCACGGCAGAGGGTCGTGAAATTTCACAAGCTTTCTTCGACTCGTTACAATACACTGTGGACGACGCGGGCAAGCCTTGGCAAGCCAACAGCTTGCCACAACAGGGCATATCTACCACGACGCCGAATCTTAGCGAAATGGCTGGTAAGTCGTATGACGACCCGCTATGGGATGAGCTGCTCAACCGTTTGTCCCCAGAACAAATGTCAGATTTGATTCGCAGTGGCGCATTTGGTTCGATTGATATCCTAAGCATTGGAAAGCCAAAGACAACAGATGCCGACGGTCCTGTGGGCTTCACCAATTTCATGTCAAGCTCGGACGCTGTCCCCATTTACGACACCTGTTCTTATGTGAGCGAGTGCATTGTTGGCGCAACGTGGAACAAAGAGATTGCACATCAACAAGGAATTATGGTGGGCAATGAAGCGTTGGTAGGGGATGAACGGGGCGACAAGCTACCCTATTCTGGTTGGTATGCACCCGCTGTGAATATTCATCGCTCTCCCTTTGCAGGCAGAAACTGGGAGTATTATAGCGAAGACCCACTGTTGTCTGGCGAAATGGCAGCCCAAGTTTGTTCAGGGGCTAACGAAAAGGGTGTATACACCTTTGTGAAGCATTTTGCTGTGAATGACCAAGAAACACATCGTGACTTAAACGGCTTGCTAACATGGTTAAATGAACAATCCATGCGCGAAATTTACCTAAAACCGTTTGAAATTGCTGTCAAACAGGGCGGAACGACCGCGATGATGTCGTCGTTTAATCGCATTGGTACTGTTTGGGCTGGCGGCAACTACGCCTTGCTAACCGAAGTGTTGCGCAATGAGTGGGGCTTCCGTGGTATGGTGATCACCGATTACGGACTTGAGCCGTTCCTAAACATTAATCAGATGATTCGTGGCGGCGGTGATTTGTTCTTAAACCAAGGCGGCACAGCCCCCCAATACACCGCGACTGATGCGACAGCGATTTCTGTTATGCGTAAGTCTGTTAAAAATGTTCTATACACGGTGGCAAACAGCAACGCTATGAGTGTCGCCATAACAGGTTACAAATTACCAGTTTGGCAGGTGGTGCTAATATCTGTTGACGTAGCGGTTGCGGTGCTGTTAGGACTTTGGGGATATATGGTTATCTCCAAAGAGCGTAAGAAGAAAAAAGCGTAACGTATTCCACTCGTTACGATATGACAATGATTGAGCGCCATGTGTAATTTACACATGGCGCTCAATTTGTTTTTTACTTATCGATTTTCAGCGACAACAGCCTTGTATTCTTTTAGTTCAGGATAGATTTCCTGCTTCAATGGGTTGCGTTTGTACTTAACGATACGATAGACATGGTAAACTAAAACAGCAATATTAGATAGCAACGCCAGCGACGACACTACCATGAGTGCGGTTTCATTATGGGACGATTTGACAGCAAACGCAGAGTCGCTGACAAACGCGGGGATACTCATTGTGAACATCATCCAAAACGCCAAGGTTTGTGCGCGGTGTTGTAGCCATACGCCTTTTTTGAGGAAGAAATGTGGGATGGTGCAGGAGATAAGCAATGCCGCGCCTGCGTAAAAACTGTGGTCCGATACGCAGTTGTAGACATACGCGAAATTCCACAAATCATAGGCGATAATCCAGAACCATAGCATATCGGGCCAGACCATATCTCTGCTGCGTCCTTTGCCGACACGAATACCCATCCAACCAGAAATGGTGACGATATTGATAAGGCCTGCGATGCCGTTCATGATGTTCCAAGGACCGCCAATCATGGTGACGCCGTCAATAAAACCATTCATGCTAAACACTTGGAAGTCGCGGATAACGGCTTCTAAAATGTTGAGCGCAAGAATCAATGGTGGAAATAGCATCCATGCTTTACTGTTTTCACATTTTTTGATAAAGCGAATGGCCATAAAGCCTAAACAACCTGCCAACGCAGAGTATACTTTCACCCAGTGAAACCATGTGCCTGTGCTAGAGCCTTGCCCTGCTGTGGTGGGCCAGACAAGGATTGTGAGTGCTAGAGGTAGGGCAATGAACATAAACAGAGAAACCCATTTGTTGGCTCGTGCGAGTTCATTTAAGATAACCAATCCAGCTGTTACGGCAACCCACATGAGGCAGGTTTGCCATGTTAATGATTCGAAAAGAAACATTGATTCATCCTCCAATTTAAGGTTAATAAGAGTTTGGATGCGTCCTAGTTTGGTGGGGGGTGCGGTTGCGTGATGGGGTGTCAGCAGGCGACAATCTCTTTGATGTTAAATGCTTTGCCGGGAACGCGTTCGATGACTAGCTTTGTATGCTCCAAAATTGAGCCATCGACAGCCGCGGGGTAACAGGCTTCTATGTACTGCGGCACAACAGGTGATTGCATACCGATTTGCAGTACGAGGGTGTCAATTTTGGATACATCATTTTGCTTTGCGATGCCTGCCACTGTCTTAACGATATGAAACATGATGCCAAGTTCGTGCATACTGCCACCTATCGTTGCGCGGGGGCTTTGAATACTTTGGTAAACTTTTTCGCCGCAATTTTCACCTTGCGTTTGAGTACCTGACGCACAACAACAGGCTTTAAGTCCTCATAGGCAACACCAGCACTATCGTAGACGCGCTCTAAGGTAATCGCACCAAATTTACATTTTGTGGTGCATTGTCCGCAACCGACGCATATAAATTCCTCCACAATGGTCGCACCACAGCCCAAACAGCGTTCTGTTTCCTTTTGCATTTGTGCTTCGGTAAAGGTGACGCGTGTATCTTTAAAGACGGGTTTCGCGTGGTTGGCATGAGCCGCGGCAGG
Organism: Oscillospiraceae bacterium; assembly: GCA_031554075.1. Taxonomy (GTDB): domain Bacteria; phylum Bacillota; class Clostridia; order Oscillospirales; family UBA929; genus WRMG01. Next base: position 924 of record JAVBKJ010000004.1, on the reverse strand, counting down.
CGTTTGGCGCACTTGCGTATCGAAGCCGTCAAACACGACATTGGCTTTGTTTAGCGATATGTACTCTTTGCGGTCTCTGCCAATGACAAGGCTTTGACCAGGGTGGACATAGCGGTGGATTGAAATAGCGCCTTCCTTGCCCAAGGCGATGGCATCAATGGCAAAGCGTGGTCCTGTAAACGCGTCACCACCCGCAAACACATCTGGCTCGGCGGTTTGAAGTGTGACGGGGTCGGCTTTGATGGTTTTATTGGCATTTAGCTCGATACGGCTGCCGTCTAGGAGTTGCCCCCAATCGAATGCTTGCCCAACAGATAACAGTACGTAGTCGCAGGCAACGACCATCGTTTCCGCCTCGTCGTAAACGGGATTGAATCGCTTGTTTGCGTCAAGGGTGGAAAGACACTTGCGAAATTCGACCCCTGTGACACGTCCGTTTTCCAAAATCAGGCGTTTCGGACCCCACCCATTGTGGATGGCAATGTCCTCCGCTAAGGCTTCTTCAATTTCTTCTGGTAAGGCAGGCATTTGTGGGCGGCTTTCCAAGCAGAACATGTCAACTTGGGAGGCGTCTACACGTTTGGCGGCGCGTGCCACATCGATGGCTACATTGCCGCCACCTATGACCACCACTTTGCCAAGCAGCTTACAATCCTCACCGAGATTTACGCTACGTAGAAAGGAAACACCAGTCAACACATTGGGCGCGTCCTCGCCTGATAGCCCCAATTGTCTGCCAGCCTGTGCGCCAATCGCCAGATAAAACGCTTCAAAACCTTGTTTTCGTAAATCATGTAGGCTGACCTGTTTGCCAACCTCCACTTCTGTCTGAAAGTCAACACCCAGCTCACGCAAAACATCGATTTCAGCATTAATGACATCTTTTTCAAGACGAAACGAGGGGATACCCAACGTTAGCATACC
>JAVBKJ010000083.1:0-11717 GCA_031554075.1 Oscillospiraceae bacterium | reverse complement strand
CTTGCCCGAACAAGGGGCAGTGTTAGCGGATAAAGGCTACATCGGGGCAATTGGTAAAATGCTTGAAAAGGGATTGCATCCCATGGTCATTTTAAGGGAAAACATGAAGGCAAAAAACAGAGATTTGGATAGTTGGATATCAAAACTCCGCTCACCATACGAGAGGACATTTTCAAAGCAGAACAAGCGAGTCAGGTATCAAGGTGTAGCAAAAAATCAAGCAGCAGAGTATTTATATGCCATTGCATACAATGTTAAGCGACTAATCGCACTTGAAAACTAGCACCTAGGGGGTAGTCTGCCCAAAATAGGGGAATTACTCAGTAAAATGAGAAATTAACGCTGCTACACGACTGAAATTGTATTTAATTTACAATTTCAGTCGTATTTTTTATGCAGAAATGTTAATTGGCGCACAATTTTGGTTTTTTCACCCAATCCAATACTTATTCTCTTCCCTTCGACCCTATGCGAATCTCCTTGTCCTTCGCAAACTTTTCAATTACCTCGTTGTTTTATCGTTCATAACCTGCCGAAATCGCCTTATCTCGCGCTTCCCACATAGCAAGCTTGCGCGCAAGGGCGCTACTGTCTACAAAAGTGTTGTATAGTCGGGGGTCTTCTCTGTCAGACCAAACCTACAAAACCATTTTGCCGCGTTGTTCTCTGATAAAAACCCGTTCAAATTCTCTGTCGGACACATCCTTCATAAACTGTAGAACCAAGCATGTCGTTAATCTTTCTGGTGTAAATCCAATTGCGCCGACAGCCTTTTCGCGCTCCTTGCTTTTCACCGACTTTGTTATTTTCTTGAAATCTAAAACCTTCATTACTTTCCGATATGTATGTGACACCGACACCAGCATGTCGACTGTTATCATTTCTAATTGTTCTGGATTAATCATACTTCCACCAAATTTCTAATGTTTTATACGTACAATTATACCATAAATTTGCAATAGTTGCAAGCGCAATTTTTCAACACGCTCCTATGTGAAGTTTCCATCTCCCTTGCCTTTATTGCGTCAAGAATTGCTAAAACGGGAAACATTCTGAACATCTCAGTAATGCCATAATCTCTGACACTGCTTTGTCACATTCACACTCGTTCTCGACGGCAATATCGCTGAATTTTTCATACAGTGTTGACCGCTGTGCATCAAGCCGATAAATGCGCTCTGCTTCCGTCCTGTGCGCCTTACCTGTATACACCCCGTTGCTCAAAATACTTTCGCAACTGCGTTTTAGATACACAACTTGCGCCGACCGTTGCAACACCGTAATCGTATCAACCAACAGCACCACACCGCTGCTGGGGGTGATGACTACGCTTGACAGTTTGCACGCCCGCATGATAATCGCCGCTTCCAACGCTCGTACGTACTGCTCACCATGTGCTGCCATCATCGCCGTCTTTGTCAGCCCTGTATGTTGTGCCAAAATGATATCTGTGTCCACCAACGTCCACTGTAGTGCCTCTGCCAACAGCGCGCCCACTGTGCTTTTGCCACAACCCGGCAATCCAATGAGGGCAATATTCTGCCGCAGATCGCCATTCATCGCACGCATACCGCCACCCCCACTCCCAAAATATCTAAACTTTGGAAAATTCTATCATATATAGCTAGTATTTGCAACTCCATCGTCTGTCGTATGTTGCCTTTTATTGAATTTCGTGTATAATATATAATATGCCAAATTGTATAAACCAAAACAAGGAGATAAACATGATAACCGTTTCAAACCTAAGTCTGCATTTCGGTGCTTCTAAGCTATTTTCAAATGTTGATGTAAGCTTTACCCCTGGCAACTGCTATGGCATCATTGGTGCTAATGGCGCGGGAAAATCGACATTTCTCAAAATTCTATCGGGCGAATTAGAGCCCACCAGCGGCAACGTATTTTTGCAGCCCAATGTGCGTATGTCTATCCTTAAACAAGACCAAAACAAGTACGACGCCTTTACCGTTATGGAAACTGTGCTTATGGGCAATGCCCGCTTGCACGAGATTTCCAAACAGAAAGAAGCGTTATATGCCAAGCCTGATTTTAATGACGAGGATGGCGTTCTCGTTTCCGAGCTTGAAGGCGAATTTGCCGAGATGGGCGGTTGGGAAGCAGAATCCGAAGCTTCCAAAATATTACAGGGATTAGCACTGCCTGTGGCACTTCATGAAACCATCATGTCAGAACTTGACGGTCGCCAAAAAGTGAAAGTCCTGTTAGCACAGGCTTTATTTGGTCGCCCTGATATCGTCCTCCTAGATGAGCCTACCAACAACTTAGACTATAAGTCCATTCATTGGCTAGAGGATTTCTTACTAGATTTTGTGGGTACCGCCATCGTCGTATCCCATGACCGTCACTTCTTAAACACGGTTTGCACGCATACAGTTGACATTGACTACTCCAAAATCAAGCTTTATGTGGGTAACTACGACTTCTGGTACGACTCTAGCCGTCTCATGCAGCAGCTGCTGAAAGACCAAAACCGTAAAAGTGAAGATCGCGCCAAGGAGCTACAAGACTTTATTACCCGATTCTCTGCTAATAAATCCAAGGCACGGCAAGCCACCTCTCGCAAAAAACTCTTGGAAAATTTACCGATTAACGAATTGCCTGCTTCTTCGCGCCGTTATCCATGGGTTGGCTTTAAGCCTGACCGTGAAGCGGGCAAGGACTTGCTGTTTGTCGATGGGCTGACAAAATCCGTAGACGGTGTTTTACTGCTCAACAACGTATCCTTTACCCTTCACCATGGTGATAAGATCGCTTTTGTTGGCGATAACGAGCTGGCACACACCGCCCTATTCAAGATTTTAATGGGCGAAATGAATGCCGACAGCGGTACGTATAAATGGGGTGTGAGTACGTCACAATCCTACTTCCCCAAGGATAATACCCCGTTTTTTCATGATAATGATGACTCCATTATGGCATGGCTTGCACAGTACTCAGAGGATCAACACGAGAGTTATCTGCGCCAATTTTTGGGTCGGATGCTTTTCTCGGGCGATGATGTCTTTAAGCAAGTGAAGGTTTTGTCTGGCGGCGAAAAAGTGCGCTGTATGCTCTCGCGTATGATGCTGAGCGGCGCGAATATCCTGTTGCTCGACCAACCCACCAATCACCTTGACTTGGAATCCATTTCTGCCCTCAACACTGGTCTTGCGGACTTTAAGGGCAACCTACTGTTCTCCTCGCATGACCATCAATTTATCCAAACAATTGCCAACCGCATTATGGAAATTACGCCAGACGGCATTATTGACAAATCCACCACATTTGATGAGTATTTAGCGTCAAAAGAAGGCTTATAGGAGGCTATCGTGCGACATATACAAGGTTCTGCAAAGACTGTTGTTCTCGTGATTCTGGCTGCATTGGGTGTTCTGCTCAGTGCCGCCTACCTATTGTTTTTTGTACCCTTGACGCCGCACGACCTGACGGTATCTGGTCACACGACGCAAACCGACGGGGTATTTGACTATACCCTACCGCTCGATTCCGAAAGTCCTTGGCCTAAATTTCGCGCCAATGCCCTGCAAAACGGGCGCACCCCCATCCTGCCCAAGGAGAACACGGGGCTCGCCCCTTGGCGCTTTCAAACTGGTAAGGGGATTTTCTCCTCGCCAGTGGTGGATAAGGACGGCACTGTCTACATAGGCTCTGCCGACAACCATTTTTATGCCATTAACTTGGATGGCACGCTGAAATGGAAATTTCAAACAGGGGATATTATCGACTCCTCAGCCCTGCTTACCAATGACGGCAACTTGTATTTCGGCTCTGGCGACAGCAACGTCTATGCGCTTGATAAACAAACAGGTGTCAAGCTTTGGACCTTCAAGGGGCAAACGCCTGCGGAAGTGGAATCGGAGTACAACATTGAAACCTATAATCTAGGTTGGTTTGAGGGGAACATTGGGCTATTGCCCGATGGCAGTCTCTTAGCCCCGAATGACAACTATTTGGTTTACAACCTCAACGCGCGCACAGGCGAAAAAAACACCGCTTTTTTAGCCAATGAAATGGTTTGGACGAGCCCCGCCGTAAACCCTGACACAGGACGTCTCTTTTTTGGTACCTGCGCCCAAGTGCTGCAAAATATGTACTGCTACAGCTTTGATGGCACGGCAAAACGGCAATGGCTGCGCGGTGGTTTAGGCAGTGTGTCCTCTAGCCCGTTGCTAACGAGCGCCAAGGAAAACGGTGCTGCCATTATGGGCTGTTTTGATGGATATGTTCGTGCTTTATCCCAGCAAAATGGTAAAACCCTATGGAAAACGGCACTTGGCGACCATATCTACGCCAGTGCCGCCGCGTTATCTGACGGTACAATTATTATCCCAGCCGCCGATGGCACACTCTACGCGCTTCATCCTGAAACAGGCGACATCGTATGGGCGTTTGATACCTTTGAGCCTATTCGTTCTTCCCCCGTTGTCGATGGTGAAGACAACATTTATGTCGGCTCTGGTCAGGGTCGGCTCTTCTGCGTCACAAAAGAAGGACGGCTCAAATGGTCGTACCAACTTATTCATGAGGCACGTAACGACCTAAACGCCTCCCCTGCCCTAGGGTTTGACGGCGTGTACATTGCGGGCGAGAGTGGCGAAGTGTTCTTCATGCCCTATGATTACCCATTGTCAGAGGCAGGTCGTGCAGACCCCAACACCAATGTGGACGGCGAAGAATTGCCCCGCGATGGCGCGTATCTTTTCCATTTATCACCGTTTGGGGCTTATCAGCCCGAAGTGCCCGACACCCTTGCGGCGAACGAGCCACTTAGCCTAGGGCTATTCGTACGCGAAAAGGGCGACACTGTCCCCTCCTTGTTGGACGGCGCCCCCCAAGTCACCGTTAGCCCCGACACTGCTGTGCGTGTCGATGTATCTGCTAGTGGTCGATTTATCATTCTAACGCCACAGGAGCGGTGGGGCAATGACGGCGACACTGTTACCATCACCCTAAAAGCGCCCTACAAAACAGAGCCTGCACGGTTTGGTTTGAAAGCGTTTGCTGGTCGTGATGCCACCCCCATTGAAAAAACGGTCACATTCACCATTGCGAAGCCAGAGGGCGCATCCAATCCCTTTACCCTCGCCCAACATGGGCAAGGGGAGGCGTCTGTTATCGAGCTATCACGTTTGTCTGTACCCAACCCTGTCATGCTACCCTCGTATAATCAAATTGGGTTTGATTCGTTGCACTACCTAGCCGGGGCAGTCGCCCCCGCTGGCGACGATACATTGCTTTGGGTTGTTGGCGGCAAGCTATCGGCAGATGGCACGACAACGTATGACCCAAGCTTGCAAGTACGCTTTCCGTTACTTCTGCATTATGAAAATGGATTGGTCACGCTACGCAACTATGATGGCTTCAAAATCAACTTTTTCGGCTCTTGGGACATGCCTTTTGGACGGTATCGCGTTTCCTCGCAACTGCTAAAGGACGGTACCTTTGCCCCTGGCACCCTTGTTGCCAGCATGAATTGCGACGAAATCGAGTACTACGGGTTTGGCTTAAAGCTTATGGGCATGAGTGACGCCAAAACAGGGGTACTGAATGCCATAGGTGGCATGAATCTGCAATCGTATCCTGCTGCCACACGTCCTGATGGTGTGGGCGACATAGCTATAACGCGCGACAAAAAGTCTGTCACAGCCGCATTTTCAAGCACGACACTACTCTCTGCGGCGCATGTGTACAGTGTTCTGTTGGTGGCAGAGGACGGCACGCCACTGCCTTTGTACTACACACGCAACACAACAGTCACAGCCACCCCAGACGGTCTGCTAGAGAGCATCGTCATAACCTCGGATAGCGCACTGCCCGATACCGTCACCGCCTATGTCCTTGCTGACAACTACCCCATACACTCACAGCTGTTAACGAAGTAGGTGTGATGACAATGCTACAAGAATACACGTCCATCTTTGCAGGACTCAATAGTTTTGTGCAAAACTTCATGGATAGAATCCAAGCCAGTGAGCGCGTACAAAAAAACGCCAATTTCATCTTTGATACCTTGGAGTTGTTGGGTGGTGTGAAACTAATCGCCTGTTTGCCCAACGACAGTATTCTACTCATGCGCATTCATCCTGACTGCCCTGACCCAGACTACTGCAAAGAAGTTATTACCAAAATGATGACCATGGCGGCAGAGACACAACCAATTCCCACCTCTGGTGTGCGCGACTTATTTCGCGGGAAGCTGTTCGGTGTTCGCACAGGGGATCAATTAGGCAGCTATTTCTATATTGAGTTGTTCGGCGACCACATGTGGACGGCGGAAAAACTAGAATTTGTCAGCACCGCGCTCATGATGTACACCGTGATTAAGCAGTCTGCCATTAATTTCCGAGACATGCGCAATAACCAATCTACACTAACGAGCGTCCTCAACAATATTAACTCATTAATTTATGTGTCGGACATAGACACAGGTGAAATCCTGTTTATAAACGATGCTATGAAAAATGCCTTTGATCTGGAAAACGCCACCGGGCAAGTGTGTTGGCAAGTGTTGCAAACAGACATGTCGAAACCCTGCTCGTTTTGCCCGATTCAAAAGCTCACCACTGTCGATTCGCCTCCCATCGTGTGGGAGGAATATAACACCGTCACAAAACGTTACTATCAAAACACCGACAGGCTCATCCACTGGATTGATAATAAAGTTGTCCATGTGCAGCATTCTGTGGATATAACCGATTTGAAAGCGGCGCAACAAGGTTTATACGCCGCGCTCGACGAACTTTCGTCCTATAACAAATTACTAAACTCCTTGCACGCCATTATGGATGTGCAGGACGCATTTGCGCAAACCACTGAAATGCTCTGTGAGTCGTATCGCTGTCAGCGCGTTAGCATTGGCATGATATTTGATGATGACCTTTGTGATGTGGTAGGCTCATACTGTCAGATTACAAAATCTGCCCCCAACACAGGGCAATTATTAAGCTGTGGTCCTTTGCTACAGAAAATCACGTCGCCCGACACCCTATACCTCATTGACCAATCCATAGCGGCCGCCGTTTTGCCCGTTTGTGACTATGCGAAGCGTGTGTACGTGCTGGGGCTGTTTTTGAACGGCACATTGTGCGGCTTTTTATCGTTGGAATATCATTTTGAGACGACTATTTCGGAAAAAGAGCAGAGTATTTTATGTAATACAGCGCATTTAATCGAAAATCTTGTCATGCGCAAGAACATCGAGGATCAGCGCGAACAATTTGCGGAAGCGTTAGAGGAGCAAGTAGCTGTTCGAACGGCTGAACTTGTGAACATGACGACAATGGCGGAAGAAGCCAGACATCAGGCAGAGGGTGCGCGCAAACTAGCGGAGGAAGCCACCATCGCCAAAAGTATGTTTTTGGCAAATATGAGCCACGAAATCAGGACGCCCATGAACTCCATTGTGGGCATGGCTGACCTACTGCTTGCCGAAAAACTGACGGCGAAACAGGAACGATTTGTCAAGGATTTGCAAATGGCGGCTGTTTCATTGCTTGGGATTATAAATGATATTTTGGATCAATCCAAAATAGAATCTGGGAAAATGGTCATTTTACCAGTCCATTTTGACCTAACACTAATGCTAGAGAACATCATCTCTATCATGACATTTAATGCAAAATCCAAGGGTTTGACCTTTATCAATGCGTTGTCTTTGCGCGAAATCGAGCCCGTTTTAGCCGATGACGTCCGTATTAAACAAGTGATTATCAATTTACTTTCTAATGCGATAAAATTTACCGCTGAGGGTTCCGTTACGCTTGGCTGTATCATTACAGATGGTCTGATTCGCATAACGGTAGAGGACACGGGCATCGGCATAAAACCAGAGGAGCAAAATGCCCTATTCATGCCCTTTAGCCAGCTAGATACGCAGCGCAACCGCAATATTAAGGGCACAGGGCTAGGGCTGACGATTACCAAAAGTCTTGTTGAAATTATGGGCGGTCGTGTTTTTGTGCAGTCCGCATATGGAAAAGGCACAAAATTTACCGTTGAATTACCCTATAAGGAGGGTGACCCGTACTTTATTGCGGCGGAAACCGTCTTTCAGTACATCTCTGCTCCGACAGCGCGCGTGCTAATCGTGGACGATATACAGACGAATCTGACAGTTGGTGCAGGATTACTACACCTTTGCAACATCACCTCCGATGTGGCACTGAATGGGTTTGAAGCCATCAAAATGGTGTCGGCAACAGATTACGACTTGGTTTTGATGGACCATATGATGCCTGAAATGGACGGCGTTGAAACGACAAAACGGATTCGCGATTTAGGCGAGAAGTATCTTAGTTTGCCCATCGTGGCACTTACTGCCAACGCGCTCTATGAGTCTCGTGAGTTTCTACTGCAAGAAGGGCTAGACGACTTCCTTGCCAAGCCGATTGATAAGAATCTATTAATTGCGATGCTTCGCAAGTGGCTACCAGCGGAGAAAATTGAAGAAATTTCGCTTACAGAATCCACCTCTCCAGCGGTGCATTCTGAAATACTAACCGCCGCGGCGACTATTAACGCCCTCGATATCGAAATGGCGCTCGACCGACTTGACAACATGCAAAACATATTAGAGGTTACCCTAAAGCAACTCACTGTTTCACTTGCAGACTCAGCGCAGAAGCTACAGGATTTCCTATCCATCCGCGACTTGCACAATTTTGGTGTGTTGGTGCATGGGCTGAAGAGTTCTCTTGCGAGCGTTGGTGCTATGGCTTTATCCGAGCAAGCGATGTCCCTTGAAATTGCCGCTAAATCTAACAATGTGGCTGCTTGCGAGGCAAATTTTCCAACACTACATACCCAGCTATTATCGCTCCACGAGCAACTAATGCCCCTATTTCCTGAGAAATCTGACACCGCAAAACCAGAGGGCAACCAAGCGACCCTAACCGCACACAAGGATGTATTGCAAACACATTTGGCGAATTTCGAAATGGATGCCGCACTGCAAACCTTAGATTTGCTTGATAAACACGACTATGGCGCGCGTGCCTCTGCTATCATTTCAGAAGTGCGTCAGCAGGTGGAGGCCTTTGACTTTGACGCCGCGCTTGAGTCCTTGTCGGCATTATAACCCATTGCAATATTTGTCATATTCTTTGGTCATCGGGTACAGCATAATCGTACATTCACTATATAATGGAATACATGTTTCACGTCTGTAAAGTACTGGCATAACTAGAATATTTTACATTTGGCTGACTGACCATAGCAAGAATAGTCAACAATTCACATTTATAGACAATAAATAATTCTTGCACAAATTGCCTCAGTGTGATAGAATAATCCTGTTGTAATTAAATGTAGCTTGGAGAATTTATATGAAATTAATATCTATTAATACACTAAAAATTGGTGAAATGCTTAGCTGCGACATTCGCGGCGGTAATGGCAACATGCTATTACGCGCAAAGACAATTTTAACAGAACAAATGATTGTACGCCTAAAATCAGTGGGCATTTATGCGGTGTACGTCGATGATGACATGTTTGAGGATGTGGAGTTGCGCCCCGCTCTAACGGACGAAACAAAGGCGCGTATTCTGGGTTCGTTGGACAGTATTAAAGCAAATGTGACAAGAGGTCGCAAAATCGACATCGATGCCGCCAAGCTATTGGGGCGTGAGATTTTCGAGGAAGTCCGCATTGCAGTTCGTGAACCCATCAACATGGTTTCTACATTTGCGATCGACTCCCCCATTTTGCTGCATTCTGTAAATGTTGCCATGATTACCGCTGCGATTGCTGTCCGCTCCCAAATTCGTCCTCAGCTTGCTGAAAACTATGTATTCGCCGCTTTAATGCACGACATGTTTTTAGATGATATCCAATCAGATAACAAGCCTCCCTTTGAACATACACAAAAGTTTTACGATTATTTCAAGAATACCGTTAGTATTGATGCCACAAGCTACATGGCTGGCAACCTACACCATGAGCGTTTTGATGGCACTGGTCCTAAAAAAATTAAGGGGACACAGATAAACGAAGGTGCGCGTATCATTGCTGTTGCTGACATGTACGATAGCTGTGCCGAAGGTTTTGCGGGCTATAAGCGCATGGAAGCCTATCAAGCCGTTGAGTTCGTCAACGCACAAGCAAACACCATACTTGACCCCGATTTTGTTAAGGTTTTTGCAACCTGTGTCGCCATTTACCCAACAGGGGCAACCGTTATCATCAACAACGGCATTCAAGCCATGGTGCTACGTCAAAACGACGGTATGCCGACACGCCCTGTTTTGAGACTTCTCTCCAAAGACCCTGCCGAGCGTATGGAGATTAATATGTTGACAAACAACGCCGTATTTATCGAAAAAGTCGCACTGTAATTCAAAATAGTACAGCATAACGAAAGAAGCCCCCTACAAACCGTAGGGGGCTTCTTTCGTTATGCTGTACTAAAATAACACTTGCAATAATGGCGTAAGTGCACGGTTGACAAGCGACTTGTTCCACACAATGGGCGATAGTACACTCGTCCCCTCCATGGGTAATGTTTGCGCCTTAATCTGGGCGCAAAGTTTGTCGGGCGCATACATCTGAAATCGTGGCAATCCGACCTGACTTGCGGTGTATTCAAGCAAACCCAGCACGAAATCTGTATACGTAAACTGACGCGGCATTTTACAAAAAGTCGCTAGTTGTGGTATCAGCTGCTCAAATAGCAACCGTTTTGGGGGGATATCCGCTAGCCCTAACAGGCTACCTGCTTGACGCACCACTTCCTCTGGCAGCTGTAGCAGTCGCTGTAACGCCACCTCTTCCTCAAGGGGGAAAAAGTAATACTGCTCCCCCTGTAGCCCTCGCAAGGTGCGATAGGTATCATAGTAGCCAAGCTGGATGCTCTCACGAATACGTTGCGGCGAAAACAGCATCATGTTGCCCAAGTTTTCGCGCGGCGCTATGGTGATAATCGTCGCCTTATGGGGCGGTAGTTTACGAAACCAACCAGGGGCATTGGTACGCACTGCGATAATCGTCTCGTACCCTTTTGCTAACAACATGTTAATCGGACAGTTGTTGTAAACACCACCGTCAATGTACATGACGTCATCAATGACAGCAGGTTGAAACCCAGGAAACGACGAACTAGCCATCAAATAATCCATTAACGCGCCTTTGGGAATGTCCTCTACAAAAATCTCTACAGGGCGTCGTTCGTACAGGGCGACTGTCACCAAACCAAAGTCCTTGCCGCCTGCGCGCAGTTTGTCCTCGTTAATACAGGTGCTAAGCACTGCGCGCATTTTCGTTGTGTCCACGCCGCCTTTGTCCAAAATGCGGCGCAGACTTTTGCGATGATTGCTAACAATGCCAAAATCAAATTTCAGTGTAGACAGCACTTTTTCATCTTCATCAAAGAGCGTGTTTAAGTCCAAACTAAGCCAAAGCGCCTCCGCCTGCTGAAAGTCTCCCTGCGCCAGTGCTGACGCGTTGACCGCGCCAATGGACGTGCCCACAAATCCATCAAACGTGTAGCCAAGCTCTAGTAGGGCTCTGTACGCCCCCATATGATACGCGCCGTTCGCGCCGCCACCCTCAAGTGCAATTCCTATCATGTTCCTACCTTCGCGCTGGTTTGCAGCTTATACTAATTTCAAATAAAACCATGTCATGTTTTTATCACGCGCACAGCGCGTGTGGCGACCAATGGTCGCTGAAATGTCGTCAATACTAATCCCTTGCGGCTT
>JAVBKJ010000039.1:0-3620 GCA_031554075.1 Oscillospiraceae bacterium | reverse complement strand
TAAAACGCTGTACAGAAAGATACAAGTTAGATAAATATACAAAATTTTTATTTTGTATAGTTATCTAACAGAGTCCCCTAAGCATGATTTTCGCCAAAATGTCTATATCGGCACATCAATCTACGTATCAAATCCCACTGCTAAATACAACCCACTATCTAAACACGTTCCAACGAACGTTCTTGAAGTTCCGACAGTGTTCCTAATTCAATCGCATCTCGAATTTTTTGCATCAATTGATTGTAGTAAGTTAAATTGTGAATGACAGCAAGACGTTGCGCTAACATTTCACCAGATTTGAACAAATGCCGCAAGTAGGCACGAGAATGATTTTGACATAGTTCACAGCTGCACGCAGGGTCTACAGCGCGCTCATCTGCCTTATATTTTTCATTAATCATATTCATACTGCCTTGTGACGTGTACAAATGCCCATGACGGGCGTTTCTTGATGGCATGACACAATCAAAAAAATCGACGCCACGTTTCACAGCTTCGATGATATTCTGTGGCGTACCCACGCCCATAAGGTATCGCGGCTTATGAACAGGCATATGTGGCTCAACAGCATCAATAATTCTGTACATATCCTCGGCAGACTCACCAACAGCCAAACCGCCAATAGCGTAGCCTGGTAACTCCAATGCCGCTATTTCATTCATATGCCTAATTCGTAAATCCTCAAAAGTACCGCCTTGATTGATACCCCATAACACCTGTGTTGGGTTCACTGCGTCTCCTGCGTCCTGCAGTCGCAACCATTCCTCGCGACAGCGCACAAGCCAACGTGTGGTGCGGTCTATCGATGCTTCCACATATGGTTTCGGTGAGGGATTTGGAATGCACTCATCAAATGCCATGGCTATATCTGCGCCCAATTTCCATTGAATATCCATGCTGTCCTCAGGGCGCATCATAATGCGACGACCATCCAAATGTGACTGAAACTGCACACCGTCTTCTGTTATTTTGCGCAACTGTGCCAGCGAAAAGACTTGAAATCCACCACTATCGGTGAGCATTGGTGCTTTCCAATTGATAAAGCCATGCAATCCCCCCAATGTGCGTATGATATCCTGCCCCGGGCGCAAATGCAAATGATACGTATTACATAAGGTCACTTGCGCGCCAACTTTGGCTAAATCGAGGGCTGAAAGTCCCCCCTTGATGGCGGCCTGTGTCGCCACGTTCATGAAAACTGGGGTCTGTATGTCTCCATGCGCCGTGTGATAAACACCGCGCCGCGCTTTGCCATCTTGCTTCATTAGTGTAAACAAAAATTGCCTCCTACATTTGTACTCACGTAAATTGACTAGAGAATGATCATTGCATCGCCGAACGAGAAAAACCGATATCGTTCCTGTATGGCTAGTGCATACGCCGCTAGGGTCTGTTCGCGACCCATAAAGGCCGAAACCAACATAATTAATGTGCTTTGCGGCAGGTGAAAATTAGTCACCAATCCATCTACTACTTTGAACGAATAGCCAGGGGTCATGAAAATATTGGTGCTTCGCTCCCCTGTTTGTAGTCTGCCATCTGCCCAAGCACTTTCTAATGTACGGCAGGTTGTTGTCCCCACTGCAACGACACGACCGCCGTTTTGTTTGGTCTGTTCTATCGTTTGCGCGGTGACGGCATCAATATGATAGTATTCCGTGTGCATACTATGTTCTGCAATGGTATCCACTTTCACAGGACGAAATGTGCCCAATCCTACATGTAATGTAACAAAGACGACTGACACGCCGCGTTGTTCTATCTGTGTCAGCAATTCGGGCGTAAAATGAAGCCCCGCTGTGGGGGCTGCCGCCGAGCCACTTTGCGCGGCATATACCGTTTGATAACGGCTCTTGTCTGCTAATTTTTCATGTATATACGGAGGTAGAGGCATTTCCCCTAGCGACTCCAACACCTCTAAAAAAATGCCGTCACATGAAAACGAGACAAGACGCATACCGTCCTCAAGCTCACCGACCACTGTGCCGATAAGACGCCCATCCCCAAAGCTCACCGTTGCGCCGACGCGCGTTTTACGACCGGGACGTGTCAAACATTCCCACGTCTGATTACCCACATCGCGCAGCAATAAGATTTCCGCAAGCCCGCCGGACTGACGATGTCCCAACAATCTGGCAGGCACTACCTTAGAATTATTTAACACCAAGCAGTCGCCTGCCTGAAGTAAGTCGAGCAAATCGGGAAACTGCTTGTGCGTAACGCTGCCAGACGCGCGGTCAACCTGCATGAGCCGCGACGCGTCGCGCGGATACAGAGGCGTTTGCGCTATGAGTTGCTCCGGCAGTATGAAATCAAAGTCGCTGGTTTTATAGTTATCCAATATTTCCAATCTGTACCCCCGTGAAATAATATCTAATAATCGCATCCGCTGTCCAGCCTTGCAATGCCATGGACTTCGCACCGTTTTGGCTCATGCCAACGTTATGCCCCCATCCAGACCCTTGCACGACGTACGTGCCATTGCCCACCGTTTGTGGCACGGTGCCAAGCACTCCGCTGTCTGACACAATTTGTGTAGCGGCATTGGGCACTGACAGGCGACCGCCCGAGCCAAGCACCGTCATATTTTCTAAATCCGAACGTGTGGTTGTCCCACCTGCGCTCATGACCGACAAGTTAAGACCAGAACTAATACGAAATCTTTGACTATATGTATAGGTATTATACGTTTTGCTCGATAGAATTGTCCTCGCTTTTTCCTTTGCAAAGTTAAATGTCTTACCGTTAGCATCCGTAAGCATTAAATTGAGTACATTCCCTGCCGCGGTGTACGTTGCGGACATATTCACAATACCGCTGTTGGCGTAGCCTTTACCATTTAGGATATTGGTCAGCATATCGTTTGTATACGTGTACTCCCAACGCCCATTTGTTGAGGTGCTTAAATCCTCAAATGTGTCATTCACAGCGCGCAGATAGGGCAAATCCTGCGTCCATACATTTGTTATGTCCTCTGTTGAACCGCCATTCGAGGAGTGATAAAAGGCTTGTATCGGTGCTCCATTATATAGTATGTATTGCCCAAACGTCTGGTCAACGGCGGCGTCAGAATTTTGGTTGGCAGATTGCGCACCATAGTACACTTGACAATCGTCCGTTGTGCATAAGTCAAAGCCGCTGTTTGCATGTTTTCCAACATAGGTGGTCGCAAAGGATTTGGCGCATAACGCCTGCGCTTTTAGTGCTTCAATAGGCCAGTTTGCGTTCATTTCGTATGGAATCACGCCTTTTATATACTCCTGCATGTCAAGAACACCAATGACAGTAATATTGTTACCGTCCATCCGCTTGTACTCAAACGCACCTGCATATTTATAGCCCTTAAACCATGTAATCGGACGCGGCACTTCTCCCAATGAGGGCATAATGCCTAGCCCCGTGCTGTTACTGCCCCAGTCGAATTGAAATAAGATATCATTCGTCCCAGATTCCACGACAGAAACGCAGTACGCGCTACCTGTCACCGCCATACCACCAAGTGTCGCCGCCGCGTTTTGGGCTTCCGCTAGCGATAAGTAACTGTTATAACGAACGCCAATCGCACCACCGTTATAAGCTATAAAGGCTTTCTTGCCCCCTGCCCTTAGCGTATCGACGGC
>JAVBKJ010000143.1:0-3282 GCA_031554075.1 Oscillospiraceae bacterium | reverse complement strand
TGTTTGTGTTTTCTTTTGTGGAATATCCTGTCCGCCCCATGTATCCAATCACGTCGCCGGCCTTAACCGTTGCACCTTTTTCCATTGTGGCGTGAAACGGTCGATTTTGGCGCAAATGCGCGTAATAATAGTACCGTTTGGTGTCAAAACTGCGGATGCCCACGCGCCAACCCCCGTACTGATTCCAGCCTAGTTCTTCCACAACGCCCGATTCCACCGCGATAATAGGTGTGCCGACATTCCCCATTAAGTCGTGTCCCAAGTGTTTCCGCTTGTAGCCATACGAACGTCCGACACCAAAATCATCGTAATCGTTAAAGTAGTAGCCGCGCGCGACGGGTGAAAATGCTTTTAGCCCGTATCGATCCTTCCAAATCACACTGCCATCATCCTGCGGCACTTCTATGCGATATCGTCCCACATATGCCCCTAACACCGCTGTATAGGCTTCTTTGTAATACGCATAATACTTCATATCTGCCGTTATGTCTTGCATGGTTGCGCCTGCTTTGAGCTTTTCAACAACGGCAAGTAGATCCTTTTCCTTGTATCGGTCAAACTCGCCGCCGTACTTCGCCCCTAGGTAGCTTATCAATTCTATCCAATCTAGGGTGACGGGTGCTTCGTCACGATGAGACTTTACGTCTAAATCCAGTGTTTTTTTCATCACTTCGTAAGGTGGCGTAAAGTCCACCCACTTGATGTACGTCGAGCCAGCTGTTTCCGTTGCGGACGGCTTTGCAAACCATACCACTGCGACAATCACTGCCAACAGGACACACGCCGCTATCCACCCATATCGTCTTAGTCTGTGCATGTCTATCACCTCCCCACATGTGTATGCGGCAAGAGGTGGACAAAGTCCAATTTTTGTTTACAAAAAGTACTTTCATTTGTCACGCACTTAGCGTATAATGGAGTAGGTCAATGGTCTACTGTGTCGTGCAATGTTCTAACAAGGATTGCGATAGCGGCGCAGGTTTCCAATAACATTTTAGAACGATTAGGGGGTTTGAATTTTGAATATTGAGCTCTCTCAAAAGCAATTTCGGAGACTCTTGGATATGGCATACATCGGTAACTGGGTGTTGAATGCCATGCGCGGCGATGACCGTTTAACCGATTATGACGAAGTCGAATCCGCTCTGTTTGCGCATTGTGAAAAAACTGGCATGTCTTCGCTTGTCGAACGTTCTGGCAACGAAGTAATTCCTTCTCGCGCGTTTGCAGAGGGTGGCATACATGAAGCCATTATGGACTATGAAGATACCGTCTTTTTTGAAATACTCGCGGAGGAGCTGGCGCGCCGCGATATGGAGATGGAAGCGGCTGATGCGGATGATGTCGAACGGCTAAACGAGCGTATTTCAGCCTATATTGCTGAATTTGAACGCAATGGCACAGATAATATATCGCTGGACGTTTGAGTACATGCTGCCACATTTGCATTTTTTGAGACGATTTGCGTATTTTTTGAAGCACGACAAAAAGCGCGGTGAGGAACTTCCTCACCGCGCTTTGTTTGTGCTCTATTAGAACTTTAGGTTAAACCAAGCTTTACGACCTGGGAATTGTGCTGCATCGCCCAATTCTTCTTCAATGCGAAGCAATTGATTGTACTTAGCAACACGGTCAGAACGAGAAGGAGCGCCAGTTTTAATCTGACCAGCATTCACAGCCACAGCGATATCCGCAATGGTGGAATCCTCTGTTTCGCCCGAACGATGAGAAACAATCGCGGTGTAACCAGCGCGATTTGCCATTTGAATGGCATCCAATGTTTCTGTTAGGGTGCCGATTTGGTTTACCTTGATAAGGATAGCGTTAGCAACGCCTTTTTCGATACCAGTGGCAAGACGTGTTACATTGGTAACAAACAAATCATCGCCCACAAGCTGAATTTTCTTGCCCAACGCATCAGTCAGCATTTTCCAGCCTTCCCAATCGTCCTCGCCCATACCATCTTCAAGCGAGATAATGGGGTACTTGTTTGCAAATGTTGTCCATCTGTCAACCATCTCTTGACGGGTCATGGTTACCTTGGCTTTTGGCAAGTAGTAGGTGCCGTCTTCTTTGTACCACTCAGCAACAGCTGCATCCATGGCAATCATAAAATCTTCGCCTGGCTTAAAGCCTGAGACTTCGATGGCCTTGACAATGTAAATCAAAGCATCTTCGTCGCTCTTTAGGTCTGGTGCAAAGCCGCCTTCGTCGCCGACAGCGGTGGTCATACCTTCATCATGCAGAATCTTCTTTAGGTTGTGGAACACTTGTGTGCACCAACGAAGTGCTTCTGTCCAAGAGGTTGCGCCCACAGGCATTACCATGAACTCTTGGATATCAACGGTGTTAGAGGCGTGTGCGCCACCGTTTAGAATGTTCATCATAGGCACAGGTAGTTGTTTTGCATTCACGCCACCGATGTATTGGTATAGAGGAATGCCCAATGCCTCGGAAGAAACGCGTGCGCAGGCAATCGAAGCACCCAAAATGGCATTCGCACCCAAACGCGACTTGTTGGGGGTGTCATCTAGTGCAATCATAGTTCTGTCAATTTCGACTTGATCCATAGCATTTAAGCCGATCAGTGCTTCCGCAATGTCACCATTGACGCTCTCAACTGCTTTCAAAACGCCTTTGCCCATGTAACGGCTCTTATCGCCGTCACGAAGCTCGCAGGCTTCATGAATGCCAGTGGAAGCTCCAGAAGGGACAGCCGCACGGCCAACAAACAAGCCTTCATCGCTCTCGGCATAGACTTCGACTTCAACGGTGGGGTTACCACGTGAGTCCAAAATTTCGCGTCCGACAACATCAACGATTTCTAAGAATTTTTTCATTTTGTTGCTCCTTATATAAAATAAATTTTAGGGAAACTACACAATCAGGCTAACACCTGTCATTTCGGCTGGCTGGCTAAGCCCCATTAAATCTAGCATCGTGGGCGCAATATCACACAAACGACCAGCTTTCAGCTTGGCATCTGACCCCACTAACACGAGTGGCACCAGATTCGTCGTATGCGCGGTAAAGGGCGACCCATCCGCAGCCAACATTTGGTCAGCATTGCCATGGTCAGCGGTTACAAGTGTCATACCACCCACAGCACTCATGGCCTCTAATACACGTCCGACACAGGTATCCACCACAGAAACAGCCCGTTGCGCGGCTTCAATGATGCCCGTATGACCGACCATATCGCAGTTAGCAAAATTCAATATGATGACGTCA
Source organism: Oscillospiraceae bacterium (assembly GCA_031554075.1). Lineage (GTDB taxonomy): Bacteria > Bacillota > Clostridia > Oscillospirales > UBA929 > WRMG01. Next base: position 51 of record JAVBKJ010000143.1, on the reverse strand, counting down.
TATTGTCCACTGTGTATGCGCTCGACCACAGCATCGGTGACTTCACTGGCA
>JAVBKJ010000156.1:0-25390 GCA_031554075.1 Oscillospiraceae bacterium | reverse complement strand
AAAGTCTAAAAAAGAGAAAAAAGAAAAAAAGAAGCACCCCGTCATACGTACATTTTTTGTAACGAGCCTGCTGTGGCTGTTGCTCATTATCACGTTTGCCGCCTTTGCCTATTTGAATTTTTTTACGATAAAAGAAGTTGTGTTGCAGTTGCTAAATCCTGAGGATACGTTTGAGACAACATTTTCCTCGGACATTGAATCTCTGGACGTGTGGGAGACGGATTTAGAACTGCGGGCAACGGAACTGGACGACCGTGAGCTAAAATTAGACGACCGTGAAAGCGCACTCGATGCCCGCGAAAGCGAGCTGGATACGCGCGAAATGGATTTGGAAACAAAATATCCACAAGCTTTTGAAGAAAACGCTCAACCTGACGTAAATTTAGCCGATATATCTAGTGTCGTGAAAACTATTGAAGCTATGGAGCCCGCCAATGCGGCTGAGTTACTTGTCGCATCAGGCGGTGACTGGGCAACGCAGGTGCTGGCCGCCATGAAGCCAGCCGCTAGAGCCGCCGTATTTGACGAGATGACCCCTGAAGAATCACAACCGTTTTTTGAAGCGTTAGCACCAACGGAATAGAACGTATCGGAGGAAACAACCCATGAACGATTACACCACTTTAGTGAATAGCGCTGTACCGTCTATTACACAACTGATAGGCAACAACTATGCAAAGCAGACAGGCGGCGGCTCCGATTTTAGCACTATGCTTAGCCAAGCCAGCAAAAGTGCAAAATCTGAGGTACAAGTGGCGGAACCGAAGAAGGACGATACCAAGCCAGCTGAGGAGCTAGTTGCGTACGCTGCCATGACCCAAGCCGCCAAGAACCCACAACCTGTGGACGAAAAGGCAGAGCAGACGGTAGAGGCAGTGGCAACCGATGCTGCTGTTACCCCAGAGACGCTCGAAAAAGTTGACCCTGCTGCTGTTGAATCCATTATGGAGATGACAGGGATTACGAATATCGACGATATCGCCAAGCTGTTAAATGACCTTGGCATTATGATACCGTCCGACCTCTCCCCTTCTAACGTCAACGCGTTTTTGACACAACTGTTAGCCAAGATTGACGAAAACCTAGGCGCGTTGGCAGATGCCAGCTTGGCTGTCACCACCAACACCAAGGCAGATATTAGCCAGCTGCTAACGAACCAACCGCTGACCAATCAGACAGTTGCTCCGACACAGGACGCGACATTGACGATTCAAGTCGTTGACGCGTTACCTGTTGACATTGCCACAGTCGAGGTTGTGGATGTGACGGTTAAGGCGACCGATGTTGCCACAGCTGACGTCGATGTGCCTGTGTTGCAAAAGGTGCGTGACCACCTAGCAGCAAAGCTAGGCAACGAGCCAACGGCGGAAGTGACTGATTCAGGTACTGTTGATGCGACAAGCACTGAAACAGTGGACGTTTCAGCAGTGGCAAAGGGACAGTCGAACACATCGACCAGCCAAGACACGAACCAAGATGCAAATGCAGATGAAAATGCTGACACCAAGGCACAACCAGCCAAGGTTGACAATACGAAAGATATCCACATGACAGACACCACGAACACCGTGCAACGCCACGCGGCGGTTGAGCAGGCCCCGACGGCAGACCCTGTGCTAGACGTTAAGGTGAACACACAGAATGTCATTGACCAGATTGTCCAGTCGGCTAAAATGGTCAAGGGCGATGGCACGTCACAGCTTGAAATTCAATTGCGCCCTGAGCATTTGGGCAAGGTCACCCTGTTGTTAACGGCAACGGAGGACGGCGTGACAGCGCGTATCAAAGCACAGAGCGAGCAGGTACGTGGTATGCTCACCTCGGGTTTAACCGACCTTGTGGCAAGCCTCAAGGACATGGGCATTAACATGAAGCATATTGACATTACCCATAGTGAGATGAGTTCCGACTTGTCACGCGGCAACAGCCAACAACAGAGTATGCACGGACAAGGACAACAGCGTGGACAGCAACAGCCCCAACAGCAGCCGAGCGGACGGATTATTAGTCTGCCTAACCCAATGATGGCACGCACGTCGAACTTGCTGTATGGCACGTCTGCCCTACAACCCATGAATGAGTACGATGTTTCGGTCGATTTTAAGGCATAACCATTATAGACGTATAAGAAGGCTTGTTGGCATAGCGTGTACAATGTGCCAACAAGCGTAGGATAGATAGGTGAGGTTCAAATGGACGTAAAAGCAATACGCAACAACAGTGCCGCTGATTTTGTTTCCAAAACAAAAACACAGCAAACAAAGGAACATCAAACCAACATGGGTAAGGATCAATTTTTGAAGCTACTGGTGACACAGCTTCAAAACCAAGACCCAACGTCGCCACAAGAAAATACTGAATTTATTGCCCAGATGGCGCAATTTTCGTCACTGGAAGCGATGAATAATATGGCGTCCTCCTTTACCCAAAACCAGACGTTTTCGATGGTGGGCAAGGGTGTTGTGGGTGTTGTGATTGACACCGAAGGCGCGCAAACACAGCACATCGGTGTGGTTGACAGTGCTGGCATGGAAAACGCCAAGCCGTATGTCATGGTGGCTGGCTCTAAAATATGGTCGGAAAATGTACAGCAGGTGTTTGACCCGTCTGTTGTTAAGGGTGATGCACAGAATCTGTTGGCGAGTGCTGCCCTCGTTGGTAAGTATGCCGCCGCTGAAATTTCAATAGACGGCACAGCAACCAAAATTCAAGGCAAAGTAGACGGCATGACCGTTGAAGACGATAAATTCTTTTTGATGATTGGCAGCCACAAGGTGTTGATGAGCGCCCTGACGTCGATTGCTGATTCACCCGAAGCGCTCGCCTTGATGCTTAACACAGCAACGCCTGCGCCAACAACGGAAGCAACAGGCACGACACCGACAACACCAACCCCCTAGTTTGGCACGCAAATATGTCAGTCAAACAGGCTCATTTTGCAATTTTTATGTTGAAATTGGAGAATGTTGCCTGTTTTTTGCGATCAAATGTCATTTTGCGCAAAAGATTTGCAAATGGCAGTTAAGTTTCCCTAGGTCAGTTCGATATATTAGTTGTGCCAATGAGGTACACTTTTGATAGAATAACAGGAGGATTTACATATGGTTAGATCAATGTTCTCTGGCGTCTCTGGTCTTCGTAATCACCAAGTGAAGATGGACGTCATTGGTAACAATATAGCAAACGTCAACACACAAGGCTTTAAGGCAAGCCGTACATCGTTCAAAGAAATGTTCAACCAGACATTGCGCGGCGCGTCAGGCCCTAGCCCCTCCTTGGGCGGCTTGAACCCCATGCAAGTTGGTCTTGGCGTGACAACCTCCGCCATTGACGTATTGTTCAGCGGTGGCGGTACACAAACAACAGACCGCACCCTTGACCTTGCTATCCAAGGCGACGGCTTCTTTGCTGTCAAGCAAGGCGAACAAGTTAGCTACACCCGCAGTGGTAACTTGTACTTAGATGCAAATGGCTATTTGATTACCTCTGGCGGTCAGTTTGTGCAGGGCTACACTTTCCTTGGGGAGGAATCTTATCTATTTGATGGGGCTGAAACTGGGGTTAAATTTGGAGCAACTATGGATGATGTGCTAGGTGAAATAGGCGGCGAGGAAGAACCTGTGGAAGATGGATTTAGGAGCAACATGGCAATACCTATGGATTTTACCAACATTTCGATTAGTGTTGATGGTAAAATAAGTGGTATTGATAAAGCTGGCTTACTGAAAGACATTGGCATGATTCCGCTTGCTACGTTTGTTAATCCAGCCGGACTTGACCGCGTAGGCGATAACCTTTACAAAGACTCTAAGAACGCTGGTATCCCTGTGTTCCGTATGGCTGGTCAGGGCAAAGGCGCAGGCGACCTAAAATCGGGCGCACTTGAAATGTCCAACGTTGACCTTTCCAAAGAATTTACAGAAATGATTGTGACACAGCGTGGTTTCCAAGCCAACTCTCGTGTTATCACTGTTTCTGATACATTACTTGAAGAATTGATTAATCTAAAGCGTTAATCCTTCTTACCTTTAGTAAATTGTTACAAACTTTTGTACATCAGCCTAATAAAGCCGCTTGCAATGCAGATTGCTGGCGGCTTTCTACTGTTAATGCGTTAGTTTTTTGGATAAATACGCCATTCCTTTTGGAAAAAAGCAACTATTTAAGAATCTTTTTAGGCATCGCAATTTTATTGCAAATTTTTTTCAAAAATGTTGGCACAAACCCCATGTTGTATGTTATAATGTTTGCAACTATGATATGGCTTAGGCTTGCCATGGTTGAGTTGAGATGCGGAGGTTTTATTGTGATACAGGTAGCGCGCTTAAATGGTAAATGCTTTTATATAAATCCCGATCTCATTGAATTTGTGGAGGAAACCCCCGATACGGTTCTCACAATGACCACTGGTAAAAAGGTCGTTGTCGAGGATACGGCTGATGCACTCATTCAAAAAATTGTTGCCTATAAGCAAAAAATCTTTCTAGGCGTTCCGCAACGCATCAATCAGAGGGATGTTGACATCTTAGAAGGGTAGGTTACTATTGGATATATTTACCCTTGCCGGTATGGTCCTGGCGCTGGCCTGTATCGTGTATGGTTGTATTTCGGGCGGTGGTCAGCTAGGTTGGCTGATTGACGTACCATCCATTGTTGTTACCGTTGGCGGCACAATTTCCGTTATGCTCGTGGCGTTCAAAATTAGCGATTTAACAAATCTTAGCGCAGTGTACCGCATTGCCTTTCAACATAAGGCAGTTGACGTGGTTGCTGGCATAAAAACGATTATTGACCTTGCAAATATCGCCCGCAAGGAGGGCTTGCTTGCCCTAGAGGAAATCGTTAAAAATGTCGACGAACCGTTTCTACAAAAAGGCGTACTGCTGATTGTAGACGGCACTGACGCTACTCTTGTGAAAGATATCATGGAAGCTGAGATAACCTCAATAGAGGGGCGGCACATAGCCGCCACCAACATTATCGAAACCATGGCGGCATTTGCCCCTGCGTTTGGTATGATTGGCACACTGCTGGGGCTTGTCAACATGCTAAAAAACCTGTCAGACCCCTCGGCGCTGGGCGCTGGTATGGCAGTTGCCTTGATTACCACCCTGTATGGCTCTATTATTGCGAATGTATTTTGCAACCCTGTTGCGGCGCGGCTGAAAACGTACTCCGCGGCAGAGGTGATGTATAAGGAAGTCATGCTAGAGGGGATGCTCTCGATTCAAGCTGGCGAAAATCCTCGTATTATAGAAGAAAAGCTGTTTTCTTTTTTACCCCGCAAAACAAAGGAAACGGCGCTCGCAAACGCCACCAATGCGGCGATTGAAACAGAGATGGAATAGAGCAATAATCGAGCAACGACTTGGCGCATATCCCCCCCTAGTCACAAAGGAGGTGTAGGTGCATGGCGCGCAAGAAAAATGCGCAAAAGCCAAAAGCCAGTTGCCCCGCATGGTTGGCGACTTACGGCGACCTTGTCACCTTAGTGCTTACATTTTTTGTGTTATTGTTTTCCTTTTCCACCATCGACGCTAAAAAGTGGGAAGCAGTTGCCACCGCGTTATCGGGCCAGCCCGGTGTTTTTGAAGGATACATCGCGCCTGCCAAACCCACCGATGTTACCATCGCCCCGTCTATCCCCGAACCTGCCGCGGAGGACCTTGTGGAAAGCTCCGACGAGTGGGACGAAATAGAATCAATGATTTCCGATTTAATCAATACCAATCATTTGCAAAATGAGGCGTCTGTCGCGTATACTACCACCGAAATTCGCATCGATCTTAGCGGTGACATTTTATTTGACTCTGGCCAAGATGCGCTAAAGCCAGATTCGGTTACGATATTAGTGGATGTCATAAACACCCTGCGGAAGGACTATTTGCCGATGATTGGCTTCTTTCGTATCGAGGGACACACAGACAATGTACAGATTAACACAGAACAGTTCCCCTCGAACTGGTATTTGAGTACAGCGCGCGCAAACGCCGTGCTAAAGCATTTATTTGCTGTTTTTCCGCCAGAGACGAACCCAGATTTGCCCTATTCTATGTATGAAGCATCGGGGCTGAGCGAATATCACCCGAAGGCGACCAACGACACGCCAGAGGGCAGAGCGCAAAACCGCCGCGTAGAGTTTGTGATTGTACGTGCGCCCGACGCAAGGGATATCGTCCCAATTCTCGATATTGCAACGGATGCCGCGCCTGCAAGCAGCTCTCAGCTTGCCTACTAATTTCGACAAGGAGATTCTTATGTTGACAAAAAGTCTCAAAATCCGTATACTAGCGTTGTTATGTGTTGCGGTGCTCATCGTGCCTGCTTTTTCCGCTTGTAAAAAAGAAGAGGGGGAAGCAACAACGGAAACCTTTGCATTTGACACGGGGGATGCCTATTTAACAAACCTCAAAGACAACGAAAAGAAAATGCTGAAATGCTCTGTCGTGCTGTCACTCTCGCACGAAGAAGATGTTGAACATTTTTTGGAAAAGAATTATTTAGTGCGTGATGCTATCATTAAAGAATTATTAACCCTTTCGTATGATGAAGCGATGAAATCACCCGACCTTACAGGGCTTGCCACACGCGTGCAAGCGGCTGTGAATGCCGCCCTGGCGACCGAGACTGTGGTTGGCGTTAGCTTTACAAGCTTTACCGTTGTCTAGCAGTCTATAAAATCTGATGAATAGCGACGCATTCCAAACCTAAAGGAGTTGGTGAACCTTGGCGGATGTACTATCACAAAGCGAAATTGACGCACTGCTAGGGGCATTAAGTTCCGGCGAAATGGCACCAGAGGCGGAAGCAGATGACACAACTGCTAAAATTCGTGAGTACGACTTTAGAACCGCGAACCGTTTCTCGAAAGAACAAATTAGGACATTTCACATTATTTATGACACGTTTGCACGTCTGTTTACCTCATATTTATCAGGGACGTTGCGCGTCATGTGTGCTTGTGATGTTATCTCTGTTGAAGAGATTAAATACCAAGAGTTTGTCAATGCGATGCCGACGCCTGTTGTTCTCGCCATTGTCAGTATGCCACCGTTGGTTGGTCCTACTCTGCTGGAACTAGCACCCGACGTAGCCTATGTGATGATTTCACGCTTGCTAGGTGGCTCTAGCCAATCTGGCTCACTTGAAATTAGCCGTTCGTTTACGGAAATTGAATTGGTACTACTAGAGCGCATTATACGTCAGTTTATCGGACTATTGGTGGAGTCGTGGCAAAAAATCATACCGATTTCCACGATGCTTGAGCGTATTGAAACCAGCCCGCAATTTGCGCAAATTGTCGCGCTAAACGAGACAATCGCGCTTGTCACACTGAATGTTAAAATTGGCAACAACGAAGGCTTGATGAACTTCTGCCTGCCGAATTTGGCACTTGAACCAATCAGCAAGCAGCTGAACACAAAGCTGATGTTCCAATCCACCGATAATCTTTCCAGACAGCCCATGACACAGGAAATTAAATCGCGCATTCAAACGACACCGCTGCCTGTTCGCGCTGTGTTTAACGATACAGCGACGAGTGTGCGTGATGTATTAGGGCTACAAGCGGGCGATATTATTCAGCTCGACCACTCCCTGTCAGCCCCAATTACCATCAAAGTGGGGCATTTATCCAAGTTCAAAGGCTCGATAGGTATCAAAGATAATCGCTATGCTATTAAGATATCAGACTTAATCCGCGAGGAGGATTCAGAGAATGAGTAGTGGTCTTTCGCAAGCAGAAATTGACGCCCTCCTCCGCGGCGAGACGTTGCCGAGTGACGACGCTGTGCCCGACGCCAGCGCGCTAATGGCTGACGCAGAAATGCCAGTGCATACGGCACCTAGCCCGAACCTAGAGATGTCCCCCAGTTTTCCGACACATACCCCCATACCCAACACCGAGGGTATGCTATCTGAGATTGAAATTGATACTTTAGGTGAAATTGGTAATATTAGTATGGGTACAGCGGCAACGACGCTGTTTGCCCTGCTAAGCCATAAAGTTGATATTACCACGCCTTCTGTCTGCCTGACAACCATGCGTCAGATTTCAGAGGAGTACCCTCTGCCGTTTGTTGCTGTGGAAGTGCAGTATACATTAGGGCTCGAGGGCACGAACGTCTTGTTTTTGCGTGAGACGGATGTTAAAATCATCACAGATCTACTCATGGGCGGCGATGGCACGAATACAAGCTCTGAACTATCTGAGCTGCATTTGTCTGCCATTAGCGAGGTAATGAACCAAATGGTTGGTTCGTCGTCTACCTCTCTTGCCAAACTTATGGGCATAAATATTGACATTTCGCCCCCCCGCGCGTTTCAAGTGAATCTTGCTGCAGACGCTGCGGAGGTATATCCCAACTTAGACGAAATCATTGTTCGCACTAGCTTTGACATGGTTGTGGAAGGGCTTATCAACAGCCAGATTATGCAGGTCATGCCGATGGACTTTGCAAAACGGCAGGTCAGCAATCTATTGTCTGGCGGCGCATCTGCCGCGGCGGGCATGTCCTCACCCTCGAAGCCTTCCTCAGCACCGCCCCCACCCCCACCCGCGCCGCAGCAGCAGGCTTACAGTGCGCCCGCTTCTGCCATGCCGCCAACGCAACAACCCTACTACGACCCCTATGCGTCGCAGGGCTACAACCAAGCACCGCCACAACAGCAGCAACAGCCGCCGCCTGGCTACTACGACCCTTATCAGCAGCAACAACAGCAACAGCCACCGCCTGGCTATTACCCACCGCCGCCAGGCTACCCGCCAAACTATGGGTACCCACCGCCACAACAGCAGCAACCCATGTATCAACAGCCCCCACAAATGGTCGATGTGCGACCTGCGCAGTTCGGCTCGTTCGACGGCAGTTCCGCAGGCGGTCAGTTTATGGGCGAGAACATGGACTTATTAATGGATGTACCTCTGACCGTCTCGGTTGAGCTGGGTAAGAGTACGAAATACATCAAAGAGATTCTGGACTTCAATATTGGTACCATCGTGGTGCTCGACAAAATGGCAGGTGAGTTAGTTGACATTGTTGTCAATGGAAAGCTAATCGCCAAGGGTGAAGTGGTTGTTATTGATGACAACTACGGCGCACGCATTACCGATATCGTTAGTCCGTCCAAGCGAATTGGACCTGGCAAATAGCAGATAAACCGGGAGGAATTTAGACTATGGGAAATCGTATTTTGGTCGTGGATGACGCTGCGTTCATGCGCATGATGATTAAGGAAGTTTTAACAAAAAACGGATTTGACGTGTGCGGTGAAGCAGAAAACGGCGCGAAGGCGCTGGAACGCTACAAAGAACTGACACCAGATTTGGTAATTATGGACATTACAATGCCCGAAGTGAATGGTATCGACGCGCTGAAGAACATTAAGGCTTTTAATGCTGCGGCGAAAGTCATCATGTGTTCTGCAATGGGTCAACAAGCCATGGTTATTGAAGCGATTCAATCTGGCGCGAAGGACTTTATTGTCAAGCCGTTTCAGGCTGACCGCGTCGTAGAAGCTGTGAAAAAGGTGTTGGGATAGGTGCTTAACCTGCTCTTATCGGCAACACGTTCTTCACTTAGCGATGGCAGCTACAGCATTTGGCGACTTTTACTTGGGCTGGCGATTACTACAATTCTGTTAGTAGGCTTCTACCTGTTTTTCAAGGGGGGATTTCACCCCAATGCGCGCTTATCAAAGCATTTGCGCATTGTAGAACGGGTAGGGCTGACCCCTGAAAGCAGTTTATTGTTAGTGAAAATCGGTTCGCGTCTGTATGCGATGTCCGCCACAAAACAGGAGATTAAGATTCTTTGTGAAGTGACGGATATCGAACCAGAGGTACCCGAGGTGTTGGAAAATGCGACGTTTGGCAAGCGTCTTGCACACAACTTATTGTTGCAAGCAGGGTTTAAGCCAAAAGGAACGGTTGCCGCACGCCCTAACATGCCACTCGAACCCGCGCCCCAACATGTTGCAACTGCCAAACAAACGATAGAAGCGCCGCCAGCGATGTCATTTGCACAGGCATTACAAATGGCACAGGAGACGACAACAGTTGACGCACCAATCGTCAACCCGACACCTCGGTCAAAGCAGACCGTGGATTCGGGTTATTTGTATTTACCCGAAACGGAATTACACGCGGAAACGCAACCGCTGCCAAGCCAGAACCACCGTCCTGTAAGACCAACCGTCAGTCAAGAGGTCGCACCGCCCCCCAGCCGCGGCAAAATTGATGCGGCGTTGTCGGCACTCGACCAAGCAGACGAAGCACCGTCGTTGGACTATGACGCTGTGATACAATCCATGAAACAGCTTGGCAAAGTGCGCGAAACCCCAAAGAATATTTCACCAGATGGTTCAACGCCCCAAGGGTCAACGCCCTCAGGTGGTGGTGGGTCAACGCCCTCAGGTGGTGTGACCCCTGTTGCGCCGCGCGCCGCCGCTGCCACCTATGCCGCGGCACGGCAGTCTCCTCGTAAAGCGGCCGCCATTCAAGATGAACAAGTGGCGTTTGCAGAAGCGGCAGAAATTTTGTCGCAGTTGCAAAGCCATCGTAAGGTAAAACCAGACCCAGACGCGCTAGTGAACCATGCCCCCTTTCCCGATGACGACGCACCGCGTAATGCCACACGCCCAGCCGACCCCGACGAGTCGCGCAATGGCACACGCGCCGCCGAAACGACAATACGCACACAAACACGTGCGTCGTATGCACGACCTGTGGTAGAACCCCCCTATTCAGACGAAACAGATGCGGCGTTATTTGAAGAAATCGCGCAAGTGGAACAGCAGGAGCGCGCCGAAAATCAGGCAAAGCCCGTTTCGAAACGACGTGCGGAACGTGACGCTGTAGCGCAAAAACTAGGGGACAAGCCTACGGTGAAAGCCGCATCGTCCGATGCCATGGACGACATGCTCGAACGCGTTCAAAAACGAAACAGCCGCTATCATGGACGTGGCAAAAAGGAGGAGTAAGCTTGAAACGCGTTACCCTAACGCTACTAATGTGCCTATTACTAGCCATTGCCACCGTCACGCCGACGATGCTACTCCTACCGACGGCACTGGCGGCGACCCCAACGCCCCCCAACAATCGCCCTACCTTCCCCGCAGACACGATTCCCAACGAAATCCCCACATTGCCCGACATCATCCCCACAGAGCCAGACGCGGATGATAATAAATCGCTGTCAGATTACTTTCCGTTTAATCTGCTAGGCGACGATATGACCTTAGATGACTCAACAACGACAATTGAGATTATGGTTTTATTGACGGTGCTAACCTTGGCGCCGTCCATTCTCATTATGGTGACAGCGTTCACGCGTATTGTCATTGTCCTGAGTTTTACGCGAAGTGCCTTGGGCACACAGCAAATGCCCCCAAACCAAGTGATGTTTGGGCTTGCACTGTTTTTAACATTTATGGTAATGTTCCCAGTGTTCGACGAGATAAAAACGACGGCGTGGGACCCCTATGCCGCGGGCGAAATGCAGCTAGATGAAACGCTGGAGCGTTCGATTACCCCGATTCGTAACTTTATGTACACGCAGATTCGATTGCAAAATCACAACACGGATTTAATCAGTTTTATGAATATTGCGCGGCTGCCCGCGCCCGAAACGCTAGACGACATCCCAACGCATGTGCTAATCCCTGCTTTTATTACAAGTGAAATAAAAACGGGCTTTATCATAGGATTTATCATCTATATCCCCTTTATTGTTGTGGATATGGTGGTAGCGTCGGCACTTATGTCAATGGGTATGATGATGCTGCCGCCTGTTATGATTTCGTTGCCGTTTAAGATTATGCTCTTTATTTTGGTAGACGGCTGGAATTTGACGATTGGCACGCTGGTGAAAACATTTTACGCAACGAGTTAGACTGGGATAGAGGCGCGCAAGAGGGGGGATATGAGTGGAACAAGCAGATATTGTAACCTTAGTACATGCCGCCATTATGGAGATTTTATGGCTAAGCCTGCCTATGCTAGGGCTTGGCTTGGTGGTGGGTCTTGTCATATCCATAGCGCAAGCAACAACACAGATAAACGAACAAACCATCGTGTTTGTGGCTAAAATCCTCTCTGTTTTCTTGGCACTCATCATTTTTGGCCCTTGGATGCTCCAACGGTTGGAAGAGTATACATTCTTGGTGTATGACTACATCTTGATTGTACTAAGGAGTTAGTGCAATGCCAATCACAGGGGACTTGACCACATGGGTGGTACAGTTTATGCTGTTTGTGGTGCGCATGTCGGCATTTTTTATCTTATCGCCGATATTTGGACGTGCCAATATACCAATGAATTTGAAAGTGCTGTTATCGGTGATGATGGCATTTATTGCCATACAATATTATCCACCCCTCGCGGCACTGCCCCCAACGATTGCAGGGCTGGTCTTAGTTATTGTTGGCGAATTAGCCGTTGGCTTTATCATGGGATACATCACCACGATGTTTTTCAGCGTGGTGTTTACAGCAGGACAGATTATCGACACGCAAATCGGCTTCGGCATGGTGCAGATTTACGACATTCAAACAAATGCGCAAGTACCTGTGGCTGGTTCGTTGCTCAACCTCGTGCTGTTGGAGACTTTTTTGATGACCGATGGGCATCATAGGCTTATACAGCTGTTGTTCGCGTCGTTTCAGTTGATACCTGTCGGGCAGGTGCAACTACGTCCCGAGCTAGGGACGCTGATGTTACGCGGTTTTGTCGAAGTGTTTGTGCTGTCGATAAATGTCGCGCTACCCATTATTGCATCGGGCTTGGTGGCAGAGGTCGCGCTTGGCATCGTGGTTCGCACCTCGCCGCAGATGAATATATTTGTTGTTGGTATGCCGATTAAAACGATTTTGGGACTGTTGATGTTGTCTGTGCTTGTGCCGGCATTTGTCAGCTTTACACGTGTCATTTTTGATACAATGTACGCATTTATTGCCGAAACCTTTACACTGATGGTCCCATAATGGAGACTATTATATGTCATTGTTGGTGAATAAGGGGACATGTAGGGAATCTATAATGTTGACACGATAATCAGCTCTTTACAGTCGCACGTACATAACAACAATCGCGGTGGTTGCCAGAGAAAAGTGGTGGTTAAACGATGGCAGGCGAGGCACAGGAAAAAACGGAGAAAGCAACGCCTAAAAAGAGAGACGATGCTCGTAAAAAGGGGCAGGTGCTCAAAAGCGCCGAAGTGAATACCGCCGTTATGGTGCTATCATTATTTGCTATCTTAGCCGCTATGGCTGGCTGGATGATGGAAAAGATGATGGCACTGCTAAATGAATACATGACAGTGCAAATTATTGATGGATTGCAGGATATGAGCCGCGACCGCCTGCACAATCTCATTATTGATGGATTTATTCAAATTATAATCATCTCAGCGCCGTTACTAGCCGTTAGCTTGGCGGTGGGTATCGGTATCAACCTTGTGCAGGTCGGATTTATGTTCACAGGGGAATCCATCAAGCCGAAATTCAGCCATATTAACCCGTTTGAAGGCGTAAAGCGCATATTTTCAATGCGGTCTGTTGTTGAGTTGATAAAATCGTTGCTGAAAATCACCATTGTCGGTGTGGTTGTTTACATTGACTACTTGGCGAATATGCAGACGTTTGAAAGCATGATGGTCGATACGATTGCTGGTGCTGGCATGAAGATTTTTGACATGTGCCTGTCGGTGGCGTTTAAGGCAAGCTTGGCACTGATTGCCCTTGGCTTGGCTGACTACCTGTATCAATGGTGGGAATTTGAAAAAAACTTGAAAATGAGCAAGCAGGAAATCAAGGACGAGTACAAGATGGTCGAAGGTGACCCCAAAATCAAGCAGGCCATCAAGCAACGCCAGCGCGAAATGGCAATGCGGCGCATGATGTCCTCCATTCCCAAGGCAGATGTGGTCATCACAAACCCGACGCACTACGCAATCGCCCTAGAATACAAGGATAACGCGCAAAAAGCACCGACCGTTGTGGCAAAGGGCAAGGATTTAGTCGCACAGCGCATCAAGGACAAGGCGCGCGAACACGGTGTGCCAATGGTCGAAAATAAACCCGTGGCGCAGGCATTGTACGTGGCGGTGGAGGTAGGCGACGAGATTCCGCAGGAGCTGTTTGGCGCGGTGGCGGAAGTACTTGCCTATGTGTATCAGCAGAAACAGGCATAAAAAACAATATATGGAATTAACAGGAACGCAAGAGAAGCAGTCGAAAGTTCGGCCGCTTCTCTAAATTATTTCTTTACATTTACAGTGTATTCGTATATACTATAATAGCATTAAACTGGATACGAGTATGTTTTCAAGTAATGGTTACACTGGGTATAGATACAATATATTAGCGGAAGGGAGCACCGACATGAAATCAAAGTTAAAACTAGGCGACATTGCGGTCTCCGTGATGCTTATCTTAGTTATCATGCTCATTATTATACCGCTTCAACCGTGGATTATCGACGTACTCATCACGCTGAATTTATCGCTGTCCGTTATTGTCCTCCTAATTGCCACAAATGCGAAAAAAGCGTTGGACTTTTCCACCTTTCCCTCTGTTTTGCTGATTACCACCATGTTTCGTATTGGTATCACTGTCACATCGACCCGTTCAATCCTGACCAATCAAGGTCACGCGGGTGAACTGATTCGTACCTTTGGTGAGTTTGTTACCTCGGGTAATATGGTCGTTGGTGTTGTCATTTATATTCTCATATTCTTGGTCAACTTTATGGTTATTACCAAGGGTGCGGAGCGCGTCGCGGAAGTTGCCGCACGTTTTACCTTGGATGCGATGCCCGGTAAGCAAATGGCCATCGACGCGGACTTAAACTCAGGCGCGATAGACGAACCAACCGCGCGTCAACGCCGCTCTGATATTCAGCGTGAAGCTGACTTGTTTGGTTCGATGGACGGTGCGTCTAAGTTTGTCAAGGGTGATGCCATTTTTGGTATTATTGCCACGGTTGTCAACGTTGTCGTTGGTTTGATTATTGGTGTCACACAGGACGGCATGGAGCTAAACGCCGCCTTGAATATCTTTACCATTGCGACAATCGGTGACGGCTTGGTGTCGCAGCTGCCTGCCCTGCTCATCTCGACTGCCACAGGTATCACCGTTACGAAGTCTGCCTCGGAGGACACGTTGGGTACAGACGTTATCCAACAACTAACGCGTCAACCCTCTGTGTTTTATTTAGTGGCTGGCGCGGTGTTCGTGATCGCCATGATTCCTGGTATGCCCAAGCCCATTATGTTTTTAATGGTCGCTGTGTTTGCGTTTTTAGCATTTACCCTTCAACGGGCGCAAGCAAAGGCGGTCGAGGTAGAGGAAGTCCCCGTTGTGCAACAACAGGCAGAGGAAATACGAAAGCCCGAAAATGTCGTGTCCCTGTTGCAGGTTGACCCGATTGAACTCGAGTTTGGATACGGTATTATTCCGCTTGCCGACGCATCCCAAGGCGGCGACTTGCTCGACCGTGTGGTTATGATACGCCGCCAGTGCGCAATTGATTTAGGCTTGATTGTGCCTGTCATTCGTTTGCGAGATAATATCCAATTTGCCTCGAATCAATACATGATAAAAATTAAGGGCAGTGAAATCGCCACAGGCGAAATTATGCTCGACCATTATTTAGCGATGAATCCTGGCGACATCACAGAGGACGTAGAGGGTGTGGACACCATCGAACCTGCCTTTGGGTTGCCTGCCAAATGGATTAACGAGCGCCGCCGCGAACGTGCAGAATTGTTGGGCTACACGATTGTTGACCCACCGTCTGTCATTGCCACACATTTAACAGAAATTGTACGCCGCCATGCCCATGAACTACTGGGACGTCAACAGGTGCAAGTGCTGATTGATAACCTGCGCCAACAGCAGCCGTCACTTGTCGAGGAGATAATTCCGAAGCTATTTTCGCTTGGTGATATCCAAAAGGTGCTGTCGAATTTGCTGCGCGAGGGCGTGTCTATTCGCGATATGGGCACGATTATCGAGACGTTGGGCGATTATGGCGCGATGACGCGTGACCCTGATATGCTGACAGAGTACGTCAGACAGGCACTCAAGCGCACGATTACCAGCAAATTTGTCCCCGACCGCCGTGCCCATGTGATTACACTTGACCCGAATCTGGAAAACCAGATTTTAGACAATATCAAGCAGACAGACCACGGCTCGTATGTCTCCATGGAAGCCGATGTCGTACAACGCCTGTTTGCCAGTTTGCGCCGCGCTATCGAACGCATGACGTCGCTAGGCATGTCCCCTATTGTGCTAACATCGCCTGTGGTGCGCTTTCATTTCAAGAAAATGGTGGACAGTCTTGTGCCTGATTTAATCGTACTATCCTATAACGAACTAGAACAAAATGTTGACATTCAAGCAGACGGAGTGGTGAGTGTTTAATTTATGAATGTAAAACGATATCTTGCTGAAAACGTTGCCGACGCCATGGAGCAAATCCGTAACGAGCTTGGGCGCGACGCGTTTATCTTAAATACACGCAAGATTCGCCGCAAGGGCTTGTTGGGCTTCATTCGCAAACCGCTTGTTGAAGTGGTTGCGGCGTACGAAAACCCCTCGTCTGGCATTCCTGCTCGGTTAACGGCGCAGGCAAACCAAAGCTCCATGCGGCAAGCCGCCCCTGTGGGCGCGTGGGTACCACCCCCCAACCCTGACCAAGACGTACTACGGTTTAAGGACACGGCGCTATCCACCTCTGCCACGATTACCCCCTCGTTTGCGCCGCAAACACCTCTCCCAACGAATGACGGATTCCAACCGCTGTTTCAACAAATTCGCACAAGCGAGCCAAATGCACCACGACCCGAGGATGCCGAAAAGATACAAAACCTCGAAAACAAGCTAGATTCGCTCTCGACCACGCTAGGGAATCTCGTGAGCAAAATGCAGATAAAGGGTGACTACCGCGCGTCGTATCCTGCCGAAGTCGAAGCTCTGCTACTGGCACTGATTGAAAATGAAGTCCATGAGGAATTTGCCCACAAGGTCGCGCGCGAGGTCAGCGAGATTGTTTCCAAGCAGCAAGAGGATTGCGGCGAGGTTATGGAGCAGATACTCAAGCAGTACCTAGGCGAAGTCGCCCCGATTAAGCTAAAACGCTTTAAGCGGCAAGTGGTGCTTTTTGTTGGTCCTACAGGCGTTGGCAAAACAACGACATTGGCAAAACTAGCCGCCATTTATGCGATTAACCATCATGCCAAGGTGGGCATTATCACAACAGACACGTACCGCATTGCGGCGGTAGAACAGCTTAAAACGTATGCAGAAATTTTAGACGTACCCATATCCGTCGCGTACTCCCCTAGCGAAGTGACAGACGAGCTAAAAGCCCATGAGGATAAGGACATCGTGTTTATCGACACCGCAGGCAAAAGCCCGAACGACAGAACACACGAGGCAGAAATCACACAACTTATTAAGGCTTCCCAAGCAGATGAGGTACACCTAGTACTAAGCGCCACTACCTCGTTTGCAGGTTGCTTAAATATTATCAACACGTATAGTTTTTTGCGAGATTTCAAGCTGTTATTTACAAAGATGGACGAAACCTCCACATGGGGTACCATACTCAACTTGAAGTTTCTGTCTGACAAGCCCATGTCGTATATGGCATCAGGACAAAATGTGCCTGACGATATCGAAGTGGCAAACAGTCGCAAAATCATACAACGGTTGATGGGAAGAGAAGACATATGAGCGATCAAGCAAGCGCGCTCCGACAAATCGTCCAAAACATAAAAAAACAACGAACACGCGCGCCAGAGTCCGGCGCACGCGTCGTCACCGTGACAAGCGGCAAGGGTGGCGTGGGTAAAACCAACTTTTCGGTCAACTTTGCCATAGCGTTGGCAAAGAAGGGACTGCGTGTTTTAATTTTGGATGCAGATTTCGGCCTTGCCAATGTGGATGTTGTGTTGGGGATTAATCCCGCACGTGACCTTTCGTGGGTGACACATCACAATGGAGAAGTGCGCGATGTTATCACAGAGGGACCAAGCGGCGTGCGGTTTGTGTCTGGCGGCTCTGGTGTTTTTGACTTGCTGCATTTGTCGGAGAATCAGCTGTCATCTGTGCTTGAAAAGTTACTATTTTTAGAAGATGTGGCGGATGTCATCTTAATTGACACAGGCGCCGGCATATCTGACAATATTTTACGCTTGATAGAATCCTCACATGAGGTTATTATTATAACAACCCCCGAACCAACAGCAATTATGGACGCATACGCCCTTGTGAAATCTGTTGTGGCCAGCGACTGTGGTGCTAGGCTGCGGTTGGTGGTTAACAAGGCCGAGTCGGCAGAAGATGCCGACGACGCGCTGAATAAATTTGTTGCGGTTGTGAGCATGTACTTGAAAACAAATTTAGAGATATTGGGCTACGTGTTGGCGGACCCCTTGGTTGGCAAGGCGGTACGGTTACAACGACCCTTTATTATAAGCCACCCCCGCAGTACCCCCGCGCGCAATATTGAAAGCATTGCCTGGAAGTTTTTAGACATTGCCCCCACAAACCAAGGGTTGACATTTAAGACATTTCTCTCAAATTTTCTGCAAGCGCGCAAGGATTAACGTTCGCTTTTGGCAGGGATAACATTTGTACAAGGTTGCAATAAGGCCGCTTTTTTGGCGACTTAGAAGTTAGTATAAAGGTGTGATGACATGCCCGACATAATAGACAAACGGCAGGAAGTATGGAACGATTTTGCTAAAACGAGGAATGTAGACGCACGCAACACGCTTGTGTTAGAGTACGTTCCGTTGGTCAAGATAATCGCCAGACGTATGCTGCCCACGTACCATAAGCATGTAGAGTTTGATGACCTGATGAGCAGTGGCTTATTAGGACTGATGGACGCAGTTGACAAATTTGACCCCACAAAGGAAGTTAAGTTCGAGACATATGCAACGCTGCGCATCCGCGGCGAAATCATCGACCAAATTCGCAAGCAGGATTGGGCGCCTATCAGCCTTCGCCAAAAGATTAAAAAGGTGGAGGACGGTTACGCAACGCTAGAGGCGCAAATGGGTCGCTCGGTTAACGAACGTGAAGTGGCGACATTTTTGGAAATGCCTGAGGACGACATCAAAAAAACACTAGACGACTCACACACCTTTAATATGATGTGCTTGGATGAAGTACTCGTTGACCGCATGAAAAGTGACGAATTGCTTGTCTCGCGCGAGGAAACACCAGAGGAAAGCGCCGATAACAAGGAAATGCTGAATCTTTTAGCCAAATATATCGACACACTGACGGAAAAAGAGCGGCTAGTTATCTCGCTGTATTATTACGAAGAGTTGACACTAAAAGAAATAGGGGTTACGCTAGGGGTCACAGAGTCACGCGTTTCACAAATACACTCAAAAGCGATGATGTCGCTACGCACAAAACTCACAGCCGCCATCAAGGGTTAGGCTGATTTCCGCAGAAATTGGCAAGGTTATTTCCTCAGAAATTGACAGGCTGATTTCCGCAGATATTGGCAGGCTGATATCCGCAGATATTGGCAGGTTATTTCCTCAGAAATTGACAGGCTGATATCCTCAGAAATTGACAGGCTGATTTCCTCAGAAATTGGCAGGCTGATATCCGCAGATATTGGCAAGGCTGATTTCCTCAGAAATCTTGTACAAGAGGCATAACAAGGGATGGAAGAAAGCGCAAGGAGGTGCAATCATGGCATTTCGAGGGATAGATACACAAATGTTGGCAACAAAGCCAACAGAAATGACAGGGCAACAAACAAGAATACAGAAGCAGACAGATTTGCACATGCAACAAACTGCTGTTGACATTCACAAAAAAGACGAAGCACAAAAAGAACGCACAGTCGCGCTCGTCGGCGCCGAAGGTAAGAAGATCGGCACAGAGGAGCGGGAAACGGGTAGTGGGCGTCATAAGCGCGAGGGGCGCAAGCAGGAGGCAGAGGTAACCCCTGCCCCACCTGCCAGACAGGACCCACTACTCGGGCTACCCGTTGAAAAGGGCAAGTTTGCCAAAGCGGAACATCATTACATTGACGTGAGCCTGTAGGCAAACGTTACACATTTGCAGTAAGGGGGTGACCGTATGCCATGGTTTGCATGGGTGCTAATTGGTATATTGTTGCTCATCAATATCACGCTAGGAATTGCGCTCACGCGCAAAAAACCAGACGCAAAGCCACAAAACAGCGAGGAACGCATTTTTCTCCTGTATCAGCAGATAGAGGAAATGCTTGACAGTTTTGAGGATTTTGTAAGCGAAATGCACGCAAGTTTGGACGAAAAACGGTCGGAATTGCTAGAGCTAAACCGACAAGCACAAGTGATGTATCGTCAAACGTTGGAGATGAGTCGCCCCACCCCTGCCCCACCCCCTAGCGTTGCCCCTATGCCAGAACCGAGCGACCTCATGCAGGCGTCGGATTTGCCAAAGCCTAAGGCGGCGGCACGCCGTGAGAAACCTGACGCGAAACCCTCACGACTGACCGACAAGGACAAAGAGGCGCTCGGTCGTCTTGCCACAAAGCCGCAAAAAGTACGGTATTTGATGAGCCGCGGCATGAGCCTCGAGGAGGTTGCCAAGGAGCTAGATATCGGTAAAGGCGAAGTGATTCTCATTGCAGAGCTGGACAAAAGTTAAACGAATGTGACCACAGCGGTTAAGTTTGCCGCTTATTAATTCGATACTACCATCATACAGTCTTGTGAGGTGACGCACGTGCTACGTTCTATGTATACTGCTGGTACTGCCATGTTGGCCAATTCGCGCCGCATGGACGTGATTACCAATAACTTAACAAACGTTGAAACACGCGGCTTTAAGGCTGATAATCTCGTCACACGCTCGTTTCGAGACATGCTGATTTCACGTATAAATGACCCGTCTGTGTACCAATACAAACAGGTCGGCACACATAACACAGGTATCCATGTTGACCAAGTGTACACGAGCTTTACCCCAGGGGCGATGGACACCACCGATGTGAAAACCGACCTCTGCTTACCGCAAGAAGGCTTTTTTGTGATAGATTACACCACAGACGAGGACGCCGAACAGGTCGAACGCTACACGCGCAACGGTGCGTTTAACGTCGATGCTGAGGGCTACCTTGTCACAGGGGATGGAAACAGAGTACTTGGTGAGGGTGGACCGCTAAAGGTCGATGATGCCAACTTTACAGTCACACCAGAGGGCTATGTTATCACGAGTACGGGGGAAGAGCTTGACCGACTGCGTGTTGTGACGTTTCAGGATAACGAAGCGCTCCGCAAGGAGGGCGAGAACATGTTTTATAACTTTGACCCAGAGAACAATCCGTCACAACCCGCCGATATTCTTGTAAAACAGGGGTTTCTGGAAAACTCGAATGTCGATTCCGCCCGCGAAATGGTGGATATGATGCAAACCTACCGTGCGTACGAAATTAATCAGCGTGTCTTGCGTATGATTGATGAAAACTTAGGGCGCACGGTGAATGATATAGCCAGACTGTAGTAAGTCTACCAATGTTAACATGAAGGAGGTTGGTCGCGCGTGATTCAATCCTTTTACACTGGCGCAAACGGGTTACGGTCGCAACAACTAAACATTGACGTAATCTCAAACAACGTAGCCAATATTGGCACAACGGGCTTTAAGCATGTACGGGCAGATTTCAAAGAAGCACTTTACAACCGTATGCGCAATCCTGTGGATAACACACCTAAAATGAATTTGCAGCATGGCACAGGCGTTGTGCCGATGCAAACAAACCGTATTTTTCAACAGGGCATCGCGATGCCATCTGATAATCCCCTTGATATGATGATTGAGGGCGACGGCTTCTTCACCATCGAAGGGGTAGAAAACACAGAAGGCGAACGGGTAAACACATACACTCGCGAAGGCGCATTTTTTGTGTCGGTACCAGAAGAGGGCGAAGAAGGCGGCGGCTACCTTGTGAACAGCGAAGGTCGTTTTGTGCTAGATTCTGAGGGTGAACGCATACAAATCTTAGGAGATGCCAGCAACCTGAAAGTTGACCCCGACGGTAGCCTTATCTATACCTCTGCCTCTGGTGAGGACTTAGATTCTGGCATTAAACTTGGCATTGCAACCTTTGTCAACCCCACTGGGCTGCGCATGACAGGCTCAAACCTGTTTATGGAAACAGAAAATTCAGGAACTGCCGAAGCCATGGAGAACCCAAAGGTCACAAACTATGCCCTAGAGGGTTCGAATGTCAACTATTCGCTAGAGGCGACACGATTGATTCGAGCGCAACGTGCGTATCAATTTGCCTCTCGCGTTATAACCACCGCAGATCAAATGGCTGGGCTCGCCAACTCAATTCGTCAATAGTGTAAAAGGAGAAGTAGCATATGAATATCAAAACATGCCGCGACTGCCAAAAGATTTTTCAATCGTACGGGCAAGCATATTGTGAGGAATGCCTCAAAAAACAAGACGACTTGTTTGTTGTCGTTCGCAATTACTTATACGATAACCCCAAGGCAACCGTTGAGGATATTTGTGAATCCTGCAAGGTTGAGGAAGATCTTGTCCTAGGCTGGCTGCGAGACGGTCGTTTGTTGGCTGAAAATGGTGCCTCGTTGCTTACTTGCATGAGCTGTGGTGTGTCCATTGCGCAAGGGCGCGTCTGCGCCAAATGCAGCAGCGAATTTCAAAACAAAATTAGTGCCGCCCGCGCTTCTATCCCTGCCCCTGCGCCCGAAGCTAAGCGCATCACGGTTGACCGTGGCGGCGGTGGTGGCGCTGGGCACGCTACCTCCAAACGCCGATAAAAAATCTCTTTTGTGACATACTAAAGTTTATCACTAACGAAACGATATTAGAGATACCACACAGAAAAATCTACTCCAAACGGATAAAAAAGGCACTAAAGTTTTAACCAAAAACAACGATATAGTAATCAGAACAACTGGAAGTTGTGGGGTGTACGCCTCGCAAATCCGAGGGCGGAGGTTATCAAAATGGATATCAAGTTCAATATGATACAGCAGATTAGTCAAGTGAAAAAGTACCAAAACACCACGCGCGCTACAGCCGCCACGCCTACGATGACACAGGCTGCAGACAAGGTTGACTTTTCTGATAGCGGCAAACTGTTCGCCCAAGCAATGAAGCAGGCGATGTCTACCCCAGAGGTACGTGAATCTCGTGTGTCTGAGTTGCGTGACCAAATTAAAAGCGGTACCTATAATGTTAGCGGGCGCGATATTGCCGCTAAAATGTTAGGCAGTTTTAACGTTAATTAGTACAAATGTCATTAAAAAACAGCGTTGGTTTTTAATGGAGTTTGGTGTGCAAAGTTCATGCAAGTGCGACTTTGGTATTAACGATAGGGCGACTACCGTGGTGGCACATGCCATAGTTGCTAGGCAATGAACAATGGCAAGAAAACAAGTCACCGTTGAAAAAACAAACAAGAAATGCTAAGGGTTATGCCCTTGGCATTTTTTATATTCAATGTCGCATACTAAAGTTTAGAGGCAGAACACCGATATAATAAGCAGAAGAAAGTGGACTTGTGGAATGTAAAACGGAGGGAACTGTCTTGAATGAAGCGAAGTTAATGGCAGCGCTTGAACAGCTGCGCGCGTTATACAGCCAGCTCGTGCCGCTTTCGGAGCAAAAGCGCGAACATATTTTGGCACAGAAGCTTGACGCATTAAACCAAGTAGTGAAGGACGAACAGATCCTACTCGTCAAACTTACAGAGGCAGAGCGCCAGCGCAAACTTGCGATTATGACAATTGCCGAGGAATTGCAACTGCCAACCGACCAAATAACGATGGGGACGATTATTGATAACTGCCCCCCTTCACGCCAGCCAGCACTACACGCCCTGCACACAGAGCTAACGAACCTGCTGCAACAGCAGGTAAATATAAACGAGACAAATCGCAAGCTGATAGAATCGCGCTTAGAGTACATCAGCTTTGTAATGGATACTGCCAATTCGAATTTTACAAATGCTTATAACCCCGCTGGTTCGGATAATCGTGCCAAGCCGCAAACTTCACGGGTGTTTGACATGGGCGTTTAAGCCAACGCGCATCATGCACAGGAAGCACTTAAAACAGGAGGTAATGACATGAGGTCTACATTTTACGGATTAGATATCGCCGCAAAGGGTATGTTCGTTTCCCAACGGCAACTCGATGTGACGGGACACAATATCGCAAACTCTAACACAGAGGGCTATAGCCGCCAACGCTTTATTACCGCGGCAGAGCCACCCCCCGGTGCGGCACAACAGTTTGCCCCTGTGACAAAAGGGCAAGTGGGTCAAGGCGTAAAGACATTGACCCTCGACCAAATCCGTGACAAGTTTTTAGACCGTCAATTTCGTCAAGAAACCTCTAAGTCAGACTATTGGAATACAAAAAATGAAGCGTTGTATTACATAGAGGACGTCATGAACGGCGACCAGTCCACAAACCTATCGGGCGTTATGGGTACTTTTTTTAATGCCATGCAGGAACTTTCCAAGAACCCAACAGACGAAGCAATCCGCACCAACTTAGTGCAAGAGTCAAAGAAAATGACAGACGTGTTGCACAGCTATTACTCCCAGATGAAGGACTTGATGTATCAACAGGACTACGCGTTGGCACAAGAGGTCAACGCCGTCAACGAAATCACGACGCAGGTTGCCGCCCTGAATGAGAACATCTTTAAGTATGAGCAAGGCGGTCAGGTGGCCAACGACTTGCGCGATAACCGAAATCTGTTGCTCGATAAACTGGCAGGGATGATGGATATCTCCTATGAAGAAGTCGGCACAGGCAAGTTTAATATAAACGGGTTAGAACTAACCACCATGCGCGTCTACGCAGGCACAGACAATGCGACATTGGTTGACCACACTGATGTGAATCTTCTTGAAGCCGTACAAGATGCGGGCAACGCGGTAACAGACGACTTAGGCGACGCAAACGAGACAGAACGGCTGCTCCACTCTATCCGTTTTGTGGGAGGCAACAATGAGTATTCGGGCGAGATTCTTGAACTGTCTTCTGGTCGATTGAAGGCCTATCAAGATATCCGCGATGGCGAAACAAAAGAACATCAGGGCATCCCCTACTTTATTAGTAAGCTTGATGAAATGGCAAAAGCGTTGGTCGAAACGTTTAATTCGATTCACCAACAAGGCTACACTGTTCCCTACACTGACGTGAACAATGAACCACATTCTTCTACTAATGGTATAGATTTCTTTGATCCCTCCAGCGTTACCGCTGCTACCATTCGTCTTTCGGACGATGTGCTGTCTTCGGGCTTTAACATTGCCGCCTCTAGCTTGGCTGTGACAAAGGACGAAACAGGTCACTTTAACACAGGTAATAACCAAAC
>JAVBKJ010000017.1:0-15187 GCA_031554075.1 Oscillospiraceae bacterium | reverse complement strand
CGACGATATTATCAATATGATGGTAGGTCGCACTATCTTTGAAGACCCTAAGCAAAAGAGTAATGTACCCAAGGATGCCCCTGTGGTGTTAGAAGTAAAGGGACTGTCGTCTGGTCTTGTGAAAAATGTAAATTTCAAACTAAGACGCGGCGAAATTCTTGGTTTTGCTGGGCTAATGGGTGCGGGACGTACAGAAACAGCCAGATTAATATTCGGCGCTGACCCCAGAGACGAAGGCGAGATATACATACATGGTCAAAAAGTTGACATCAAATCACCCAATGACGCGGTGACACATGGCATAGGCTACCTATCGGAAGACCGCAAGCGGTATGGGCTTGCGTTGGGGCTAAGCGTCACCGATAATGCGATTTTGGCAACGTTACGGGACTTTGTGAAAAGCATATTTGTAGACGAGAAAAAAGCGGATGCCACCGTAAAAGGATATGTCGATCGCATCAACATTCGCACGCCTCACAATCGGCAATTGTGCAAAAATCTTTCGGGCGGTAACCAACAAAAAGTCGTGTTGGCGAAATGGCTGATTCGTAACTGTGAAATTTTAATTTTTGATGAACCAACACGTGGTATTGACGTTGGTGCCAAAAATGAAATTTATAAGCTCATGAACATGCTTGTGGAAAATGGCAAGAGCATTATCATGATTTCCTCTGAGCTACCAGAACTGTTCCGCATGAGTGACCGCATCATTGTTATGTGCGAGGGCGCACAAACGGCCGAAGTACCAATCGAAGCAGCGAATCAGCAATCAATAATGCAATTTGCGACGCAATACGCGTCTGCGAAAGGGGCTGTCTAAATGAGTGACAAAATCAAAAAGTTTGACCCTCAAAAGCTACTTGCGTTTGGTGCCTTGGTAATACTATTCCTATTCTTTTCTGTGGCAGGTTCAAACTTTTTATCTGTGCCCACCATGCTGAATATTCTTGCCTCGTCCTACTATGTTGGATTTTTGGCAATCGGCGTCACGTTTGTTATTATCACAGGCGGCATTGATTTGAGCATTGGTGCGGTTATGATGTGTTCTGCCCTTGTGGGTGGTCAAGCGTACCGCGAATGGGGCTTGCCCCTGTGGCTTTGCCTACTTATCGTCGTTGCATTCGGTACATTTTGCGGCGGCTTAAATGGCTTTCTTATTACAAAAATGAAGCTACCGCCCTTCATCTCGACCTTGGGTATGATGATGTTGGCGCTCGGCTTTGGTTCTATTATCACTGGCACATCGAGCAAGTACTTCCCCACAATATTGGAAGACGACGGCTGGTTTGGGCGCGTATTCTTCCGCACAGAAAGCGGATTTCCCATGGGCGCCGTTTTCTTGCTTGCCTTCTTTGCCATCGCGTTTGTCGTTCTCAATTACACCAAAATTGGTCGCTACATATTTGCCATTGGTAGCAACGAAGAGGCCGTACGCCTTTCTGGCGTGAAGTCCGACAGTTGGAAAGCCATGGCGTACGTTATTAGTGGGTTTGCGGCGGGGCTAGGGGCTATTTTCTACGCGGCCACCTATACTGTTGTTATTCCTAACACTGGTAACGGCATCGAGCTTGCGGCAATTGCGGCCGTGGTTATCGGCGGCACATCGCTTGCGGGCGGTGTTGGTTCGCTCACAGGCACCATGATTGGTGTGTTTATCATGAGCATTTTGAAAAATGGGCTTGTGTCCATGAGCTTGCCCGCCCCGTATCAGACTTTCTTCACGGGTCTTGTCGTTATCGGCGCCGTGTTATTGGATATCTATCGTAGTCGCAAGGCAAACGAAGTGAAGAAGGTAAAGACTAAATAATAGGAGGATTTATTATGAAAAAGCGTGCACTCGTTCTCACCTTGGTGGCGATGTTCGTGTTGGCCACATTGGCTGGCTGTACTAGCACACCAACCGCTTCCCCAACGCCTGCTGCAACCCCCGCCGCTGGTGGCACAGAAGCAACCCCCGCCACAGAGGTAACACCTGCTGTCACAGAGATGTACATACCTGTCATCGGCAAAGGCTTCCAACATCAATTTTGGCAAGTAGTCAAAAAAGGTAGCGAACAAGCTGGTGCAGACTTGGGCGTTAAAATCTTTTTCACAGGTCCTGAAGGCGAAAGCGCTGTCAACACACAGGTTGATATGATTAGCCAAGAAATGACCAAAAATCCATCAGCTATCTGCTTGGCGGCTCTTGACACTAACTCTGTCTTGACCCAACTGGCCGATTTGTCTAGCAAGAAAATCCCTGTTGTCGGCTTTGACTCTGGCGTACCCGATGCCCCTGCTGGTCAAGTTGCCGCCAATGCCTCCACAAACAACGATAATGCTGCTGCTATCGGCGCAGAAAAAATGTTTGAGATGATTAAGGACAAAGTTACAGCTGCTACAGTGGCTGCCCCTGTTTCCATTGTTGTGTTGTCACAAGATGTCACCAGTGCTTCCATTCAAGGACGTACACGCGGTTTTGCCAAGAAAATGGCTGATCTTGTTGCGCCTGTGAATGCTGCTGTTGCCATTGAAGGCGGCTACAAGGATATTAACCAAGGCGATGCCGCGACAGCCGCTGTGAAAATTGTGGTTGTTGTCGGTGCTACCCCTGATATCACAGACATGACAAATGCTGCAAACGGCTTGTTGAATACAGCCAACCTTGCTGGCGTTTTCTGCTCCAATGAAGGTGCTGTCAATGGTCTGTTAGCCTCTGTCAACGCTGGCTCTAAGATTCCAGAAGGTTGCAAAGTTGTTGGTTTTGACGCTGGTTCAGGACAAAAAGCCGCTGTTAAGGCTGGCGTATTTGCTGGTTCTATCACACAAGACCCTTTCCAAATCGGTTATAAAGCTGTTGAGCTTGCTGTGAAAGCCGCTAAGGGCGAAACAGTGACCGACGTTGATACTGGTGCTAAGTGGTACGATGCGACCAACATGGATCAAGCCGATATCGCTCAGTTGCTATACGACTAATACCCAACCCGCACACATTTGTCGACACGCTCATTGCCCCACATTTGTGGGGCAATTTTATTACTGCGAGAGAATTTTCTATTGTTTACGTGAGGAGGCTTATTGTATGTTAAAAAATATTCCGTCGATACTATCGCCTGATCTGCTCAAAATCCTAATGGAGATGGGGCATGGCGATGAAATCGTGCTATCAGACGGCAATTTCCCTGCGAGTGGCACAGCGAAACGCTTAGTACGCATGGATGGGCATGACATTAGTACGTTGCTGAATGCCATACTCCAATTTCTGCCGCTGGATACCTTTGTGGCGACCCCTGTTTCCCTAATGGATGTGCCAGCCACAGAGCCTAGACCCCCTGTCTGGCAACAGTACCACGACATTGTGGAACGTCACGAACCAGGCAGTCAATTTGAACACGTGGAGCGTTTTGAGTTTTATCGCCGTTCAGCACAGGCGTATGCCATTGTGGCGACAGGCGAACGCGCGCTGTACGCGAATATTATTCTCAAAAAAGGCGTTGTCAAAGAAGCATAGTGTACAAACAACAACGAGCCAACCCTTTTGGGTTGGCTCGTTGCACGCTTTGACAATGCACGCACTGCGATACTAGTTTAGTGTTTCAGAGATACGCCCATAGTGCTGTTGCGCCAAACCAGTCAAAATTTTCACTGACACATAGCATAGCCCAGCGGCGAGTGCTGTCATCACCACCAATGTGACGACGAGCGGTATCGTGATGGAGGTGGCCAATAGCAGTATTAAGGGCAGTACGGTTAGTGCGCCCCAAATCAGAAGTGGTATCATTGCCAGCATTAAGCCCAACAGCGCGTTCATGTTGGATTTCATAGCCTCGGCTTCGTTGTCCCATTTTAGCTTAGGATGCAAGAGGTCGGGTATAATGGAAATCGCCGTTGTTGCCCCCAAGATAACAATGGTGGGAAGTAACGATAGGGCAATAAGTCCTGCCGCAGAGGGCATCACAATCATCAGCGCGGCGACGAGGAACAGCGTCGATATCACCGCAATAAAGGTGCAAGCATAAAACTTCGCCAGTATTTGGTGTCGCGGGGACACAGGGATGGTAAGGCAAATCCAAAACCCTTGCCCCTCTCGCGAAATGGTGGTGGCAGAGGCGGCAACCGCCATCATACCCATAAAGCTAACGAAGAAAACGGTCACCGCAAACACCATGGAAATACTTTCTTGATTCTGTAAAAAACCTGAAAATTCGGCGGTGATATCTTTCATATTCTCTTTGCCGATGAATAACGGCATGAGCGCGAAGATAAACGCAAAGATAATACCTGTTAAGGAATTCATGGCATACACAGGGGTGCGTAGTACCCGTTTGACCTCGAGCACTGCCAACGTAACAATGGGGGTGTTGACACGCAAGGTGTCTGCGCGATACCCCTTGCGCTTACTGGACAGCTGTGGTGTTTCCAAAATGGCCAATACACCGCGGTAGTACAGCTTTTGCGCCAGCCACAGACAGGCAAACACGGAAACGACCGTCACTGTCAGCAACAACACAAAACTTAGCAGGGCAGCGCCAAGCGGCAGCGTGAGCGCATCGGACAGCCATAGCGCTGGGGGGAACAGACCACCAAGCAGACGCAACAAGTCCTGATGATTCGACAGAAGATTTGCTATTTGCGATGAGTCCCCCGACATGACTTGCCCAAAATGGCGCGAGAGATACAGTTGGACAAACAGCATAAGACCAATCGCTAGAATGGTGAATACGTATGTCATCAAGTCGCGCCGCCGAAAGAGGGCGGCTAGGCGCGCGAACGGCAACGCCAGCAGTGACGACAGGGCAAGGGGAATGATAGGAACAAGCGGAATACTCAACACAGCAAGCACCCAAAACTGCACGGTCGTAGGGGTGTGCAGAGCGTAAATCCAATAGGCAGGCAGTAGCACGAGGGAGGTCGTTAGCAATTCTGCGAGATACACCATCCCTAGCTTGGCAAAAAACACAGCCGCTGGCTTCACTGGTAAGGGGGCATACCACTCTACGTCTTTGGCGTTTAGTGTTTGCGCTGTAATCTGAATAAAGCCCAAAACAAGTGTCGCTAGCATGGCAAAGAGAATGGACAGGGTGAGGACAACAGGACCAAGCCCTAACGAAATAGCGTCTGTGACAATGGCGCGGTATAGGGTCGTATACACCCATAGAATTGAGCCAACCCCAAAGAGTACCGACAAGGTAACGAGGGCAAACACGCCTAACTTTTTGCGGTCGTGGCGGAAATAACGCTGTAACACAGAAAGACTAAATTGCATTCGAATATGCAGTCGAAAGAGACGCCAACATTGTTGCGGTAAGGTCATGGGGTGTTCCCCTCCTCTGTCAACGCAAAAAACAGCTTCTCTAGGCTTTCGTCCTGTTCTTTGCCTTCGCGCAGTTCTGCCAGTGTGCCCATGGCCGCCAGTTGCCCACCATTGATGATGGCAATTCGGTCGCATATCTTTTCGGCTACTTCTAACACATGCGTTGAAAACAGCACGGTATGCCCCGCGGCGCAATGGTTGCGCATTTCTTCCTTTAGGCGCAGGGCCGACTTGGGGTCAAGCCCTACCATGGGTTCATCCAAAATCCACAACGGCGGGCAATGAAGTAATGCACCTGTTAAGAGCAGTTTTTGCTTCATACCATGGCTAAAGGTGCGGATTAAGTCGCCTGCCGCATGGGCGATTTCAAACATTGTAAGATAGTGTTCGGCACGCTGACGACGTTCGTCCGCCGAGACGCCGTAGACATCCCCGATGAAGTTAAGGTACTCTTGCGCGGTCAGACGCTCGAACACCTCATGTTGGTCGGGCACGTATCCCATTTTCATTTTGCAGGCTTCGGGTGCCTCCTTAAGATTTTGCCCGTCTATCAAAATTGTACCCGCAGAGGGTTGGAGGATACCTGTTATCATTTTTATCGTGGTTGTCTTACCCGCACCATTGGGACCGAGAAATCCGAATATTTCGCCGCGCTTGACGTGCATACTCAGGTTGTCTACTGCCTTTGTGCCGCCATGAGCATAGATTTTGGTAACGTTCGTAATGGAAATCAAGGGTACACATCCTCTCTCTTTTGTGTTAGTTTGAGCCTATTCCTGCTTTAATAACAAACTTCGATGCTTGACAAACGTTGCAAAACAGCCGATAATAACATCATAAGCATCGCGTCGCGTTACTTGCGAATCGCCGACCAAACAGGCGCACGGTCGTTGGCATCCCAAATGCCGCCTGCTACCTTGGGGGACAGGGCGCGACGAAACACATCCACCAGGGGGGCAGGCTTGCCAGCACGTAAGGCGTGCCAGCCTGCTTTGATATCCTGTGCAAAGTATTGCATGACTTTATGTGTTTCATACTGCAAATACGGACCCATTTGACGTTGCTTTTGCAACGCGGCATCCATGTACGCTTGACCAGGGCTAGCACCACTCCAGTATGCCAGCGGCAGACTGCCCCAGGCACGCGGCGCTACATCAGTTAGCACAAATTTATCGGCGGTGCCCCAGTACTCCACAAACACCAAACCTGTGAGCTTCAAATGCGATAGTAACATGAGGGTTGCGTCTACCATGGACGGCATCCAGACGGATTCGCAAAGGGTGGAGGGTCCTCCTGTTAGTGGTAACTGTCGCAGCCTGCGATGGCAGGTTACGAGCGAAGGGTTCGAGGCGTTATCGAGGACAACACCCACAACGAAGCAATCGCCCTGCATGACATCCTGCACTAACACGGGCGCTTGTACATCGTGCATGATGGCGTAACGGTGCCGCAGTTCTTTTTCGCTATACGCAATGGTATAGCGGCGATGGGGCGGTAGCCCTAACTTTTCGCCATCGTAGTAACGGAGCATGATGGGCAACGGTTGCCGTTTTGCGTAAGCGTGAATTGGTTCATTCTCCAAAAAGGGGCGGTCACTCGGTACACTAATGCCCAAACCGTTCGCAATAGACAATAATTTGCGCTTATCATATGTCACCGCCAATACGTCAGTGGGGGGCACTAACGTATGGGATTCTAAATCAAAGTAAGCTTTGTGCTTGGCGACCATGTCGATGGTACTGCGTGTTAGGGGGATAAACAGCGGTTTTTCCTTGTCGTGCAGAATCGTGAGAAGTGCCTCGCGCATTGAGGTATGCGACAAACCGCGCATTAGATGGGTCGTTTTTGCGGCGTATTTGGACTTTAGCCCGAGCGGCTTTTTGTCACCTTCGCAAACAGCCCAGACATAATGCCCAGCGCTGCCTAGTTCCCGTATGAGTGCCAATGCGGCGGGTGTGTGGGCATCGGCTATCACAACTTTCATATTTGCCACCTCTAACAATGTTGATACGATGTATGACGGTGGAAGCACCGTCGAAAAAACAGCAAGCAACACAGTGGCGCGAGCGGTCGCGTTGCTGTTTATAGTAATACGATTGTCATGTATGCTTGCTGATACCATCGCAGACAGCGCGGCACAGCCGCAGAAGCCACAACAGATGATGAGAAACAATGGTTCATTGTATGCCGCATACTAAGAATAGTATATCACACAAAGCCGTCACAGGGAAGATGGTCAGGAGGTTTTTATGCAAACGAAATACGTGACAACCACAGAGGGAACAGCACTGGCAGTCGGCATTCTCACACCCAAAGGCACACCCCACGGTGTGATACAAATGATACATGGGTTTGGGGAACATATAGGACGCTACGAGGAACTGGGCGCACGGTTTGCCGCGGCGGGCTATGCCTTTGTTATTCACGACCAGCGAGGACATGGACAAACGGCAGGCAAGCGCGGCGTTGCGAAGTCTTACCAACTGTTTCTCGACGACGTGGACGTTGTGCGCACCTATATTGGCACAGCGTTTGATCTGCCTGTTATACTCTATGGTCACAGTATGGGCGGCAATATTGTGCTCAACTATCTGCTGCAACGGTCACAGCGACGGCATGTGTGTGCGGTCGTGGGTTGCCCTTGGTTGCGGCTTGCGAAGCCCTTTCCGTCAGCTGTTGTATCACTGGCGACGGTGATGGGCAGTGTAAGCGCCACTTTGACCATACAAAATAAGGTCGATATCACCAAGCTAACCCATGATACCGCCCTCGTTGACGCCGCCAGACACGATAGACTGTATCACAATCAGTTAAGCTTTCGCCTGTTTTCGCAGATTACCAAAGAGGGTGAGTACGCGCTGGCACATGCCGCCAAGCTGACATTGCCAACATTGTTGTTATGTGCGGGACAGGATGCCTTGGTTAGCCCTGACGCCATTCGCCAATTTGCGCAGCAGGCAGGTCCAGCGGTGCAATTGCAAACATATGATGATTTGTACCACGAACTGCATAATGAGGTAAATCGAGCAGAGATTTTTGATTTTGTGCAAACCTTTGTGGCAAACCACTGTACCCCTCTCATACAATAGCAGGAGGGTGTATGACTACCCCTCAGAAAGAGGGATATGCAATGGATTCTCCCTATGCGTGGGCTGGCATTGGCGGGCTAATCACTTGGGGATTAACCGCGCTTGGCGGCGCGTCTGTCTTTATCGTAAAGTCAAAACATCCGACATTATTGAATGCTTGCCTAGGATTTGCCGCTGGCATTATGATGGCAGGTGCGTATTTTTCACTGTTAGCGCCAGCACTAGAGATGAACGCGGGTGTACTGCCTGTTGTGATTGGCTTTTTGCTTGGCGGTGGGTTTCTGCTGGTGGCGGAGCGGCTGTTACATCGTTTGCTGTCGCAACAGGAACGTATGCCGCACCGCACCGCGCTATTGGTGTTTGCGGTGACATTACACAATATTCCCGAAGGTCTTGCCATCGGCGTTGCATTTAGCATGGCGGCGCAAAATCCAGAGTTGCTTGGGGTTGCGTTGGCGCTGTGCTTGGGCATAGGGCTACAGGATATCCCAGAGGGCGCGGCGGTATCAATGCCCTTACTTAGAGACGGGTTTTCAAGACGGAAGGCGTTTTTAATCGGGCAGTTGTCGGGCATTGTTGAGCCGATTGCCGCCGTAGTGGGCGTTCTCCTAACAGCGTGGGTGCAAGCGTTACTGCCGTGGGCGTTAAGCTTTGCCGCAGGGGCGATGTACTTGGTGGTGATACGTGAACTCGTGCCAGAAGCCCAGAAGGACAATTCAATGATGGCTGCCATTGCTGGTCTTTGCGGCTTTGCGCTTATGATGTTTTTAGATTGCACACTCTAACTATAACAACAGTGGCTTTAACAATTGCATACACAATCAAATATCCATCAGTTATACGAATTTCATCTAAAAACATACAATGTTTTTACCGTGCAGAAAGTACACAGGGTGGCTTCGCCGCAAATTTCGAAAAGCCGTATGATACAAATGATGGAACATTTTTTATCGAGGATTCGTATTACAAAGGAACGTTGCGTAGGCAACAATAAAGGAGATTCGTATGGCGAGACTACTAATCACCGCGCTACTATGTGTGTTATTGGCAAGCTGCCAAGCACCACAAGCGCTACCCGCCAGCGCGATAGTGTCGCCTATCGCACCCCCAACGGCAACACTGCCCACACTGCCCCCCACACCGACCACGACCCTAACCCCAACCCCGACACCCACACCAGACCCGCTGGCAGGGTGGACACTGACAGAAAAAATTGGACAATTGCTAATCGTTGCCCCCGAGGCGATAACAGACGACCCAACGGCTGTGACCTCACACGCGAAGCAGGCTTACGCGGCTGTACCAGTGGGTGGCTTTATTTTATTTCAGTCAAACATGACCTCCCAAGCGCAGGTGAAGCAGCTCACAAAGGACTTACGCCACCTTAGCACCCAAAAACTTTGGATAGCCACAGATTTAGAGGGCGGCGGCGTAAACCGTTTTGGCACGATGGCGTTTACAGACGTACCGTGGGCGGCGCAGATGGCGAAAGCGGGGACACCCGACGACGTACGCGCCACCTATGCCGAAATGGGGCGTCAGCTGCGCGAAGATTGGGATATGGATGTCAATTTTGCCCCTGTGGCGGACGTGTTTTCCAATCCCAATAATACGGTGATTGGTCGGCGTGCGTTTGGCACAACGGGTGAACAAGCAGCACCCTACGTGGCGGCGGCGGTGGCTGGGCTACACGATGCGGCGGTGCTTTGCGCCATAAAGCATTTTCCAGGGCATGGTGACACAGCGCAGGACAGTCATGCTGGCGCCGCCACCACCGACAAAACGCTGGCAGAGATGGAAGCTATGGAGTTTTTGCCGTTTGTAGCAGGGATAGACGCGTCTGCTGATATGGTGATGGTGGCGCATGTGCTAACCCCCAACGTAACGACAGACGGGTTGCCTGCCACCTTATCCCGCGAGATGATCACAGGTGTTCTGCGCGAAAAACTTGGGTACAACGGGGTTGTGATTACAGACGCGATGAACATGAAGGCGATTACGTCCTTCTACACAGCCGACGAGGCGGCCGTGATGGCACTCGAGGCAGGTGTGGACATCGTGCTAATGCCTGACAATTGCATTACCGCCATGGCGGGTATCCAAGCCGCGGTGGCAGAGGGACGCCTAACGGAGGCGCGCATTGACGAGTCTGTGCGGCGCGTGTTGGCACTCAAAGAGGGGCGTTCGTTGTCTGCTACGATTAATTAACTTCTACTATTGTCTTTTCTTGCGAATTTGTGTATACTAGTAAACGGGTGATGGAATGTACAAGGTAATACTCGTAGATGATGAAGAAGCAATTTTAGACGGATTGCGAGACGTGGTGCCGTGGCACCAGTACAATTGTCAAGTTGTGGCTTGCCGTATGAATGGACAAGAGGGCATCGACGCTGTAAAGGCATTCGGTGCGGACATTTTGTTCACAGATATTCGTATGCCGCAAATGGACGGGCTAGAGATGATTACCTTGCTCAAAAAGGCTAGCCCAAACCTGCAAATCACAGTCCTAACCGCGTTTCGTGACTTCGATTATGCACAAAGTGCCCTAAATGCAGGCGTTACGCGCTATTTGCTCAAGCCCTCTAAAATGGACGAAATTTACGAAGCATTGCAAGTGATGATTACCCAGATTAAAAAACCTGATGAAAAGGAAGAACCAGCGCAGCCACAGCATGTCGATAGCTTTGTGGCGCGGAATGCGTTGGCCTTTATCAACGCGCATTTTGCCGAGCGGATTACCTTGCAGGATGTGGCAGACCACACATATGTCAGCCAATGGCATTTGTCTAAATTACTTAAAAAACACGCGGGGGATAATTTTGTCGATATTCTCCATACCGTGCGTATTAATGCCGCCAAAAAGTTGCTGGAGGATCCCTCCTTGCGCATCCATGACGTGGCAGAACGTGTAGGCTACACAGATGTTGCGCATTTCTCGAAGGTGTTTAAGCGTATCGCTGGCATGTCGGCTGGCGAGTATCGTAATCAGAATTTATAATACGAATGCACGATACAAATGTACAATACATTTTTAGTATCAGGCTTCGCCGCAAGAGAATCGTATTAACGGCATTTTGGCGACCGTTGGTCGCCCCTCGCATAAGCGAGCGATTTATAAACATGGCATGTTTATAAATGAAATTAGTATAGCGCGCCGCTTTTGGCGTACAAAATGTGGGTGGGACGCTTTTGCGCCCCACCCACATTGTATATATGTAGCTTACTCTAAGACATATAAGGTTGCTTTGCGGCGTCCAAACGCCCAACATTCGGCACGCGTGTCATAAAACAGATCGATACGGTTGCCTTTGATAAAGCCGCCTGTATCCTCACAGGTTGCCACACCGTACACCCACTTACCATTTGGTCCTTCGATATAGACCTTAGAGCCTAAAGGAATCACCTTAGGGTCAACAGCGATAGCGCCGACGCGCGCGACAGTGCCCATGCGCGTGTGTTTAATCGTGTAGCCTTCTGTTGTGTACGCGGTGGCAGTGACTTCTAACACCCTGCTGTAGCGATGCGTTTTACCACCTATGGTAATCGTGCCGCCTGTGCCATATTCGATGATTTTTGGTAATGGTTGCACAGTGACGGTGGAGCTTAGTAGGTTGCGTTCGGTTGGTTGCCCATTTCGTAGGGTGACTTGGTAGACATGCTCGATTGTGCCGGGGGTACCTTCTTGTGCCACGCGTTCCTCCCCTTGGGCAAGACGACGTTGTGGCTTGCGCACGACCTCGAACGGCATACTCTCTTCGGTGCGGTCAAGGCGCGTTTCAAAACGCGTTACAACGATGTTCATACCGTCCTTGGTAGGCGTTCCTAAATCGGGGGTTACTTGGTCGGTCATGCGGAGATTAATTTTAGCAAAGTCTAGCAAGGAAGCAACAGATTCGCCAAAGGTCGTTAGTCGAATCTTCTTGCCATCGGCTTCGATGGTGACATAGGAACTACGTTTGATAACGACTTCGGAAAAACCGCCAGACGCATTTGCATGGGGGAAGGAGACGTAGTCTGTGTTCTGGATGCTGATGCCGGCTTCTTGCAGGGCGTATTGCACATTATTTTCGTATGTTTTATGTAGTATGAGCTTCGAACCATCCATAATCACAAACAAATTTTGCATGGCTAGAATTTGGCTGATAATGAAAAATGCGACAGCCGCCGTGAGTGGCGCCGCAACAATGCGGCTGCAAAAAAACTTCACGAGAACTCTCCACGTTTCGTGTATTCTCGACAACTACTGAGCACCTCCAAAGTGAGCGGTATACATAACATTATGTCCGCCATGTTATGGTAAGCTATGTAAGCTTCTGTAGATAGTGTACTACAAAAACGAACATTTGTCAAGTTTGCCCCCTCTATATGGCTTGTGGTGTAGCGTTTGGGACTACCTGTAGAACGCGTTGCTTCACACTGTGTTATGCCGCATTGGGAATATATTGACATGAAAATACGGTCACAAAGCAACACTTACACACAATGTGCAATGTTAGGTTGTGACCGTATTGGCGAGTTAAAAAATAGGGACAATGGCGGTAACGGTTAGAGAATTGACCCGTTTTCAATGCGATACACAGTGTCTACCAAGTCAAGCACGCGCTCGTCGTGGGTGACAATCATAGACGCCTTGTTGTGTTTTTTCGTTTCGTCACGGATAAGCTCCACCACCTGACGACCGCGCGCACTGTCGAGGCTGGCAGTGGGTTCGTCGGCTAAAATCACATCGGGTTCATTCACAAAGGCGCGGGCAATTGCGACGCGCTGTTTTTCACCAACAGACAGCTGATTGGGATACGCCTTCAGACGGCTCGTCAAGCCCAAATCGTCTAATAGGGTAGTACTGGACTTGCCTGCTTGCTTTGAAATCTTGCCCATAAGGGTCAATTGTTCCTCGACGGTCAGAAACGGGACAAGCTGATGTGACTGAAAGATGAAGCCAATTTTGGAACGGCGTATTTTCGTCCAATCCTTTTTGTTGGTGGGCGAAATAATCATATTGTCAATCACGACTGTCCCATGTGTGGCGGATAATAACGCGCCCGTTATGGATAACAGGGTGGTTTTGCCAGAGCCAGAAGGACCAACAATCGCAACAAATTCGCCCGCCTTTACTTTAATGGAGATATCCTTCAAAACATCGTTGACACCCTCGCCGTCTTGGAATGTTTTGGAGATATTGTTAATCTGCAAAGCGTAATCAACCATTATTCGATACCTCCAATGGCAATAATCGGGTCAACTTTGGCGACTTTTATCAACGTAAAGAGACTGCTAATCAGTGATATCAGCACAAAGGAGACGGATATCAACACTGCTTGCCCGACGTGCAGGCTAAAGGGCATCTTGTTTGGCATCATGGCCGCCATGCCAAACGCGAGCAAATCTCCAATGAGAATACTGCCGCCGGCAATTATCAACACTTGCCACACAATCATAGAGGCTATCATCTTCATAGGGGTACCAACGGCTTTCAACGTGCCAAATTGCGGTATGCGCTGTATGGTAATGACATAGAAAAAGACACCCAAAATAGCGGCGGACAGTACCAATAGCACAATGAGAATCATCGAAATCGTGACTTGCTCCTGGGCATGACCAGGAATCTTGTTGATAATATCTTCTTTGCTGAGCATCACAACATCCGCTTCGGCAAATGTCAGCGCCGCGCCGTTTTTGATAGCGACAGCGTTAAAGGTGATACGGTCACTCTTGGTGGCTTCAGCGCGTATTCCTTGGTACGTTTTCGACGTCATGACACCAACAGCAGAGTGTCCGTAGCTTTCGCCATGTGTAAAGCCCACGACGGTTAGGGTGATCCCTGTGGTGGCATCCTTGATAACATCGCCTAGGGCAATGCCTTCGTCCATAAACGAATCATCCAAAATAATGTCGTTTAGCGCAAGGTCGGCGGTTCCCTCGGTCACAGGTACCATCATAAAGCTTTTCGGATTAACGGCTAAATAAGTGCAGTCAATCTTTGTGGCATCGTTTGCCTTGGTAATCGCGGTGCGCTGTAAATTAAAGGGGGTGGATTCCATGACCACAATGCCAATGGTGGCGACTTGCTCGTCGGTTAGTTCAGAACGGGTGATGATATCATCCGAATCCGACGCGATGGCATAGTAGGTGGCATCTCTGTTGCGGATAGTGGCACTGGTGGCATTGCCAAGGCCGTTGGCAAGACCGCTTAAAAACAACACCATGAATGTTAGTAGTACCAATACGCCTGTAACAAGACCGTACTTTCCTTTGTAATATGTGAGTTCTTTCCATGCTAGAAACATTGTAACGCCCCTTTCAATTTAGGCATTGTCGTCTAGGCATTGCCCAGTAATTTATATAAAAGCGCGTGGAGGGTTTGCACTTCTTGAAAATCGAGAGAGATACATCCCATCATTTTCGCAGGAATGTCAGCGGCCTTAGCCTTGAGTGCTTCGCCCGCTGGGGTGATGGATATGTTTAGGTTTCGTTCATCTTCGAGTGACCTTGTTCTTGTCACCAAGCCTTGTTTTTCGAGCTTTTTAAGAAGGGGGGTGAGTGTGCCTGAGTCTAAATACAGGCGGTCGCCCAACTGTTTTACCCCTATCTGTTTTTCTTCCCACAGCACCATCATTGTGATATACTGGGTATATGTTAAACCGATGTCCTGCAAGAAGGGGGTGTAACGTTTCACGACGTCACGGGCAGCCGCATAGAGGGGAAAGCAAAGTTGATTGCTAAGTTTTAAGGGATCCATTCATGTCCTCCTTTTCATGCCCTGCTAGTATACCACTTCTGCAAAATTTAATCAAGTGCAATTCAA
>JAVBKJ010000025.1:0-11717 GCA_031554075.1 Oscillospiraceae bacterium | reverse complement strand
CTAAAGCACTATCTGGCGAACAATCAAGAATCACGCCGT
The DNA here is from genome assembly GCA_031554075.1 of Oscillospiraceae bacterium. Lineage (GTDB taxonomy): Bacteria > Bacillota > Clostridia > Oscillospirales > UBA929 > WRMG01. The sequence continues at coordinate 11,678 of JAVBKJ010000025.1, read as the reverse complement.
ATGACCTCCAATTCCGTGGTTGACGAACGTGCGTTGCATGAGATATATCTTGCCAGCTTTGAAACTGCTGTTAAAAAAGGCAAACCAAAAACCATTATGTGCGCCTATAACAAGATTAATGGCACATTTGCTGCCGAAAATAAAGAAATGTTGACAGATATTCTGCGCGACAAATGGGGCTTTGAGGGTGCAGTGATGACTGACTGGGGCGCGATTAAAGACCGCGTGCTGGGCATCAAGGCAGGGCTTGATTTAGAAATGCCAGGCAGTGGCGGCGCGAACGACGCTAAAATCGTTGCGGCAGTCAAAGATGGCACATTAGACGAGGCGTTGCTTGATAAAAGCGTAGCACGTATCTTGGCCTTTATCCTCGATTATTCCGAACATCGCGACGAAACCGCTACCTTTGATTTGCATAAGGGGCATGAGGCAACCACACAAGCCGCCGCAGAATGCGCAGTGCTACTCAAAAATGATGCCAATATTCTACCACTTGCCAAAAATGCTAAGGTAGCGTTTATTGGTCAGTTTGTTGAAAAGCCACGCTTCCAAGGTAGCGGCAGTTCATATATCAATGCCGCCTGCATTACCAGTGCTAAGGACGCGTTGGCGGGCAATAGCAATGTGACATTTGCGCAAGGCTATGATAATAAAACAGATAGCGTTGATGAAACAATCCTACAAGAGGCGGTCAACACTGCCAAGGCCGCGCAAGTCGCTGTTATTTTTGCGGGGTTGCCCGATTCGTACGAATCAGAAGGGTTTGACCGCACCCATTTGGAACTACCAGAAGCACAAAACGCGTTGATTGCAGCTGTTTGCAAAGTACAACCAAACACAGTCGTAGTGCTACATAATGGCGCACCTGTTACGATGCCTTGGATTGCGGGCGTGCCAGCTGTGTTGGAAATGTACTTAGGCGGAGATGGTGTTGGCGGGGCGGCGGTCTCACTGCTGTATGGTGATATCAATCCAAGTGGCAAACTAGCGGAAACTTTCCCCTGCAAACTGGCGGATAATCCCTCTTACTTGAGTTTCCCCGGCTTTTTGGATGAAACTATTTATCGTGAGAGTATTTACGTGGGCTATCGGTACTATGACAAAAAAGAAATGGATGTATTATTCCCCTTTGGTCATGGCTTGAGCTACACAACCTTTGCCTATTCGGATATCAAGATTGATAAATCCTCCATGAAGGATACGGACACCTGCACAGTTACGGCGACAATTACCAACACTGGCAAAGTGGCTGGCAAAGAAGCCGTGCAATTGTATGTACGTGATGTCGATAGCAAAATTGACCGTCCCATTCGCGAGCTGAAAGGCTTTGACAAAGTTGCGTTACAGGCAGGGGAGAGCAAAACTGTCTCGTTTACACTTGATAAACGTTCCTTTGCGTATTACGAGACACGTATCCACGATTGGATGGTTGAGAGCGGCGTGTTTGCGATTGAGCTTGCTAGTTCCTCTCGTGATATTCGTTTGCAAACTGAGATTACGGTTGAGGGTACGACTGTTATCCCCATGGTATTTACAGCCATGACAACCATGGGCGATATCTTGGATTCTGAAAAAGGGCGCGCCTTAATCGGTCCTCTAATGGCGAAAACGCAATTTACAGAAGGTGGCAGTAACCTGAATCTTGGTGAAGGCGCCCAGAAAATGATGGAGGCGGCCATGCGAGAAATGCCCTTTAGCGGCATAGCAAGCTTTGGCGGCATTAGTGAAGCGCAAATTAATCAGATTTTGGCGCAGTTAAATAGCTAAGGATGCGAATTTGCGCTCGTTCGCAGATAGTGAACCGTTCGCGCGCAAGTGAATGCCACTGGGTACAGTACTCAGTGGCATTCATACGCATGTCCAAGTGATTTTGTTGTATTTAGAAATAGGAGGAAACATGTATGTTGCGCTTGCCTGCCACATGGACGGAGTTTTTGCAAACAGAGGATGGGCTGACCGCCCTGCAATTTTTATATAAAAACGAGGCTGAACATCAGCGGACGCGTTACCAATCGGCTGTTGCACAATTTGCAAAGCTGTACGGCGAAACCCCTTGCACCATCGTATCCGCGCCGGGGCGTACGGAACTGTGCGGCAATCACACTGACCACCAGCGCGGTAGTGTGCTGGCCGCCGCGGTGACCCTCGACACCATAGCAGTGGTCGCGCCGACAAATACCAATGTCATTCAACTACAGTCGGAAGGGTTTGCCAGAAGGGAGGAAATTGACCTACGTGACCTAACCCCACAGCCAGCAGAGACGAATCATGCCGCGTCACTCATCCGCGGTGTGGCGGCGCGTTTTGCCGAATTAGGCCACGCTATTGGTGGCTTCGACGCGTACACCACGTCCCAAGTTCCCAGAGGGAGTGGGTTATCGTCCTCGGCGGCGTTTGAAATTTTAGTTGGCACGGCGCTAAACCATCTGTATAACAAGGGTGCAGTGTCGCCTATAGCGATGGCACAGGTGGGGCAGTACGTCGAAAATGTATTTTTTGGGAAGCCTTGTGGCTTGATGGATCAAATGGCATCGTCTGTCGGCGGCATTATTAGCATTGATTTTGAAACGCTTGACCAGCCTATCATCGACACCCTACAAACCGATTTTGGCGCGTATGACCTGTGTGTCACGAATGCTGGCGGCAGTCATGCCGATTTGACGACAGAGTATGCCGATATCCCCAACGAGATGAAACAAGTGGCGGTCTTTTTTGGGTGTGATGTGTTGCGGCAGGTTTCACCAGAGACGTTTCATGCGTCATTACCAACACTTCGTCAGGCAGTTTCAGACAGGGCCATATTGCGCGCCATTCACTTTTTTGCGGAGCAGGAGCGTGTTACGACACAGGTGACGGCGTTGCGCGAGAACCGTCTGGCGGACTATATGGATACAATGTTGCGCTCTGGTTATTCATCTTACATGCAGTTGCAAAATGTGTATCCTGTGACAAGTATCATGGAACGGAGCGTGTCCCTTGCGTTGGCGGTGTCTGAATCCGTGCTATCTGGCGTGGGTGCGTGGCGTGTGCATGGGGGCGGTTTTGCGGGTACGATACAGGCCTTAGTACCGCATCATATGACAAGCGACTATGTTGCCCAGATGCAGGCGTTGTTTGGGGCAGACAGCTGCAGTGTGTTAGCCGTTCGCCCTGTGGGAGGGTATTGTCTTGGATAATGCGACAAAGACAGCACCCTATCGAACGATAGATAGGGTAGTGCAGTACGGCATCGACAGAGGATTATTGCGACCAGAGGACACTGTCTATGTGCGCAATAGGCTATTAGAACAGCTACAACTGCTGACCTATGAATACAGCGACGCACCGCTATCGGCGGAACCGTTGCCCCAGTTATTACAAACGTTGACTGACTATGCGGTGTCGCAAGGGATATGTCAGGACACAAATGCCGCCCGCGACCGATTCGACACAGCGCTCATGGGTGCGATGTTGCCCCCGCCCTCTGCTGTGATTGATGCCTTTTGGCGGCATTACAAGACGTCGCCCCAAGCGTCCACGACGTATTACTATGCGCTAAGTCAGGATAGTAACTACATTCGCCGTGACCGCACCGCCCTTGACGTGCGTTGGCAAACACAGACAGCGTTTGGCGCGTTGGATATCACCATTAATCTTGCCAAACCTGAAAAGGACCCAAGAGACATCGCGGCAGAGAAGAACGCGCCGCAGGGTGGGTATCCTGCCTGTTTGTTATGTGTCGAAAATGAGGGCTTTGCTGGTCATGCTACGCGCCCTGCCCGACAGAATCACCGCATCATCCCTGTGACCGTGGCAGGACAACCGTGGGCGTTTCAGTACTCGCCCTATGTCTACTATAATGAGCACTGCATTGTACTGAACAAAGAGCATATTCCCATGGTGATCGACCGTACGGCGTTTGAGAAGTTATTGTCCTTGGTGGCGCAATTTCCCCACTACTTTTTTGGGTCGAATGCCGATTTACCCATCGTTGGTGGCAGTATCTTATCTCATGAGCATTTCCAAGGGGGGGGCTACGAGTTTCCTATGGCATCGGCGGCGGTGGCGCAGACGGTGACTGTGCGTGGGTTTGAAGATGTTGAAGTCGGCGTTGTGAAATGGCCTATGTCAGTCATTCGCCTGCGACACACCGATACGACACGGCTTGTGGCGCTTGCCGATACAATGCTGACGAAATGGCGCGCCTATTCAGATGAATCTGTTGAAATTTTTGCGAGCTCGGAGGGCGTGCCACATAACACCATAACACCCATTGCACGCCAAAAAAACGGTGTATTTGAACTTGACCTTGTGTTACGGAATAATCGCACAACGGCTGAGCATCCACTTGGGCTGTTTCATCCTCATGCCGAACTGCATCACATTAAAAAAGAAAATATTGGCTTGATAGAGGTTATGGGGCTGGCGGTGCTACCCTCAAGACTCAAAACAGAGATGGAAACGTTGCGTACCGCGCTGCTAACAGGGCAGGACGTTGCCAGCATAGAGAGTATTGCAAAACATAGCCAATGGGTCGCTTCTTGGCAACGTGAGATTCATCTCACGGCGGAAACCATAGAGACCGTACTCCAAACAGAAATTGGTCATGTGTTTGAAAATGTGTTGAGCCATGCAGGCGTATTCAAACGAGACGAAAAAGGTCAGGCGGCGTTACTACGTTTTTTGGATAGCATGTAATGGAACAGGGCATACGGAGAGTGTTTGCTCTCTGTATGCCCTGATATTATTTGCATATGGTGCTCAAAAAAGTGATTGTTGCTCCTGTGTATATGCTTTTCGAGAAGCGGCGATGATGTCGCGCATGTGATACAATAGCCTGTATTGCTGACAGGTTTTCGAAAATTGCGCCCAAAGTGCGGCGGCATGGGGGCTGTCACAGGTATAGCTGTCGCCGAACGTGGCGATATAGCGTTGCTGTATTGTAGGAAAGTGGGCGTCTAGCTGCTGATAGAAGTACTCACGATTACCTTGGCGCAGGGTCATGCCCATGGCAGGATAGATAAAGTGCGCACCTGCCGCCGCCGCTTTGTGAACAATGGCGGTCACATTGTCTATCGTATCGTTGATAAAGGGCAGTATCGGCATCATAAGGACACCGCAAAATATCCCTGCTTGCGACAACTGTCTCAGCGCGTCGAATCGTGCGGAGGAGACGGCGACATGGGGTTCAATTAGCTTAGATAGCGCGTCGTCAGCACATGTGATTGAGATTTGTACGAGGACGGGCGATTGCTGCTGAATGGCAAGCAATTTGTCGATATCGCGTGTGACAAGCGGGCTTTTGGTGGCAATTGAGACGCCGAATCCAGCGTCACGTAATAGGTCGAGCGACGAACGTGTTAGGCAGGCTGTTTCCTCAAATGGGTTATAAGGGTCGCTCATAGCACCTGTGCCAACGACCCCCGATAGCTTCTTACTGCGCAAATCGGCGCGTATTGTTGCAAGCGCATTCGCCTTTACCTTGACTGCTTCAAAGTCAGGATTTTGATAACAATCACTCCGACTGTCGCAATAGATACAGCCGTGCGTACAGCCGCGGTATATATTCATATTGTAGTCGTTGCCAAACCAGCCAGCGGCGTATTTGGTTTTCGCTATTATTTGTTTCGCGGGTATTGTCTCCATATAAACCTCATATCCGTGAGATAGCGCGTATCAATTACCTTAGTATAGCACGGCACATGGGGTAGCGCAAGCGTTTGAAAAAGGGCAGGCGCGTCCGCTATGTCCCCAAGATGTTTTGTGTGGCTAAAAATTCGCGCACGCGTTCACTCAGCCGTGCCTGCCCAATCACAACCATATCGCGCCCCAATGTGGATAAAAACGTCCCCACCTGCACTAGCTCCTGGTCGCTTAGGCTCTCCGCAAAGGCGACCGCCAACGCTGCCGAACTGAGAACTGTCTGACTGCCTGAATCACACATAAGCCCACCCTTTCCAAAAAGATACGCTATTCTATGCGTATTTGATACAAAAGTTCCTAATTTGGCATAATGTTGGGACAGGTTATACAAAGTTTCCCCATGGATCAAATGCAATACAATGAAATTGAGATTGCGCGCATTGCAGATGCACAATCACGGCGATACTCGTGTTTCATGCCATGTATTAGTGGTTTCATTTGACACCTTGTTAATATTATTGTAAAATGGACGCATTCTCTTACTGTGTAACAAAGTTGGGGTGAAATCATGACTAGGATTGCCATTGTTGACGATGAGATTGAAATGCAACACTTGCTCTCGGCGTATATACAACAGTTTGCAGCAGAAACCGCCGCCAAATTTGAGGTCGATATCTACGATGACGGCGATCAACTTTTGTTTGATGAAGCGCGCCGCTATGATATCATTTTGTTGGACATCCAGATGGCACGCACCAACGGCATGGAGGTAGCCAAGGAGATACGAAGCCGTGACCCGAGTGTTATCTTAGCCTTTATTACGAATATGGCCAACTACGCCATCCATGGTTACGCGGTGGACGCCATGGACTTTGTCGTGAAGCCTGTTTCGTACATTGCCCTTTCGCAAAGTCTTAAAAAAGCAACACAGCGTCTTAAAAAACGAGACACCATTTCCTTGCAATTGTCGCATGATGGGGGCTTCCTAAAGCTCAATGTGGCAGATTTGCTGTACATAGAAAATTATGGACACAAGCTGATACTGCATACCGAAATGGAAAATTACACGACGTATGGTACGCTTAAGAATATGGAAAAAGACTTAAAAGACGCGGATTTTTTTCGTTGCAATAACTGCTATCTGGTCAATTTGGCGCATGTGGACAGTGTACGTCAAGATATGGTGCACATCAAGGGTATATCGTTGCGTGTCAGCCGTCCTAAGAAAAAGGCGTTTATGGAAGCCCTTGCCGACTATATAGGCGGCGCAACGAAATAGGAGGTGGCGTGTGGATTTTAGTCTTTTGCCCGATATCCCTAGAATCTTTACGGCGCTTGCCGAATTTTTAGCTTGTCTTGTTTATGTGATACCTGCCAAGAAGCGGTTTGGCGGCTATCGGCTCGTGATTTTACTTGTGGCGGGGCTTGCGTTACAGTCTATTGTGCAGCTTGTGGCGGGGCTATTGCCAATCGTATTCTGGATTCCTGGCATGGTGGCGGCTGTTGGTGTGATGTTCTTTTTTGTCTATGCCTGTTGTGATATTAAACTAACAGACGCCACGTACCTTTGTATGCGTGCCTTTATCCTGGCTGAATTTACCGCGGCATTGTTCTGGCAGATTTATTGCATGATGATATGGAACGGTGTACAGCATTGTAACTTGATTCTGATAGCGACACTCATCATTGTGTATGGTGGCATCTTTGCGTCGATCTACTTTTTTGACACGCGAACAATGGCGCGACACATGTTTGTCAGCATGAGCAGCAGAGAGAATGTCAGCGCGTTAATTATCGTTGTCGGCGTGTTTATTATGAATAATATTAATTTCATATTGATAGACACGCAGTCACTCTATTCCATACGGGAAAGCATACTGTATATCCGCACTTTGATGGATTTTGCGGGGCTAATAATGCTGTATGCGCACCAAGCGCACCGCAAGGAAATCTATCTGCGCGTGGAACTAAAAGCGATGGACAATCTGTTGCGCCGTCAGCATGACCAATTTGAGTTATCCAAGGATGTTATCCAAACAATAAGCTACAAGCACCACGACCTAAAACACCAAATTGCGGTGATACGGGCAGAAAAAAACCACGACAAAAGAGAAAGTTATCTCGCCGAGATGGACAGAGCGATTAGCCTGTATGAAGCGCAAAACAAAACGGGCAATTATGCACTCGACATTGTGCTAACGAGTAAAAGCCTTGTTTGTGCTGAAGGGGGGATTACGTTCTCCTGTGTGGCAGACGGCAAATTGCTGAACTTTATGGAAGTGATTGACATTTGCACAATTTTTGGTAATATGCTTGAAAATGCCATTGAGAGTGTTGGAAAGCTAGAAGAAATCTCCAAACGTGTTATTAATTTAGCATTGTTTAAGCAAAATGAGTTTATCATGATACGAATGGAAAACTACAGCGAAGAAGCGTTGGAATTTGAGGATGGACTGCCCACGACGACGAAACAAGATGCCATGAACCATGGTTACGGTATTAAAAGCATCAAACGAAGTGTCGAAAAGTACGACGGCAACCTCACCATACATCTGGATGATAACTGGTTTGTGCTGAGAATATTAATCCCGATTCAATAGGGTGAGTAGGGCGTGTTTGGTGAACCTTTTAGGTGCTAGAGGTTGCCGAATGCGCCCTTATGGCTGTATTGTGCTGACAAAGAATATTGTTTTTGTCATATCCTACACATGTGTTACTGTGCCACAAAATTCTACTGCAATTTATGTATTAAATTTGACAGGTTATGTTTTTTCCAACATAGAAAATTCGTTTCATGCTAAAATTATAGACACTCAAAGACAAATCAAAATTCGAGGTGCTAGTTGGGATTCTTTTATGCCAATAGCCAAGAATTGTGATAGAAATTAGGTGGTTGTGTGAAGCGAAAAGACCTTATTAGTCAAATGACCCTGCTCGAAAAGGCATCACTCATGTCAGGACAGGATTTCTGGTCCTCACGCACAGTAAAACGGTTGGGCATACCAGCCATTTCGTTGGCGGACGGTCCTAGCGGCGTGCGCAGACAAGGTGACAACGTAGACCATCTGGGGCTTCACGCAGGATTGGCGGCCACCTGCTTTCCCAGCTCCTCCACAATTTGCAATAGCTGGAATCAGGCGCTTGCCGAGCAGGTGGGTGCTTGTATTGGCAACGAAGCGGTTTGCCATCAAGTGTCGGTGCTTCTTGGACCTGGGCTGAATATAAAACGTAACCCGCTGTGCGGTCGCAATTTTGAGTACTTTAGTGAGGACCCCTACTTGTCGGGTAAAATGGCGGCGGCGTACATACGTGGCGTGCAAAGCAATGGTATTGCGGCGTGTCCCAAGCATTTCGCCCTGAACAATCAAGAGCTGCTCCGAATGTCCAGCGATTCTGTGGCAGACGACAGAGCCTTACATGAAATCTATTTGACAGCCTTTGAAATTGCTGTGAAAGAGGGACATCCGCATTCGCTTATGTCCTCGTATAATCGCATAGCGGGTACCTATGCTAACGAACATGCGTACTTACTGCGCGATATCTTAGTTGACCAGTGGGGGTTTGATGGGTTTGTCGTGTCTGATTGGGGCGGCAGCTTCGACCATGTGGAGGGTGTGCGGGCAGGAAGTCACCTAGAAATGCCTAGCACCAAAGGCAACAGCGTGCGCGAATTGGTCGAGGCAGTCAAGTCGGGACGTCTGCCCGAGGCGGTGCTTGACCAACGTGTGGACGAATTTTTAGATGTCGTGTTCCGCATTCGTAACATTGACCAACTAAAAGCGCAAACGATTGAAGATCAGGCTCATCACGCCATCGCACTAAAAGCGGCAGAGGAATCCATTGTCTTACTCAAAAACGACCAGAGCATCCTACCGTTACAACAGGGGACGCGTGTGGCTGTGATTGGCGATTTTGCAGAAACACCACGCTATCAGGGCGCAGGCTCGAGCATGGTCAACCCATTGCACTTGGATACGATTGTAACGAGTATGGGCGCCTATCCCATTGAGGTGGTCGGCTACGAGAAGGGATTTGAACGTCACGGCGGTCAACAGGCGGCACTTCTAGAGTCTGCCTGCAAGCTGGCGGCTAGGGCAGAGGTCGTGCTTGTGTTTGTCGGATTGGGGGAGACTTCTGAAAGTGAGGGGTTGGATCGTAGTACCATGCGCATGAGCGACAACCAGATTGAACTACTGGCCGCCTTGCAAAAAGTAAATCCCAACATTGTTGCCGCTGTGAGTTGCGGTGCCACCATCGAAATGCCATGGGAACAGCACTGTAAAGGCATCATACATGCCTATTTAGGTGGTCAGGCTGGTGCTACGGCGACACTCAATGTGTTGACAGGGAAAACCTGCCCGAGCGGTAAGCTGGGCGAAAGTTACCCATTTCTGTATCAGGATACGGGCAGTGCCACCTATTACCCAGGGAAAGAGTTCACAAGCGAGTATCGCGAGAGTATTTTTGTGGGCTACCGTTACTACGATACAGCGCAAATACCTGTTTTGTACCCCTTTGGCTATGGACTTAGTTATACAAGCTTTGCCTACAGCAATCTAACGGTCGATTCAAAATCAGTTTCCTTTGACATTACCAACACAGGGGCTTGCGCAGGTGCGGAAATCGCACAACTTTACGTGGGCGTGGATACTAGTGAACTGTTTCGAGCGCAAAAGGAACTAAAAGGGTTTGCAAAGATAGAATTGCAGCCGAATGAGACCCAACGTGTAACCATCTCGTTTGACGACAAGACATTTCGGTACTATAATGTGAAAAACAAATGTTTTGAAATCGAGGACAATACGTATCGCTTGTTCATCGGGGCATCCTCCCGTGACATTCGACTGGAGGGCACATGCAAGGTTGCGGGCAACAGCGCGAGCGGGATATACCAACCGAGCAATTTGCCAAGCTACTTTACAGGGCGGGTTAAAAACGTTTCGGACAGCGAATTTGAAGTGTTATTAGGGCGGAAGCTACCCCGCGCCACATGGGATACGAACGCCTTGCTAACGCGCGGCGATACATTCTCTCAACTTGTCTACGCAAAAAGCGGTTTGGCGCGAACAGCCTTTCGTGTACTGCAACACATACGACGCACCTCAGAGAAAAAAGGAAAAATTGACCTCAATGTTCTCTATATTTACAATATTACGTTCAACGCGATTGGCAAGATGGCCAATGGCATGGTTGACACCCACATGGTGGACGCGTTGCTCGACATTGTAAACGGACATTTCTGGGGTGGGCTTGTTCGATTGTTACGTGCGTACGGTAACATGCAAAAAGAGAATAAAAAGCTGATGGTAGAACTCGGCTTTGAAAGGAAATAAGAATGCTCCAGAAAGTAAAGGATTTCAAGGCTTCTCATGCTGAATTATTTCAGTTTATCATGTTTAATCTGTTAAGTAATATCGCCACAATCACAAACTTTTTGGTACTGAACCTGAGCAATTCTATCCTTTTCGCATCGCTAAGCACCGTCCCTTTTTCGTTTCTGATATTTCAGTACCCTGTCGAAAATGGCGGACTAGCCGGCTTCTTGGCATTTTTGCTAAGTTATGCCTGTGCGCAGACAGTCAATTTTATCGTGCAGAGAAAGCTTGTCTTTGGCGCGAACAACAACTTGGGTAAATCCATTGTCGCCTACATTATCACGGTGCTGGTGGTGTACCTCATTTGTCTCTATGTCCCCACATTGATTTTGCCGACGCTGACCGTATGGGTGGGTGATGTCTGGGCGATGAATCTAGCGAATGTATTGAATATCTTCATTCAGGTGATAATTAACTATCCTGTTATGAAGTTCGTCATTATGAAAAAAACTGACACAAATCAAACAAAAGACCAGGGGGATGGCGTTGACAAGCAAGTTTGATGCAATTGTGGTTGGCGCAGGCTGTGCAGGGGCAACCTCCGCTAGGTTGTTAGCTGAATCAGGTCATCGAGTTCTTGTGTTAGAAAAACGAAATCATATTGGTGGCAATGCTTATGATGTGGCAGATGCACATGGTATCCTGATTCACCAGTATGGACCGCATATTTTTCATACAAAT
>JAVBKJ010000079.1:0-24620 GCA_031554075.1 Oscillospiraceae bacterium | reverse complement strand
TTGTTTCGGGTTGCTTTTGTTTGCAAGTGGGTGACAAGACCAGCGACGGTTACTTGCTGATTATCCTTAAATTCACCCAAATTCTCGCTGGCATCCTGCAACAAGTGCGATAAGGGGATAGCCTTACTGGCAAGCAGTTCTTGGCGAAATTCATCAAGGGGATGTCCCGAAAAATACAAACCGCACATTTCCTTTTCACAAGCAAGGCGTGTTTTCAAATCTAACTCTGGTACATCGGGGAGCGGTATGGCTGCCCCACCTGCATTGGCAAGCTCAAATAGCCCCATTTGCCCATCCAGATTGCGGCGGCGTGTGGTTTGTATGCCGTCGAGTTCCCGTTCGTATACTTGCAACAGCTGACTGCGCTTACCAAAGCAGTCAAGTGCGCCGCAGTGAATCAGACTTTCCATGGCGCGGCGGTTTAGGTCGTGTTCGCCCATGCGCTCACAAAAATTGTGCAGGCTTGTAAAATCTCCATGCTGTTCCCGTTCGGATAACAAGGCGCGGATAAAACCATGACCAATGTTTTTAACGGCGACAAGACCAAAACGGATACCGTCAGTCACGACAGAAAAGGCATCGCTAGATTGGTTAATATCGGGCGGCAGCACCGCAATCCCCATATCCTTAGCCGCGGCAATGTATTCAGCGACCTTACTGGTGCTGTCAAGGACAGAGGTAAGTAGAGCCGCCATGTCCTCACTGGGATAATGACATTGCAGGTAGGCGGTTTGATAGGCAATCACCGCATAGCAGACCGCATGAGCCTTATTAAAAGCATAGTTTGCGAAATCCATGATTTCATCAAACAGTGACTGCGCAATTTGCTCCGAAACGCCTTTTTCAGACGCACCAGCGATAAAATTAGCGCGTTCGCGCTCTAGTTCCTTCTGCTTCTTTTTAGACATGGCACGCCGCACTAAATCTGCGTGCCCTAATGAAAAACCGCCCACACGGCGTAGGATTTCCAACACCTGTTCTTGGTAGACAATGCAGCCATACGTGACCTCTAACATGTCCTTTAGAATGGGGTGCTTATAGACGATGTGCGCCATATTATGCTTGCTGGCAATAAAGCGCGGGATAGAATCCATAGGACCTGGTCGATAGAGCGCCACAACCGCGGTAATATCCTCAATCGATTGCGGACGCAACCCCACACAAACACTCGTCATGCCAGCACTTTCGAGCTGAAACACACCTGCCGTTTTGCCTGCTGACAGCATGGCAAAGGTGTCGGGGTCATCCTCTGGTATGCCTTCCAATGTAAAATTAGGAAGACGTTTTGCGATAAGTTTCACGGCCGCATGGAGAATTGTCAGGTTACGTAGCCCCAAAAAATCCATCTTGAGCAAGCCGAGTTCTTCGAGCGTTGTCATGGGAAACTGCGTCACGATGGCTTCATCGTTGCGGGCAAGTGGGACATAGGTGTCGACCGATTCGGCGGTGACAAGGACACCCGCGGCGTGCGTAGAGGCGTGTCGCGGCAATCCCTCTACCTTACGTGCCATATCGATCAGGCGTTTGACACGAGGGTCACTGTCGTAGTATTCCTTTAATCGCGGCGAGATTTGCAAGGCATTATCTAATGTCATATGAATGGCAAAGGGGATTTGCTTGGCGATGGTGTCCACCTCAGCGTAGGGGTAGTTCAGTGCGCGCCCGACATCACGCACAGCACCACGCGCCGCCATTGTGCCAAATGTGACGATTTGTGCGACATGGCTAGCACCGTACTTTTCCACCACATAGTTGATAACCTCTTGGCGCCGCAAAACACAGAAATCAATATCAATATCGGGCATACTGACGCGTTCGGGGTTCAAAAAACGCTCAAAATACAGCGCATAGCGCATCGGGTCGACATCTGTGATACGCAAACAGTAGGATACCATACTGCCAGCGGCAGAACCACGTCCTGGTCCGACAGGGATATCCTGCTCACGCGCATAGGCGATAAAATCACTCACAATTAGAAAATAGTCCACATAGCCCATACGCGCAATCATGTCAATCTCGTATTGCAATCGGTCATGGTAGGGTGCTGTTGCGTCGGGGTATCGTTGCCTAAAGCCAGCTTGGCACAGAGCTTGCAAGTATTGCAAGGGGGTGGTGGGTTGTCCGTCGGCTGTCTGAGCCTCGCGGGGTAATTGAAAATGGGGCAGATGTTGCTTGCCAAATTCAAAGGTGACATTACAGCGGTCTGCAATGCGTACTGTGTTGGCGATAGCCTCTGCTTGACGAGGAAAAATTGCCGCCATTTCGTCGCCTGATTTGACATAGAAGCCTTGTCCATCAAAGGACATACGGTCGGGGTCCTCTACTGTTTTACCTGTTTGGATACAAAGTAGCACATCTTGGCATTCGGCATCTGCCGCTTCAAGGTAGTGTGCGTCATTCGTTACGACAAGGGGGATATCTAGTTCCTTAGACAGGCGCAATAATCCTGCATTAACCTCGCGTTGTCGGTCGATACCATGGTCTTGCAACTCTAAGTAGAAGTTACCTTCCCCAAAGGTGTCAGAGTAAAACTGGGCAGCACTGCGCGCCCGCTCAAAGTCCTTCGCCAAAATGGCCTTGGGGATTTCCCCCGAAAGACAGGCGGACAAAGCAATAAGCCCCTCACTATATTGCCGCAATAGGTCGCGGTCAACACGGGGCTTGCCGTAAAAACCCTCCACAAAGGAGGCGGACACCATCTTGATTAAGTTTTGGTATCCTGTTTGGTTTTCGCACAATAGGACGAGATGATAGCGTCCGCTATCAAAATCGTGTGATTTATCGGTGCGGGTTCGCGGCGCGACATAAACTTCACAGCCGATAATGGGTTTTACCCCAGCTGCAATCGCCGCCCGATAAAAGTCCACGACACCGTACATAACACCATGGTCAGTGATGGCGACGGCGGTTTGTCCTAATGATTTTATATGCTCAAATAGCCTGTTAATGCGGCACGCGCCATCTAACAGGCTATATTCTGTGTGTAAATGCAGATGAACGAAGTCTGTCATGTTAGGCGCGTGTTGGCACTGTTAGCGTTGACAACCAGACAAGGCGTAGGGCATCCATCGCCTGCACCAGCTCGTCGCCAAAATTGTCTGTTTTGCGGTAAACAATTTGTGCAGACACAGAACGGGAACGTTCAACTATCACTTGATAGCTTTGGTGTAACACGGTGGGGTTGCGCTTTAGAAATGCAGCCATGTCGCGTTCATATCGCACATGCTTGCGCATGTTTTCTGTGTAAGTGCTTTGATGGGCTGTGCAGGTGTAATCTGCCGCGTAATGGGAGATCATACCAAGCAAAAAGGAGTCCCACATATGTATTTTAGACGCATTTTTGCGTGTGCGACCAGAGACTGATTTGCAAAGATGATTGAAAAAGCGGCGCGAGGATTCTTGATTATGACGTGGCACATGGGGTAAAAAATCAGGAAACATATTACCGAATATGTAGGCCTTGCGGCTAATCGTTACCTCAGAAGCGCGAATCTCTGTGGCCATACGGCGCGCCATATGGTAGTGTACATTTGTTAGCATACGGAAGCATCACCCTTTCATTATGTATATCGGTTCTATGGGGGAACGCTTGACAAGTAAATACTGGTACTATTAGTATACATCGAGACGCGCGAAATTGCACGCTGTTTCTAACAATAATTATCTACACATTTTGTATAAAATGTTTAAGCGATTTTGTTAATTTTAGCATTGCACTTATGTTAAAAAGAGTGTATACTATAACAGATATATTGTGTGGTTTGACCGCACTAGTCGGGGAGTTAGCGGTGCCCTGTCACCTGCAACCCGCTACAGCAGGGATGAATTCCACGCTGAGGGCCTCCCGTGTGCCGTCTGCCCCAAGTAAGTAGTGATGAGGAATCGGTCTTGCGCAACAGGAACCCGTGAACCATGTCAGGCGGGGAACCGAGCAGCATTAAACGGAATCTCTTGTGTGCCGCGAGGGTGCCGTTTCCGAGCCAACTGCATGGGTAACGGGCGTATGGTCAGGTTCAGCGCGTGGTGTGCGGTCAAACGACACAATATGTAATGGGAATAGTCTCACATGGTTTGGCATCATGAGACGTGGCGTAATGTGGCGTCTCGTTTTCTATGCTCATACACCACAGGTAATGGTGGAGTTGAAGAATAGGATGGGTTTCATGTATCAAGCGTTATACCGTAAATGGCGACCCCTTATATTTTCGGATGTTGTGGGACAGGCGCACGTGACCGATACCCTGCGCGCGCAGGTGACGGCAGGTCGGCTGTCCCATGCGTATTTGTTTACAGGCACGAGAGGCACAGGGAAAACATCCTGTGCCAAAATATTGGCTAGAGCCGCCAACTGTCTTAGCCCCGTTGCTGGCAACCCTTGCAACCAGTGCGCCCCCTGCTTAGGTGTGTTAGATGGGTCGCTGCTCGACGTCGTAGAAATCGACGCTGCGTCGAACTCAGGTGTGGATAACATACGCGCACTACGGGATGAAACCGCCTACACACCAGTTTCGGCGCGCCGCAGGGTGTACATTATTGATGAAGTTCATATGCTTTCAATAGGCGCGTTTAATGCGTTACTCAAAACGTTAGAAGAACCGCCTTCCTATGTTATGTTTATTTTAGCGACAACGGAAACACACAAAGTGCCAGCCACGATTTTATCGCGCTGTCAGCGATTTGCCTTTCGGCGGTTGTCCACCAAAGATGTCGCTGATCGTTTGCTGTTTGTCGCACAGGGGGAGCAATTTACGTTAACAGAACCCGCCGCATTGCTGTTAGCGCGGATTGCGGATGGTGCGCTACGGGATGGGCTCTCGTTGCTTGACCAATGTGCCGCCGCCACGCCGCGCCGCGAAGGCGTGTTGACAATTGAGGAAGCAGATGTATATCAAGCGATAGGACTTGCGGGCAATCGCGAGATTCAGGCATGGACTGAGGCCATAGCGACGATGGATACAGCGGAAACACTGCGTATTTTCATGCGGCTAGTGGACGCAGGACGCGATATCGCCTCACTATTGGGCGAATTGTCGCAAGCACTACGGGATACATTGTTAGCACAAATCCAACAGTCGCCCATGGTGGACGGCATGGTTGCTTTGCGCAATCTATCGTCTGATAGGTTACTGCAAATGGTGTCTATAGTGCAGGCGACCCTATCCACCATGTCTCATACACCCCAACCACGTATTGAAGCGGAACTATGTTTATTGCGGCTCTGTCAACCGTACACCGACCTCGAGACACGACTTGCCGCCCTAGAAGCACGGTTTGCTGGCACGCCGTTTGTTGCCGCGGCAGTGACGCCGCACAAGCCAGACGTGTCAAAACTACCGCCCACGACTGTGCCTGTTGCGCCCCCTGTTGAAAGCGCACCGACAACCGTGATGCCAAAAACAGCGCAAGCACCTCTTTCGGCGGGCGCAATGCCCTCACCACCAAAAGCAACACCCCCAAACGTCGTACCGTCACCCAACGTGGTAGCGGTTGCCGCCGCCCCGCCCCCAGCACCAACAAAAGGGGGCTATGATTGGGCGATAATCAAAGCGCAAGCCGCCGCGCAGCTGCCACCATCCTTGCGTGGCTTTTTGGAAAGTGAACATATTTCGCTACGACCCTCTGAGGGGCTGTGGCAAGTCGTGGTAACGGATCATTTGAGTTTCCAGCGGTTGAATACAAAACAGGTGTTGTCGGTGTTAGAAACTGTCGCAGGGCAAGTTGTGGGGCATCCGACGGCAGTGCGTCTCGTGCAACAATCACCGCATGAACAAGCGATGACCCCCCAATTGCGGATGGTACTCGATTTGTTCCCTAAAGAGGAGGAGTCGTAATAATGGCAACAGTAGTACATTATCAGACCGAGAACTTTGGACCCTATCGTGTGATAGGGAAGGAATTACGTCAAATGTCAACACTGCCTGAAAATCCAATTCCTGACTTTTGGAACGAGATGTTTCGGGACAATCACTTTGCAATGTTGCAATCAGCGCTTGCGGCATACCTTGTGCCTGTGTCGAACGATTATGTAGGCTACATGCGTGACTACGAGCCATTAACAGGTTGCATGACCTATGTTGTCGGCATGGTTGTTGATGCGTCTGCGCCCGTACCAGAGGGGTACGTTGGGTACGATATTCCTGCGTGCAAGGTGGCCAGGACATGGATTCAGGGCGATGCCAACACCATTTTTGCCGATGCTTGCGAACTTACGTTGCAAGCGATAGCGGCGCATGGTTCACAGTCCGATTGGGCGCCAGGTTTCACTGCAGAGGTTTACACAGAAGCACGCTTTATCCCCAGTATGAAAAGTGATGCAGGTATCGTTGTACTTGATTACATCGTGCCTTGCTTGTAAAGGAGAAACGAAATGGCTAAACATTTTGCACCCGGTGGCGGCATGAACGCCAATATGATGAAGCAAGTTCAAAAAATGCAGCAAGATATGTTGCGCACACAAGAGGAAATTGAAAACCGCACGTTTACGAGTGCGGCAGGCGGCGGTGCTGTGTCTGTCAGTGTGAATGGTCGCAAGGAATTGACGTCCTTAACGTTATCGGCGGATGTGGTTGACCCAACGGATATCGAAATGTTGCAGGATTTGATTATCTCGGCTACGAATGCCGCGATTAAAGAAGCTGATGATACCATGTCTAAAGAGATGAACCGCTTTACAGGCGGTTTGAATCTCCCATTTTAGCCTGTGAAACTGTATCCAGCGCCTATTGAACGCTTGATTACGCAATTTGCTCGTTTGCCGGGCATCGGTAAAAAGTCGGCCGCAAGGCTGGCTTTTTATGTGTTGGGACTGCCAGAGGGGCAGGCGGAGGAGTTTGCCGCCGCGATACTAGAAGCGCGGCAGACGGTTAAGTTTTGCCAATGCTGTCAAAATTTAACCGACCAAGACCGCTGCCCGATTTGTGTTAGTGACGCACGAGATGCCACCACAATTTGTGTGGTGGCGGAGCCACGTGACGTGAGCGCCATTGAGAAAACACGTGAATACAAGGGGACATACCATGTGTTACATGGGGTGCTGTCGCCGTTAAATCGTGTCGGACCAGACGACCTACGCATCCGTGAACTGTTGGGGCGACTGCAAACAACAGACGTAGCAGAGGTTATCATGGCAACGAACCCTGATACTGAGGGCGATGCGACGGCCCTCTATTTAGCGCGCTTATTACGCCCACTGGGGGTCAAAGTGACACGTCTTGCCTATGGCATACCCATGGGCGGACATTTGGAGTATGCGGACGAACTGACACTACTCCACGCATTGAATGGACGCCGTGAGCTGTAACTTGTTGCCCAACAGGTGCTTTTTAGCAAATGGGGATTATACTGATTACATTCAGAAAAATGATTATTCATAGTTAGTTATTTGATTTTTAATAATGCCGTAACAATTTGGTAACATCTCTAGTGTACACTAAGGTTGTGGTTGACAAAGGAAGCAAAAGCTTACGAAGGAGTCAACATATGTAAGGAAGGGGGCGTGCGAGAAAATCAATTCAGTTAGAGTTTCCTAGAAGTTCACATATAAATATTTACTGCTTGTAGCGGTTTTTACAAAGCTCAAGGGAATACCCTTGGGCTTTGACCATGCTTGTAGCAAATATGACTAGGGCGCAGACTGTATCGTCTGCGCCCTAGTCATAATGACTTCATTATGCCGCTTTTATTTTTCCAGACGTTACCCATGAATCGTAAAGACTAGGGGTGCCTGACTTTGGGGTGACAAAAATGGATTTGTACGAAATTTGTACCATGTCCTGACGTTGAAAAGGACGTGTTTTCAACGCTGTTTCCATCTCATCAGTGTAAATGCCGATGGATTTTGCCAATGTTTGTGGTGTTTTGTATGAGAAATCTTGCGGCTCTGTGTAGCCAAGCGAACGCAACACAAAGGTTAGGTATTGTTCAACGTTAATGGCGGTGTTCGCGGCGACTGTCGTGGCAGAAGCACCTTTTGTATAGCCCATAGTGTATAGATAGCCAATCTGGGCACTTGCCCAAGCGGGCACATCTGTAAATGGATGCTTAACACCTAAAGCGGCGGCGCCGGTATCTGTCATGCCTGTCAAACGACCAAACATAACCAATGCTTCAGCGCGGCTGGCTTGACGGTCAAGCTCAAAGCCCTTGCTGCCACCTTTGAATACACCATAATCAAACAGCTTTTGTGCGGACTCTTGTGGCGTTAGGGTTTGTACAGGCTTAGTCGTTGGCTTTGGCTCGGGGGTTGGCGAGGGGGACGGCGTACCCTCTGGCACGACCTCAGGTTGGAAGTTCGATAATAAGTGGTAGAACACGCTTGTGAGGTCGCTGTAGCTCATGGTAGGGTCAATGCCATGGTCTTGTGACATTTCATCAATCGTAATCATGAAGTATTTATCAGAGTAATGACCTTGTGTGCCGTTTATGGTCGGGTCGTCCCAAGTGACGTCAACGGCTGTCCAGCCCGAGCCGTCGTTTACAAGACACCACGCATGTGGCTCACCACCTGCGATGCCTGTGACCATCAAGCAAGGCAACCCAGCTTGCTGGCAAAGTAGTAAGTAGGCACGCGTGTACCCCGCGCAAACTGCTTTTTTCGATACCAACGCATCGTAGGCAAGCTGTCCTTGGTGGGCGGCGGCTCTATCGTATGTTACATTTTTGACAATCCAATCGTGCAAGGCTTTGTACTTGTCCTTCATGGACATGCCCGATGTAATTTCGGTGGATACGATGGCCGAGGCGGCGGTGATAGCCTCGTTGGCTAAGGTGACGTCATCGTTAAATTTCACTTCGTAGGTCGTGTCTATGTAGGAGTAGGAAATGCCAGTGCCGCCAATGCTAGGGATTGCGGCGGATAAATAATTGAGAAGCGCCTGCCCGTTAAACACATGTCCTGTTGGGAACGTACCCTTAGAAGGGGTTAGACCACTATTCAGGTCATTGACAATGGAGGCAGCAAATTCGACCTCTGTATTGACTTTCACATTTTTGGTGAGGGCGAGTGCATTGAAATTGAGGGGCGAGAGTAGCAACGCCAGCGCCAGTGTCAGCGCTAAGAAGGCGCGCTTTGTTTTCATTTTAGTCATGTTATCACATTCCTTTTTAGAATGGTATCATTGTACTACAGTCAACCCATTTGTGCAAGAGAGATTATGCAATTGGCATAAATCCCCTGCTTTTAGAATCGACATAGACTAATCAGGTAGCCTGTCTCATAGACTATTGCTACTGGGGGGATTTGTCCGTGCGATTTCAGACTAAAACGCTACTATACGGCGCCACAATTTTAACTGCCACGCAAATATTTTCACAACTAACAAGTTTTGCGTTTCGCGTTGTCCTAGCACGATTGGTGGATGCAGAGGGGATGGGTTTGTACACACTCATCATGCCTGTGTACGCTGTCACGATGTCTATCGCCGCTTTTGGGCTGACGGTGGCAGTGGCGCGGCTGTCTGCTGCTTTTACTGCCAAGGGCAACCACATCGCCGTGCGACAGCTCGTGCGCATGGCCTTATGGCTATTTTTGCTAATCCTCGGCGTTATCTGCGTTGCGGTCATTCCGTTTTCAGATTGGATTTCAGTGCATTTATTAGGGGACGCACGAACGCGCTTGGGATTGCTCATCCTGCTACCCTGCATTCTCTTTACAGGCATTGAGAACATCTGCAAGCATACGTTTTATGGGCTGCAAGTTGTCGAACCGCCCGCTATCGCCGAGGTGATTGAACAGCTACTACGAACCGCGGCGGTACTGTCACTTCTCGTCGTATTGCGACCTGCTTACAAGGAGTGGATGGTCGGCGTCATTGTCATAGGGATGGTCATTTGCGAAATCGTGTCCGCGGCACTACTTTTCTACCTATACCGCCGTCACATGAAGAAAGTGCCGTGGCAAGGGCAGGAATTGCCGCGCCGACAACTGTTTGCCGACATGATGACCATCGCCATTCCTGTCAGCGGCGCGCATTTAATCGCAAATCTGTTAGGGTCTATCAATACAATTATCATCCCCGGGCGGCTGATGGTATCGGGTGTGGGGCAGGCGGAGGCATTATCCGCCTACGGTGTCGCGTTTGGCATGACCTTACCACTCACAACATTACCCTCTGTGTTTGTCATTCCCCTATCACTCATTCTCATGCCGCGTGTGGCGCAAAGTGTCGCGCTAGGGGACGAACGCGGGGCGCGTGACCAGATTGAAAAAGCGTTAAGACTGGCGGCAACGCTTGTGTTGCCAGCCTGTTTGGTGCTATTGCCCTTAGGAGAACCCATCACCCAATTGTTGTTTCATCATCCTCAGGCGGGGCAATTTATGGAGCTACTCGCCATCACACAAATATTTGGGTGTTTTCAGTACTTAATGGGTAGTTTGCTCAACGGGCTGGGCAAACAAAAACAAGCGGCGGTGAATCTATTAGTGTCGGATGCCATTCAATTGGCACTGACATGGGTGCTGGTGGCGATGCCCGAATGGAGACTACTAGGGTTTGTTTACGCATTTTTAGGCACAACCGCCTTAGGGGCGGCACTGAATGTTTGGTATGCCGCGCGCGCCGTAGGGTTGAACCTATCACTTGATAGGTGGTTGCTGCGCCCCCTGTTTGCCGCCGTTGTGAGCATGGGTGGGGCGTATGCCGCCATGTCGTGGTTTGGGCGCTGGGGATTAGCGGGGCTGTGGACACCGCTTGCGGCGTTGGGCGTTAGCGTTTGCATTTGCATTGTCTTAAACCGCGCCCTACGTTCCGCAAAGCCAGTCAATTAGCGCAGACGACCTGTTATATACCGTTCCCAGAACTTTTTGAAACCTGTCCAATCAGAGGGTAAGCAGCTTACAAGTTGCTGATAACAAACATGAAAACGTTGCAAATCCTCGCTCGTAACAGTTTTGTCACCATAGGCTTGTGCCTCCATGAGTGTCGTCACCTCGGGTAAAAAATCCGCACTGGCAGGACGCGCGACACTCACACGTATTAGAAATTCGCGCATGGATTCCTGTTTGCCCATGGTGAAGCCCTCACTGCGGAGAACACTTAGGATACGGCCGTACCAGTAGTGCGCTTGTGCGGCTGGTGCGGCCGTATGCACACGGCGATACAGGTGTTCGCGCCAAGCGTATGCCGCATACAAAGGAACAAGAAGGATAAAAAACAGTAGCCCCAAGAGGAGGGCATTTTCGATGAAAGGAGGCAGATGAAGCGAATCCGTCTTTGGTGTTGCGGAGGTAGCGGAGGCAGTGGGGGTCACGGTGGGTGTGGCGGTCGGCGTGGCAGACGGTGTGGGACTTGGCGTGGCAGATGGTAATGGTGTGGGGGTTGCTGTCTGTTGGTCACGATAAACCGCGGCGTTGCTAGACCCCGTGGGGTCAAACGCCACCCATCCGATGCCCAGAAACGCAACCTCGACCCACGCATGTGCTTCGGCCGATGTCACACGATAGACATTCTCCTGCATCCGATGAGGATTCATCAAGAAACCTTCGCAGTAACGCGCTGGGATACCAGCGGCGCGCAATAATACCACCATGGCGGAGGCATACGAGGTGCAGTACCCCTTTTGGCTAACAAACAAAAACTGGTCAACAAAATCCTCTCCTTGACGTAAGGCGGGTTGTTCAAGAGAATAGGGGTACTCTGTCGCCAGATAGTCCTGCACCTTTAGCACTGCTTCGACGAGACCAAGATTGGGTAGATTTTCTGGGTACTCACGCTGTTCCCTTGTCGCTAACTGCTCATCACCCCTTGCGGTAACAATTTCGGCATAATTGTAGCCGTCTAAAATCTCACTTGACAAATTGCGTGTGCGCTGTGTAACACTGGATGGTAAGGCGGTATAGGGCGCAAAGGATTCGTATGTGAATGCGGCGGCATACGTACCAATATCATCACGTTCTTTTAGGTCGTCTAGGTTGTAGGTTTGGGCAGATCCCCAATACTCAAAATCAGGCAGCCGCGCACCTGCTGTATAAACGATGCCATCCCTATCAACGGATAGGTCGGTCTGCGTCATGTTGGTTTCTTGCACAAACCGCGGCAGTAGCACAGTATCAGTGTCTAAATTATGGTACAGAATGCTAAAGTCTACTTTGTCCTTAACAGGGAATTCATGGTCAGTGAAGTTGTTATAGAAACCATAAAGGGTGTACATAGGGTTGGCACTTGGGGTAAAAGCCGTGCGATCAAGCCCCTCATATAGCCACTCTTGCGGCGGATATGTGATGAAGCCTATTGGCGATTTTGGGTTTGTATTTTGCCAACTGGTACTATTATAGGCATCATACACCGCGGCATAGAGGTACATGGGTTGCTTGGCGCGGACACTAAAGAGCAAGGTGTCACTTGGTTGATTAGAGCCACCCAACGTGGTAACGTCGCCCGACGGTAATTTGATTTGTTGACGTATCCCCAGCCTAATGTATACGTCACTTTGGAAGGATTGCAACCACGGGGGTGTGTCCTGTGCAATTCGCGGCGCGGCGGATAACACAGGTAATCCAGGGATGCTAGGCAGTGTTATCAAAGCTGTGCTTGGTAACGCGTGCGCGACGACGAGCAGCACAGCACAAAGCGGGAGTGCAAGTAAGAGCGCGGGGCGCATTGGCAACGAGGACGGCGAAACACGTTCGAGCAACAACGCCTGTTGGACAACCAAAAAGCAAAGTAATGACGCAAACAACAGCATAATGCCAACGCCGTATTGAGCGGCATCCACATTGGGGTAGGGCAGCCCTGCCAACACGAGATATAAAAAGCAAGCCCAAAATCTGTTGGGGCGTTTTATAATCACAAAATGCGACAGTAAACCAGACAGCAGTGCCGTAATGGCATAGGTCGCTATGATACCAAACGCGGTGGGGACAGGCGTGTATAGATCGAAATATTTGATAAAAAACGCGTATCTGTAAAGTAACTGGGTCACGCCCGTTATTTGGTCGGTGCGCCACAGGATGACCAACAATAGTACGAGCAAGGCAATCGAAATGAAACGAATACGCCGTGGTAGTGCTGAAAACACAAAGCTTGTCAGCCATATAGCAAACGTGGTCAATGTACCCAATAAGGCGCAAAGACCGTATTCAGCTGGAAAGTGAAAAATGGCAGATACTAAAATTAGCATGGCGGTGTTGAGCGCTGCCGCAATCGCAAGTTGCAACAGTAGTTTTGGGCGCACAGACGTCATAGTAACCCCTCCAATACAGATTGGATTGTCTGGTCGGGGGCGATGGTATGCACAAGACCGCCTGCCGCTTGAAACATATGAAGATGCCGCACGGCATCAAATGTGGCGGGGGTGCTACCTTCGATGTACCAAAAACCGCACTGCGAGGCATACCCCATCCACTGTGTCATGGGTTGCAGTATGGTTTCTGTTGCCTGTCCGCTTATGAGCCAAACGGTGGCATTTGCTTCAAATGTCAAGGCTTCCATCGTCAAAGCCGTAGGCGTTCCCGCAAACGGCGCTACCCCTATCAGTTGATAAAGCTCGTCAAATTCGTCTGCTTGCGTTAATGGAAAATGCCGCACAGTATCTGTTATTACGAACACAGACACGGCATTGTGCTTCATGCAGTAGGCGGCGAGAGAGAGGGCGGTTTCCAGCACTTGATTTTCGGTTTCGGCGGCGGAAGCACCAACGATGGCTGTCATGTCTAACAAAATAACGACTGGGTTGATCCGACTGTATTCATGCTGTTTAACCACTAAATCTGATGTCTTTGCGCTCAATTTCCAATGGATATCACGCATTGTGTCACCATCTGCATATGGTCGGATCCCTGCGATATCTGCCTGTCGGGTGCTACCACGTTTGGGCGTGGTGTGTAGTTCACTTGGTATTTGCAATGCGGCAGCAAAGGGGGATACGTCATGTACCCGCGGCAACACAGTGATGATACAGCGTTTGCGCAGCCGACAGCGATTGATGAGTAGCCCGAAGTAATCTGGCGCGCAATAATGCGACACGCCTAGGGCGTACAGTCCACGGCAGCGCATAATGGCGACATTTGTAAACGTCTGCTCTGCCCATGGTCGCGTATGTGCGTACAGAACGGACTGCTGCGCGACTTGGTCATAATGTTGAAAGTGCAGTGCCAGACTGGGCAGTGGCAACAGCGACGTTGACAATGTCACCAAGATGGGCACAGCTTCGCCTGTGACCACGGTGATGGCAGGGGCTGACACATGAATGCGCACGATGAAGCGTACAATGATGGCATGTAGCATTGCCACCATAAGTACGCCCGAAAGTAAGTACATCAGTACCCACGAAAAACGACTGCCCACAAAAAATGCCGCTATCGTTATACCAATATAAAATATGAGAAATACAGGCAGTATCCGCCTCATTTTGGCACCACAAGTGATTTTCGAATGTCGGACAAGACAGATTTGGGGGTAACCTTTTGTTGCACGGCACTCCGTTTCAGTAGTAATCGATGTTCTAGCACGGCAGACATCCAAAGATGGATGTCGTCTGGGATAACGTAATCGCGACCAGCACAGTAGGCGGCGGCTTTGGCGATTTGCCCCAGCGCTAACGTACCGCGCACGCTGGCACCGACGGCAACCCCCGGGTGTTCCCGCGTTTCAGAAACGATAGACACGATGTAGGCCGCCAGACGGCGGTCTAGCTGCACGTCACGCATTTCCAGTCTGGCGGCTAGTACGTCCTCTTTTGAGGCGACGGCAACTAGTAAATCGAGTGGGTCATAGGACAGTTGTGTGAGTAAAATGCCGAGTTCGTCGATTCTGTCGGGGTATCCGATGGTGGTTTTTAGCAAAAAACGGTCAAGCTGTGCTTCTGGCAACGGGTACGTACTGGTGTGTTCGATGGGGTTTTGCGTTGCCAGCACTGTAAACAGTGGCGACAAACGGCGGCTGACGCCGTCGATTGTGACTTGCCCTTCCTCCATGGCTTCGAGCAAGCACGATTGTGTTTTAGGCGAGGTGCGATTGATTTCATCCGCCAGTAGAAAGTCGTTATGTATCACCCCTTGCCGAAACACAAACTCCTGCGTCTTTACATTAAAAATGGAGTATCCTGTGACATCAGAGGGCAGTACGTCAGGTGTAAATTGAATCCGTCCAAAATCTGCTTGAATTGATCTTGCCAGTGCCATTGCCAGCCTTGTCTTGCCAACACCGGGGACGTCCTCTAGTAACACATGACCGCCGCATAATAGCCCCAAAAATATGGCTTCGACGGCGTCTCGTTTGCCTCGAATTATCTGCTCAACATTCTGCACAACAGCAGCGTACAATTGTCTAGCTTCCATGTAACACCTCAAGTTTGTCGTTAGGACGATACACATCCTCTTAATAGTAGGGTAGCCTGAAAAACGTGCATTTTCAGAAATCTCGCAGAGATGAATGCGCCACATTGCCCACAAAAGTTATTTGTTGTATTCAGTATAGGTTAATAAAGCGTTGAATGCAAGTCTTGTTGTAAGTTTTTTCTTGCCCACCGTATGAGAATTGGTTGCAGTGCGGCGGCTGTGTTACAGTTGGGATTGGCAATCACAGTGGTTAGACAGTGTGACAAGGCGCGACCAATATCAGCCCCACGCAACCCCATGTCGTACAGCGTTGTCCCATTCAGGGCTAAGTGCGACAGGGCGTACGGCTCGTGGGCAATGGCTCTGTATGTGTCCCGTATTGCTTGCAGGTGCGCCAGTTTTGGTGCTTGCATGTCGGGATGTTGACCCATGATGTCGCCTAAACGCAATTGCATCCACTGCTCAAAAAAAGGCAAACCATGACGGCATAGAAATTGCTTGAGGGCAACGGGAGTCGCCTGTAATGGGTAGTCATGAAACTCGATGAGGGCGCAAATTTGCTCTTTTGCCTCCTTCGGCAAGCACATGTCGCGCAAAAGGGGGCGGCACAAGCGCAAAGAGGCAAGTGCGTGGTTGTAAAATGTATCATGACCGCGTTTTGGGTGAATACCTCGGGTAGCTGGTTTGCCCAAGTCGTGGCATAGTGCCGCCACACGCAGTATGAGGTCTGATGGCATGTGGGACATGACGGCGAGCGTGTGCTCCCCGACCGTAAAGATGTGGTGTGGATTTTGCTGCCTGCCCTTGTGGGGGTCAAATAGTGCCGCCACCGGGGGATAATACTGCTCCAGTAAGCCAGATTCATAGCATAGCCGCAATGCAGTGGGTGTTTGCAACATGCGCAACAGTTCAGCGCCGATACGTTCGCGCGCGACCTTACGAATGCGCTCGCACTGCTGTTTAATAGCCGCGAACGTATGCGCTTCAATGGTAAAATCGAGCGCGCCTGCAAAGCGAATGGCGCGTAGCATACGAAGCGCGTCTTCTGCAAACCGTTCAGCAGGATTGCCAACAGCGCGAATCTGCTGCCTTTGCAAATCCTGCTTGCCCCCGTAAGGGTCGATGAAACCATGAACAGGGTGCCAAGCCATGGCGTTTATGGTGAAATCACGGCGCGCTAAGTCATCATGGATATTCTGTGTGAAGGCAACCTCTGTGGGGTGTCGGCTGTCGTCATACACACCATCAACACGAAATGTGGTGACCTCATAGCTTTGGTGCTGCCAGCGAACCGTGATAGTGCCGTGGGATATGCCTGTGGGGATGGTGGGAACAGCAACGGCGGCAAAGGTGTCTATCACTTGATAGGGGGTGGCATTCGTTGCAAGATCGTAGTCCTTAGGCGGGACACCGCGCAGGCAATCCC
The DNA here is from genome assembly GCA_031554075.1 of Oscillospiraceae bacterium. Lineage (GTDB taxonomy): Bacteria > Bacillota > Clostridia > Oscillospirales > UBA929 > WRMG01. The sequence goes on along the minus strand of JAVBKJ010000079.1, from coordinate 7,920 downwards.
TAACACAGCCGCCCACAAACCAGCACTGAAAGCCCGCGTTTTCGAGTGTTTGTAGTACGGGCAAGGCGGGGGCATTCTTAAAATTATTGTTTAGGCTAACCACTTGCATTTTCCTCCCAATAAGCGTATACTTAAAGTACCAAATAGAAAAGGCGGTGTTTGTATGGATGTTACCAGTATAGCAGGTTCCTACATGGCGCAAAGTTTGCAATCTGTTCAGAGTGCTGTCAAAATGAGTATGCTCTCCAAGGCGATGAATCAGGATGGGCAAACCATGTCCGGCGTTTTAGAAGGCCTACAGGCTGCAAACCCTGTCCGCCAGTCGCTAGAACTTGCTGTGAATCCGAATGTCGGGTCACAGTTTGATATGAGTATTTAGTTACTAATTCGCTGGCGTTGTCGGCGCTCGCGCTACTGTACATATCACAATAATCTGAACCGCCTCAAGGAATTGTTTCCTTGAGGCGGTTTTTTTATCCCAATTTTTCCAAGAGATTCGCGTAAGTTTTGCTGTTGACCATAAATGGATAGTTGATAAACAGAACGTCGGTTAGATTTTTATCTTTCGCAAATTTGGGCAAATCAAAGGTAGGTTGTTTGTCACCATTTAGCTTTCGTGGGTCGATGACATACACATCTTGGTAATGTGAGACTAAAAACGGGACGAGTGCATTACCATAAGATTCTTTCACGACTAAGATGGATTTACCGTTTTTTGTCCCTGTGGTAATATGCGTAAGCTCATTGTCACCGCCGATAAAGCAAATGTACTTATTCCAATACTTCCCGATTTTGGGATTGATCATACTGTACTTAAGCGGGTCGGTCATGGCTTGCCCCGAGCGATAAATATTCATCGTGGTTTCCACAGGCGGTATATAGTAGGTCAACGTGTCGGGATTATCCTTTAATACCTTGCTAACAGGGTACTTTGCCGTGAAATTATATAGGCTGCCAACAAACCCCTCAATGGTGCCGCTTTGAAACTTATCAAGTGATAGGGGGGTAAGCCCCAAGGTGTCACACATGGCAGTATACGCATAGTAGGCACCTAACGCCGTCCAGTGATGGTCGGTGCGGAAATAGATATACTCGTCTGTGTGCTGTTGAAGCTTGTCATAGGCGTCTATGTGCAGGACAGAAGGCGAAAGTTGGCTATAGATGGTATCAATCATAGATTTCTGTGAGGTACTGCCCGAGTGCATGGATTCCGAGGAATAAAACTCGCCGCTGTTGGGGGCAATCATGACCAATGTTTGTGTATTGGGCATTGCCTTTGCAAGTGCGTTGACGCTGTCAGAATAGCGCTTCATTAAATCGGGCTTGGCGTAGACAATCTCCATGGCGCGGTCACCAAAGACGACCACGTTGCCTGCCTGTTGCGCTTCGCCCTTATCGGGGAAAACGGCTGGCGTTGGGGACGTTTGTGGCTTAATAGAGGCACTGGGGCTGGGAGATTGTGAGGGCTTGGCGGAGGCAGAGGGGGCAGGTGTTGGCGATGTTGCTGGCAACACCGCGACAGGGGACGGGTCAACGACGACTTCGCCTGCATTGGGGTCAATGTTAAAAATATTTTCACCCTGACCACCATCGACGCCCGTATGTTGCGCAATGAATGTCGAATCTCCATCATTTTTGGACTGAAAGTAGTAAAAACTACCCATTTTTGCGTTCACTTGCATGAGTGTATCACGGTAGGGAAAGGTGTCCGCGTAATAATCGGACAAATCATGCAAATACGTGCCTGCGAAAAGGGCATCAAACGAGAAAACAGGCATTGTTTTTAACATCCTGTTTTCTGTTTCGGATCTCGTTTGGTCGATGTCAAACAAACTCCAAAGACCCAGCCCGACCAGAGGCAGTAGGCAGCTCGTAATAATGACGACGGCGGCGGTTTTTTTCACTGTAGATCTCCTATCTCACAAATAAGTTACAGTTTATGTTTGTGGTGTTATAACGAACATATGCTAGAATCTGAAGTACAAGAACGGATTATAGCTGTCGCCGACCAAGGCAATGGTGGAAAGTCCCAACATCGTAAGCGCGAATAATACGGTCATGACCGTGCGAAACACGCGTCCTGCGTAGGAGACGCGGCAGAGACGAACAAACATGCGCCCGAGCATCGCCGCAAGGGGGGTGGCGGCAACAAACGCCAGTATGAGCAACGGTGTGTTGTTTTGAAAATAGATGAGCGCGCGTTGGTCATACAGTGGGTGTCCTATGCCAAATAGAGCGGCATAGAGCGCAAAGGCGCGTTGTAAATCTGTAAAGTAAAACAGCACCCAACCAAGTACCGCTAGTATAAATGCGTAGGGGATAGCGAATATCCCTATCTTAGCAAGCACTTTTTGGAGTAAAAATTTCTCAATGATAAGCAATATGCCGAAATACAGACCCCATAGGACAAAGTTCCAAGAAGCACCGTGCCAAAAGCCCGTCAATAACCACACAATCAGAATATTGCGGACTTGAAAACGGCGATTGCCGCCGAGGGGGATGTACACATAGTCGCGGAAAAAAGAGCCGAGCGATATGTGCCAACGCCGCCAAAAGTCAGTGACCGAGCGCGATATGTACGGATAGCGAAAGTTTTCGCCATAGTGGAAGCCAAAGATACGCCCCAATCCGATCGCCATATCCGAGTAACCAGAAAAGTCAAAATATATCTGAAATGTGTAACAAAGTATGCCAATCCACGCTTCCAGTGTGGAAATTGTGCTTAAGTCGCCGCCCAGAATAGTATCGGCGGCTTGTCCCACAAAGTTGGCAATGAGTACCTTTTTGCCCAACCCCACCATGAAACGAATAAAACCACCAGCGATGCCTTCTAATGTCGATTTGCGATTATCCAGCTGGCTGGCTAAGTCGCTGTAACGCAGAATCGGTCCTGCAATAAGCTGGGGAAAGAGCGAGACAAACAACAAAAAGTTATGAAACGAGCGTTGTACCTTGACCTTATCGCCGTACACGTCCAGCGCGTAGGAAAGTGTCTGAAAGGTGTAAAAAGAGATGCCGATTGGCATGACAAGGGAGGATTGTACCATCTCGGTATTCAGTAAAAACCCGATAGACGCTAGGAAGAAATTTATGTACTTAAAACCAATTAGTAGCCCGAGGTTGATGACAAGCGACGATATGAGTGCCGCCTTTGCTTTCCACGTATGGCGATAGCGGTTGATTAGGATGCCGTTAATGTAGTCAACCAAAGCAGAAATCACCAATAGGACGATCCAAACAGGCTCGCCCCAAGCATAGAAAATGAGTGACACAATGGTTAAAATTACATTTTTAGATTGCAATGTTGGCATAGAAAAGTAAAGCAGCATTGAAATGGGCAAGAATAAGTACAAAAACTCTAAACTAGAGAAAACCATGCCATGCCTCCTTGAATTTAAATAAACTTAGGTTCGCAGTAATATTTTTAAAAATCTGTTAAAACAGCGGACAAAAAGCAGAAGGGTACACCCCGAATGACCCCCGAAAACAAAAATACTATCGAAATGTCGTTAGTCTACGAGCGACGCAACGGCGCAAATAAACGACAGCCACTATTGTAACACAGGATTTCATATCCATCAATACATTTCACAAATTTCAGCAAAGTTGTTTCGGCTTATTGACTATTTGTGTATTTCATAGTACTATAGCATTGAGGTGATTTCATGAATAGTAATTTTGCTTCCAACGACACAGCTGAGCCATCACCAGTCCCTCGTGATATCCTTGAAAATGAATTTGTAAAAAGGATTTTACATTCCTCTCCTGCTTGTTTTTTAGTGGAAACAGATGGATTAGTTTCGTATGTCACGCCCTTTACAGAAAGCTTTTTGGGGATTTCTGTGGGACACAGGCTTTCGGATTATTATAATAACCCAGCTGAAGTGGAAGATATCGTGCCAACGGCCAGTACTAGCAACTATCATAACTGGATTACCGTCATCTTTAAGACACCATATGGTGACATTAAAGAGATGGAAATAGCCAAGTACATAGCGCCCTACGATGGCAAGGACAATGTATTAGTGTGGTTTAACGACGTATCGAAGGTGAATCAAGCGGAAAATGCACTACGGTATGCCCGCGGACAAGCTGTCGACTCTGTTCGTTCTGGCCATGATGTACTGGCAAAAATCAGCTTTGAGGCGCATGGCATGGTCAGTATTGTGCAAGGGCTGACAGATTTAGTGCTACTGTCAGACACCAATGATGCGACACGTGCCAGCCTAAATAAAGTGCTGACAACGTTAAGCGGGTTTATGAGCAATATCGACTCACTCACGTCGTCGCAGGCCGTGTCGGATGACCCGTCTAAGACAAATTTTAAGCTTGGCGACGTATTTCAGTACGTAGAGACTGCCATCAAACAGCGCGTCGGAAAACGGAAGCTTACGTATGAACTGTTCTTACAGCCTGATTTGCCAGAAACGCTGATTGGTCAGCAGCAATACATTCAGCAAGTGTTGGTGAATTTGATTAAGAATGCCATCGGCTTTACGCGCGAGGGCGGGATTAATGTCAAGGTTGCTGAGTACGACCGTTATGAAAGTACGATAACATTGCTATTTTCGGTGCAGGATACTGGCTGCGGTATGCCTGAAGAACAGGTTTCGGCACTTTTCTCTCAGTTTGCTAATCAGGACGAGGAGTCTGCAAATCGTTATAAAAACGGCGGGTTGGGGCTTACCACTTGCAAAACGCTGATTGAAACAATGGGCGGTATGATGTGGTGTGATAGCACAGTGGGTGTCGGCACCTCCATTTTCTTTACAGCCAATTGTGAACTGCCACCCTACACCAGCAACGCAGAAGATTTTGAGCAAGTGCCAGAAGCGGAGGGGCGCGACCCTTCTAAGGTTAATGTCCTCATTGTGGATGACAACAAAATTAATCAAACCGTTGCCTATGAGTTATTACGCCGCAAAGGATATCAAGCGGTCGTTGCGGATAGTGGTAACGAAGCCATTGACATTATCAACAGCGGGCAAGTGTTCAATCTCATTTTTATGGATATCTACATGCCTGACATGGATGGGCTGACAGCGACAAAGATAATTAAAGAAATCCTCCCTGACGTGCCTATTATTGCCCTGACAGCCTGTGCCATGCCTGGTGACAAAGAAATGTGCCTTGCGATGGGTATGAATGACTACTTTACAAAACCATTTGAATCTTCCCTTTTTATCAACCTAGTTAAACGATGGACAAATTGAGACATGCACTACGTTAGAAAGGGTGGATTTGTTGTTACGGCTTGAGCGGCACGATTTTATGCGTCTTGTGACGTTTATGAAATCTAGTTATGGCATAAATTTGGAACAGCAGTTGCAATTAGTTGAAACGAGACTTGACCCGATGGTTCGTGCTCGTGGTTTTACGGGGTACGGTCCTTACCTAGATTATGTTATTGCCGATAAAACAAAAGAAGAATCTAAAGCGCTTGTCACGAGACTGACAACAAATTACACATATTTTATGCGCGAAGTACAGCACTATGAGTATCTCACCAAAACAATTCTGCCGAAACTACGTGACACACTGCCCACAAAGGATTTGCGGATTTGGAGTGCTGGCTGTTCTTCTGGCGAGGAAGCGTATACAACAGCGATGGTGTTGGACGATTTTTTCGGTGTCGCCAAACGCGAGTGGGATTCTACTGTGCTGGCAACTGACATTTCGCAACCTGTGTTGCAAATGGCGCGTGACGGCGTTTACCCAGAAGAACGCTTGCAAAAATTATCCCCTGCGTGGCGTGCTAAATACTTTCAGCGCGTTGATCCTACGCATTATCGCATCTCTCCTGCATTGCAAAAAGAAGTAGTGTTTCAACCCTTTAATCTGATGGAACGATTTCCCTTTCGCAAGAAATTTCACGTAATTTTTTGCCGTAATGTCATGATTTACTTCGACACACCGACTGTCAATAATTTGCTAAATCGATTTTATGATAGTTTGGAGGTAGGTGGACACCTATTTGTAGGCCTTTCTGAAACAGTGAATCAAGAGGTATCCAAGCTAAAATTTGCGCAACCATCAATTTATGTAAAGCAATAAGCCTTCTTGCGTAGACGGTACATTGCCAAACGACATCTGATGTGATACAATATATCCTATCATGCGAAAACGGAAGGAAGTCATTCATGAAGAACATAAAAATAGGTCTAAAAATTGCTTTATCATTTGGCATTATTATGGTGTTTCTCTTTATTATTGCATTTTCAGTCATTTTAACGGGTATGAACACCCGCGACACAGTTGACCAAGTCAATATTCAAACCGAGTTTTTAGCCGAAGCAGTCGCCGTCAAAGACACATTTTTTAGTGCACGCATTGATGCTAACATCATGATGGCAGCACTTGGCACAGATGCTTATAGCGGGTTTTCTGAGAATATGAAAAAACTGACAAGTCAAATTGATGGTTTACAAGCCTCCATCGTGTCCCATGAAGTGCTCTTGGGCGGTCTGACAGGCGGCGTTGGTCAATTTGAAACGCAGGTTTCTGATTGGTCTAAGACCATTGAAGCGGTCCATAATAACCAAGAAAACATGATAGCAATTGACGCGAAGGTTGATCAGACGCTTGCCACATTAAGCACTGCGATTGGGGGCGTCATTCAAACGCGGCTTGACACGGGTGCACCCGCTACTGAAATTGCGTATGTTGCCTCAGTGTTGATAGACATTGAAAAGTCTGCCAATATGGCAACTCATTTCATGGATACCAGCGACATGGAAACCTTTGACCCATTGATTGCTGCCATTGCGGCTTACCATGATGACCTTGAGGCGGCTGGTGCATCTGCACCTACAGAGGCGCAAAAAAAGAGCTATGCAGACGTCATTGCAATGATTGATTCTGTGGTGGTTGATTTACACAGCTACGCTGATTTAGTGAAAACCAACGCTGATTTAGTGACGAAAGCACGCGCACTAGGCACATCAGCGGTGGAAACTGTGGGTGGCGGTCTGGGTGCTACAGAAGCCATGTTGATTGCCACCGTTGGCAAAACAGGCACCGCTTCAAGCACCTCAACAATTTTGGTTACTTCATTAGTATTATTGGCCATTGTGTTTGCTGTCATTATTGCTTTATACCTTTCAAAAGCGATTACTGCTCCCGTCAAAGCCGTGCGACAAACACTACTACAAATTTCTGACACTGGAAATTTGGAATTGGACAGTTCCCTCTCATCGGACATCACACGTTTTGCTCAATCGCATGACGAGGTTGGACAGTGCGCTCGTGCGCTGACGGATTTGATTTCGTACCTTTGTGTTGTCAACAGCGACTTGACTGCCATTTCGCAAGGCGATCTTGACATTGATGTTAAAATGAAGTCTACAAATGACAGTATGGGCTATGCGCTGCAGAAGATGATTAACTCGCTTAGCTCGACATTTGTAGAAATCAACCATGTATCTATCGAAGTAGCGGAAAATGCCAAGGGCGTTTCCGAGAGTTCCTTTAGCCTAGCACAGGGCGCAACCGAACAAACCGCGGCTGTTGCTGCCTTGAGTAAATCTATCGCGCAAGTTGCTGTTAAGACAAATGAAAGTGCAGAAATGGCAGTTAGCGCGGCTAAACTAGGCGATAAGATTAAGCGCAACGCTGAAATTGGCACACGTCAGATGGATCAAATGATGCAGGCAGTCAAAGAAATTACAGACGCCAGCGCCTCCATTGGCAAGGTTATTAAGGTGATTGATGATATCGCCTTCCAGACCAATATTTTGGCTTTGAATGCCGCTGTAGAAGCAGCGCGCGCGGGACAGCACGGCAAGGGATTCGCAGTAGTTGCTGAGGAAGTTCGCAACCTTGCGGCAAAGTCTGCCGCCGCCGCTAAGGACACAGGGGTGTTGATTGCTAATTCAATCGAAAAAGCGGAATTGGGTGCTAAAATTGCGGGCGAAACTTCTG
>JAVBKJ010000118.1:0-6730 GCA_031554075.1 Oscillospiraceae bacterium | reverse complement strand
CAATACACATAGCACGCCAATCGTTGAAACTAGCCATAAAACGAGCGCGCCCGTTCCACATGCTGTTGTCGGTATCGGGGTCAACTTCAAGTTTCACCGTCAGCGGTACGCGGTCAATCCAAACAGCCCCGCCATAATGTGTGTTGTACTTGCTATCCATCAGAATCCAAGGCAGGTGCTTCTTGCCGCTTTCGGTGTACGTTAACCCGTTTAAGTATGGCGAAATGATGATATTCCAGCGGCCGAATTGATAGTTAAAGCCGTTATTTGAAGTGTTCGGGTCTTTATCCGCACCAATGGCGGCAAATACAGCTTTCTTGAGCGCGCCTTCATTGGGGATAACAATGGTGTCAGGCGCGATATTTAGCACATTGCCATTGTCGTCCTTGAAATTCTGCATCTTCGTTTCAAGCTCGGATAGCGCATCAATGGAAAACTCACCAGCAAAACGGTTGGACTGATTACCGCCCTTAATTTTTGCAGGATGGTCAACAGCAAACACAGCTTTCCCGTCAGCACCCAAAATCGAGTACTCCTTTGCGCCGCGTGTCACAGGGGTCACATGTGCGCCGCCGATAAATAGGTCAGCGGCAAACTGTTCACGTGTGCGGTGAAAGCCCTCGATAAAGCCCAAAGGCTTTTTCATGTCGAGGATTTTGTTGTCCTCCATCATTTCCTGCGTCACGATAAAACGGTTTTTCCACGTTTCAAACTCCAATATTTGGCTATACCCCTCCTGCATCCCCACTTCAGGATAAGCACCACCCTCACCAACAGGTGAAAACCCATCTAGCGAGGTCATAGAAGTGATTTTCTCAGCAAAATTCTTGCTCTTCTGCTGCATAAAAAGCTTCGGAATAATTGACATTTGCTCAAACGCCTCTGCGCGGCGTTCCAAAAACATGAGAATCGGTTGCGCGCTGTTGCCGTATAGGCTGTTATTCAGCCCAGCACTTTTGTTAAAGACAATAGACATGTAAAAATCTCCTCTTTCAATTTAATAATGTGAAAACAAGTGCAAAGTGGCACATTTTATCTGTTTTTAGCGTAATGGTGCTGCATTTCAGTTTCACTCAAATCGGGGAAAAGTTGCTTATACAGCTCCTTGGTTTCCTGCGGCATATGAACGCCAGCACCACCGCGTTGCTTACTTGCGCTCATATGCTCCTTGCCCGCATACTGCCGCATGGTAGATTCTTTCACAGCGGTGCCTTTACGACGAGAAATAGCGGCAAATTGCGTAATGACAAATGCCTCACTCAGCGACAAACCACCCTCGTTTAACCGCTCAAATAGCTTATCAGCACCCTCCAAACGAATCAAATCGTCTAGCGTCTGGATGTCAGGATGTAGCTCACGAATGACCTCTAATTCGTGGGCAAGAGCCTCCTCTGCCAACTTATTGCGTGCCTGCGTGGCGATATCAGTGGTTTGAGATTTGCGTTCCATACTGTCTGCCTCCTCATTCATAAAATTAGAATTATTTACTGTTTCGCAAATCGCCGCCGACTTTAACACTGCCTTTCTTACCAAAGGATTGCGAGTTTGGTGCTTTCACTTCCTGTGCGCCTTTATTGGTCACATTTAAGGTTGCCATATTTGTTCACCCCCTTCCATGGGAGGCATTGGCAACGCGTCTGTTTGTTTCAGTGCCTTCGCCCTCTCCTCCAAATATGTTTTGTTGTCTGCGGCCGTTGGGTAGTGTAGCTGTTCCATACGGCTCCAAAATAAAATGAGTGTATCAGGGTCGGAGGGATTTCCAAACGCACCTTCGCGGAAATTTAACCGCGTTTCTTGCCACATCGATTCGCGATTCGCAGCAAGCCCCGCCGCAGCATCGCAAGAAAACAAAAACTCGTCATTCCAAGTCCAGTTTCCGAAAGTATCACAGTTCAAAAAGTCATAGCGGTCAAAGACACTGTATTTGTGACCGCCTTGATTATCAAGGCTCACAACAGCACGTGGTTCATCAGTGTAGGCAAGCTTAAACTTAAACATCAGTTCAAACAATTGCGCATAGGAGGCCTCTTTCATCACACGCTTGCTTTCAAGCCGACCAGCAGATTGACGGGCGGAAAACTGTTTCGCAACACCACTGGTCGCGGTGTTGTCGTTGCGCCCCAAAAAGGAGTCGGTAATGCCAATAGACTGCCGCGCTTCTTCATACACAGCACGCATGTAAGCCATGTCGCCAGAAATATCGGGTTGCAAATTTATAGCGTGTATCATAGCAACATCAGCAGGGCTAGACACATTAATTACCTTTAGTTCGCTATCGTCCTTTTGTACATACACCCCTGCCGGAAAAGTGACGTAACTGCCCCCTTTGAGCAACTTTTCGTTCATCTTTGTCGAAAGCTTTTTGATCGTGTTCTGTTGGTCGGCAATCTTGTCAATATCGCTATCGCCAAGTAGTTTGCCAAACACCGACACGTTTTTACGGAGAATAACAGGTATCACATTGGGGTTGTAGTAGGGCAACACAGTGCCAGCTGGAATCCTCCTACCGTCCGTGGTAAACACATCAGACGCAAGCGTTTCCGTTTCGGCGGCACGCCCCTCGTACTGCCGCGCCTGATAGTCCGTCATATGTGTCAATTCAGTGTCGCCCGCAAAACTATAAAGCCCCACGCCCCCCTCTTCGTTGCGATAAAACACCATCACCTGTGTAATCAGTTCTTCTTGCTGTAATGTGTCGTAAGTATCCGTTTCCTGCTTGTCGATATGAACACCGTAACGTGTAAATAGCGATTGCTTTGTTTGTGGTAACAAAATAAAGCAATAATCCATATCTTGTGGGCTTGTAAAGACACCCTCTTGCGGAATAAAGCGGCTAGGATGTACGTCCGTCACCATCAGTTCGCCAACGCCGCGCGCACTCCGTTTTGCATTGTCCCACTCAACCAGTAATAGCGAGCCCCCTTGAATCGGACAAGTTCGCTCTTGTAAATCATTCATGTACTCAAAGGGCAAACGGTTCATTTCATTGCGTAGCATGTCCTCAATAAGCTTGGCTTTTCCCTCATCTTCAGGACGTCTAGCAGTAACCTTCGGCTGGGGAATGCTAGCACTCACTTGGCATTCCACAAGCTCGGCGGCAATATTGCGTACATGCGACGCCTGCTTCACAGTCGAGGCGCGACCAGTGCCACTAATATCGCGTGTCCCTGCGTAAAGTGCTTCGCGTCCTTCAATATCGGCAAGTTGCGCATCATAGGCAAGACGGCTTTTATACAGTGCCTCCTGCCAATAGTTAAGACGATTGTTCATAGCAACCGACCAATCGCGCCGCCGACCACACTGGCGACAAGTAGTGTAATAATCTGCCCAACGAGCGCTTCCCATCGTTTGGCAGGTCGTTCCTCCAGCTTGCCCAAACGCTCGTTGTTGTGCTTCATGTTTTCCGAAAGATGTGTCACTTGCACCGCGAGTGCCTCCAAATGCGAGGCAATTTTATGTATGCCATCGGTAATTCGTTCGGAGTCGTCAATCCGTTTGTGAGCATTGTAAATTTTGATTTCATTCGCGGCGACCCGTTCGCTTAGCGCTAACAATTGATCATCCAACATGTTTAACCTCCTCAGGTTTACAAGGCCATGCAATCGGCTTCGTAACATTTATTTCTAAATCGCGCAGTGCCTGACGGTACTGAATAAAGGACGCAACGCAGTCAGTTGTAAGGGGTGCATACGGTAAAATTGTCCAATCCGTGTCGCGTAGCAGCTCATTGCGTTGCTGACGCAGTTCCGCTTCGGTAAACCGACCAACAATACGCCATGAATGACCAAGCCACTCCGCGCGTTGCGTTTCAGGGTTGTGGGGTGGCATGGGGGCAGCCTCTAGCCACATATGTCCATCCCATTTTGGCTTATAAAGACCATGTGGGGGCTTTTGCAATGTCGTGTTGTCAGAAATAATGCCTGTTTCATGACAAATCGGCTGTATGTAATAACCATTATTGTCAAATTCAAAATAAATCTGCATTCTTACCTCCTATTTTTCAGCTGGAAAGTGCAAATAAAACTCATGCTGAAATCCAATGCTGTCCGAACCACTAATCGCGGGTGAAACGGTAATTGTGCCATTGACATTCAATGTTATCATTCGTATCACGCTTGGCGTCACGTTAGGTCGCATCAGTGTCGAAATAGGACGCATTGGCAAAAATGTGGCAGGCAGCCAAGGGACAGAGCTAGTAAACTGCGCTGTCGTATTAATCGCAATCAAGCCTTTGAAGTACACAGTACCATCAGTTTTGCAATACTTTGGTGATTTGCTAAGGTCAGGAATGGAGATACCGTCAATCACAGCGCAATCATTCCAAGTGACACGCAAAAGCCCATTCGAAGTTGAGGTGTTGCCGTAATGTGTGCCGCCGCTGTAGGTGAACCCCGATGAACTGGTCACAAGTTCTAGCTTCCAACCATTTTCGGTAAAGCTGTTCGCACCACTAAACGAGGCAACCACCTTGTCGATATGCACCTGAGAGGTCTCCCAATTTGTGCTAGTAGTGCCCAGTACAATACAACAAGTGCCGCCATAATACCCAAAGCGAATAATATCATCAGGCATACGTTTGGTAACGCATGTGGCGGAACATTCCTCCCATGCCCCCGTTGTGGCATTGTTAAAGCCAGATAAATCAACCTCCCAGAAGCACCCTCTCTGGTAGCTGTAACCACGTATTCTAATAGTGTGCATGGTGTTATTCCAGCTGTAAGGAAATCGAATCACCAACGCGCCGGTCTGCTTTGCGCTGGAGGTGAAGCTTGCCAAATCACGCGCCACCCTCATGTTTGTAAAGTTCGCCACTCTTGGTAGCATACCGTCCCAAACTGCTGTCTGCGCATCCGTCACAAAACGATAATTGCTATTCTGTGCAATGACAGAGGGTTCGTGTAATGCTGGATGCGTGTAATTGTTGGCGTTAAATGCAACAGAATCAATTTTGGCTTTGTCCGCGGGTAACAATTGCCCCGTTAAACCTATAGGACCAGTCTCCCCCCGTGGTCCCGCAGGACCCGTTTGACCGTCGCGACCAGCAATCCCCTGCGGCCCTACCTCACCTTGTACGCCAATTGGACCCTGTATGCCTTGCACACCTTGAATCCCTTGCTGTCCGCGGTCACCAACCTCACCTTGTTCCCCTTTAGGACCAATCGGACCTTGCACCCCTTGCAACCCCTGCGGACCCATCGGTCCTTGCAGTTGTCCAATGTTATCCCATGTGGCGGTTACATCACTCCAGATGTAAATATGATTGTTAGCAGCACTGCCAACCGCAAACGCTTGTCCCACAACACCCACGGGATGCTTCGTTTGCAACTCGTGCAACGAATCAAACCGTGCTTGAATGACAAAACTGCGACCATCTGCACCGTCGTCACCGCGTGCCCCCTGCGGTCCTTGCGACCCTTGGCTGCCCGCAATGCCTTGCGCCCCCTGTGACCCTGCCACACCAGCGCGACCTTGTTCCCCCTGTATGCCTTGCGGACCAATCGGTCCTTGTAACCCCTGCATACCAACACTACCGGGTAACCCCTGCAAGCCTTGTACCCCTTGTAACCCCTGCGGACCGCGGACGAAGACGGCATTCGGTGTCGTTGCGGCAGTGCCAATCGAAAAGCTCATCATACCCGTGCTAGGGTCAACATGCGGTACAATACTCAAACCGATGTCGCCCTGATCACCTTTAACGCCCTTATCGCCCTGTCCCCCTTGCGCACCAGTATCTCCCTTGCTGCCTTTTGCGCCAGTAATCCCCTCAACAACTGTCACCCCGTTGGTGTCCGTAACCGTGCTGTTTTTGAAAGCGAGTACAGAACGTTGTGGCAATTGCTTTCCGAAATTATCCATAATGACATGCCCTGAAGAGCCCGTCGCCTCCCAATTCGACCCATCCACAGAGGTTTCCAACACTTTATGTCCATTAAGGCGCATAAACTTGAGTTGGTCAGTGTCTTGAGAAACCAACATCTTCTCTGCCCCCAACGTGGCTAAGTAGTCGATGAGCGCGTTGTGTTGCGTTTTAATCTCATTGTCGGTGCGGCTGTCAAAGAGTTCTTTCAGTTGCGCCGCAGTAATGCCATCCTGAGACGGCGTGTCAGATAGCTGTTTAATGCTCTTTTGAAATGCTGTCAACTTTTTGTCCTGTAAGCTCATAATTACCTCCTTTACACATTTTTCTCATAAATAAGAATAGATAATTACCAAGGCGACCCCCATTTTTCGAGCAATTTTTGTTGCATAGCAGATGTCGCACTGTAGTAATCCTCGTATTGGTCACTCGTCCATTTTACACGGCTGCCCTTCGGGCGCAAAACAGTTTGTCGTTCTTGACCGCGAATGTAATGGGCAATCGCCAGAGCAATCACACAGTCGTCATGCGCACCATGTTCCGCTTGCGGTTTCATGGTCTTTTCATCGCGAACAAACGTCAGGAGTTCCTGTAATGTTGTGTCGTCGTTTACCAAGTTCACATTTTCACGCACGATGTCCGTCAATCCCGCAATAATAACAGGGCGCGTGACAGCTGTCGTCTTAAAACCAAACGAATGACCCAATTCACCCGAAAAATTATCCTCATGTTCACGAACAAATAAGTGTTTGTACCCCAGTCGCTCCAATTCCTTGTTGGGATAGCTTGAAAAGTTGCTTTCAATGCCAATTAACGCTTGATTGTAATACATCGCCAAGCAGAACATTTGACGTGCGTATAGCCCCTCGTCAA
>JAVBKJ010000048.1:0-4683 GCA_031554075.1 Oscillospiraceae bacterium | reverse complement strand
ATGCTGTTGGCTTGGTTGTGAATTTTTGCGTTGTGAAAATTTGCCAAAATCGAGTCCGCCAAAATATTGTTGTATTCCAGTTGGACATTAAAATCTAAATCGTTCGTTTGGGTGTTGCATATATTAAAAACAAGTACGCAGTAGGACGCATCAGGGGATAGCCCCAACAAATTTGCGTTTTGGTGAAGTTTTGGCAGCGAACGAATTTTTCCGTTTAAAATATTCTCGATGATGTCGCTCCTAAATTTTCCCTCAAGCTCCGTCACGGTACGCTGTTTGACCAGCTCAAGCAACAACGCCGTGATGGCATTCTCAATCGCAATATAATCCAGACTGTCAATCACCCTGTCAATCTCTGTAATCACAAGGTACATGCTTCGGCCAAAAGAAATGTGAATCGGCACAATGTACTGGTTGTAGACCTTGCTGTCTGCTTCTTCAAAATCTACTTTTTGGATCAGGTAACTATACTTTGAATACTGCATGTGATTGTGCTCGCTCGCATCTTCTGCAATGGCAAATTTATCTATTTTTTCATTGGTCGTAAACAGACAGGACAGGCTTTTGTCAAACAAGGCGACAGGGTTGCCAATTAGCTTTTCCAGTGCGTCCATGATTTTTTCAAACCCTTTGCCAAACAAGGGGAGCGAAAGTGATAACGCCACAAAATTATCGTGTGTCTCTTTAAAATATTTGAGCTTCGTCACTTCGTCATTAAACAAATGCTCCATGATGGGATACATGATGTCCCGATATGGCACTTCAAGCGGTATTTCGATAATAGGAATTTTGTATTCTTCGGATAGTTCTACCAAAAGCAAAATAATTTCACCCGAGAACGCAACATCACGCCCAGTTTTTAGCACCAAGGCACTCACGCCCCTATGAAACAATTGCTTGATATAACTGACGCATTCCTCCCGCGTGCAGTTCTTAAACGCATACAGACTCGTCAAAAGAACTTCCCCGCCATCCACAAACTTTGCAATGTCAGGTGCTTCGATAATGGTTACGCCCTTGATTTCGTTTTCCAGTCCACTTTCTCCACTTATGACCTTCACTTTTTTCAGAACTTCTATCTTTAGCAAATCCTTTACCCTAAGTCTCAACTTGCCACCCCTCCACTTTCGTGTTGTTTCGCCAGAAGTTTGCTTTATCGCTATAGCAGTAGTTTTATCTGGGTAAATTGTATCACACATAAACGTATAAATACAATAGACCTCTTCCAAACTGTCAAAGACAATCCCTTGTCAAAACCGCAAACCCATCGTATACTGTAAGAAGAGTGTTCTCCTATTCGATTTTTCATAACCAAGGAAGGTGATTGAAACATGGATTCTATTGCAGAACGAACCAATTCCCATTACAAGTATAAAAAGGAATTTTACTTGTTGCGATTACTGCGACTATTTTCTGTCCCCCTCTTGCCAAATTTTTGCAGAAAGGGGGTATGGTTATGAGCCTTGCCATTCATACAAATAGTATGGCATTAACTGCACTACGCTCGCTTAAATCGGCTGGCACTACGAAAGCGTCGGCTATGTTTCGTCTATCTTCTGGCTTTCGTATAAATTCTGGTGCTGACGATGCCGCAGGTCTTGCCATTTCCGAAAAGATGCGAGGGCAGATACGAGGCCTCGCAAAAGCATCTGAAAACGCACAAAACAGTATTTCGCTTCTCAAGGTAGCCGACGGAGCTATTTCTGGTATCGGCGATATCGTTCATCGGGTTCGGGAGCTTACCCTACAAGCTGCAAATGACACAAATGAGCAATCAGACCGTGATTTATTGAAGCTTGAAGTTGACCAATTGATGCAAGAAATTGATGCTACAACGAAAAATTCAGAGTTTAACAACCGTAAGTTATTAGATGGTTCTGTTGACGCTTCTCCCTTATGGATACAGATTGGCCCAAACGCAAGACAAAACATGCTACTCACCATCGGTGCTATGGACAGCTCTTCTTTGTTCGGGGCAAATGGATTAGACTTTTCATCTGCAGAAGCTGTTTCCAAGTCGCTCACAACAATTGACCACGGTCTGACACGTGTTACAAATGTCCGATCCAAGCTCGGGGCGTATCAAAATCGTCTTGAATATTCAATCGAAAGCCTTGACAAGAGTGCTGATAACCTGACGTTATCCGAGTCAAAAATACGAGATTCCGATATGGCAAAAGAAATGATGCGTTTTGCATTCCTAAAAAGAGTGCAAAAGCCAGTTTTGTTATTTACCTGAGTTACTTACCCCTGTCGGAGCACTAGAAGAAAGCTTTGTTTGAACTCTTTAACGCAGATAGAACGACAAGCAGAACTCTCACACCACCGTGCGTACCGTTCGGTACACGGCGGTTACTGAATTTTAATATGTGCATCTGACTATATCTTGATGCGGTTTTCAAATCACTTACCGTGTCGGGCACATGCAAAAGGCTCCCTTGCCCATTTCCCACAAGAGAGCCTTCCTTTATTCATAATTTATCAGAGAAACACCACGCTATTTCTTTAATTGAAAATTAGACAGCATCGCATTTAATGCTTCCGACTGGCTGGAAAGTTCTTGTGCCGCAAATTCACTATCTTTTGATGTATCTGAGTTGCTATGTACTACTTGAGAAATTTGTTGCAACCCATTTGTAATTTCAGAAACAGATGCCGCTTGACCTTTTGAAGAAATTGCGATCTCACTAATGATACTGGATATGGAAGAAACATCTGCAACAATTTTATCCAAAGCGTCGGAAGTCACTTTTGCAATTAGTGTCCCTTGGTTTACTCTTGTAATCGAATCTTCAATCAGTAGCGATGTTTCTTGTACAGCTGTTTGGGAACGGTTTGCTAAATTTCTGACCTCTTCTGCGACTATTGCAAACCCTTTTCCATGTTGACCCGCCCTTGCCGCCTCAACAGACGCATTCAGTGCAAGCAAATTCGTCTGAAATGCAATATCTTCAATTGCTTTAATTATTTTTGAAATGCCAGTAGACGACTCCTTAATGCCATCCATTGACACGAGCATATTGTGCATTTCATCCCGCCCAGATGCTGCATTAAACTGTGATTGTTTGGAAAGTTTATCAGCACTGTCTGCATTCTCAGCGTTTTTTCTGGTTTGTTCATTTATGATTGTTACGGTTGCGGTTAGCTCCTCTATTGCACTTGACTGCTGCATTACGCCATTGGAAAGTGTCGTGCTAGATTGAGTGATTTGTTTCGCACCGTTTGCCACCTGCTCCGTTGCTTGAGCAATTTCTCGCATAACCGTGTTAAGTTTAGCGATAATCATATTTAAAGAAACCTTTATATTTGAAAACTCGCCTACATATGCCTTAGTAATTTCTTGGTTGTAGTTATTATTTGACATATCTTTTAGTGTGCTAGAAATTTCCCCTATGTATGAGGATAAATTATAAACCGTCTCATTCACAACATTTTTGAGAGTCGCATAATCCCCTTTATAGTCTCCGTTCATTGTCAAATTTAGATTGCCCTCTGAAATACCATGTAAAACCGTGAGCGACTCATTGACAGGTGTGACAATTGCATCTAACATGTTGTTTAGCCCATTTAACAAGTCAGCCCAGTCTCCTTTATACGAAGTGACATCTGCTCTGTTGGAGAGTCTGCCCTCTGCGGCTGATATGGCAAGGGAATTAATTTCTTGTTTTATATTTTTTAAGTTCTTACGCATGCTTTCGATATTGGTACTGATGACAGCCTGTTGCCCCGGCAATTGCTGAAATGAAACGGTAAAGTCTCCGCTACCAAATCCCTCAAGGCAATTAAAAATATCTCGCATTATTTTAACATAATCTCCTACCATTGTATTAATACCACGAACAACTTCTCCATAGGCTCCTTGGTATACGGCGTCATCCATATGAGCATCCATCTGCCCATTTTTATGTGCACTCGACATCGTGTTGATTCCCACCACAAGTTGTTTTACCGTATCCGTAACTTTTTCAAAATCTTGGCTCAACATTCCGACTTCATCTCGGCTATTGAAAACAGCGTTGCCCTCCAAATTTCCTTTGGCAATATTGTTTGCATTTCTCACAAGCTGCTTAATCGGGTCTACAATAAGTTTTGAAATGTAAGATTGCATTAAAAAGCATACCAACAAGCCCAATAACATAACAGCAATCTGTAATACAACCAAATCATGTGCCAGTTTGGCATTGCTTTGGGCTACCATTTCTGCCTCAGTCGATTTCATATCAATTAATTGATTTGTTATCTCTACCACTTTTGCACTGGCGTTGTCTGCATTATCAATGGTTTGTGATGCGGACGTCACTGCATCTGATGCTTTATTCATCAATCTCTCATTCATAGGCAAAAACGAATTCACCCAAACATCGCTTGCTTCATCATACAATGCTTGCTCATTGGTATTACTAATGGTTTTTCCAGCTTCTGCCCAATACCGTGCCGATTCCTCTGTAAAAGCAGTATAGTTCTCTTTTGCCTCCGCTACTCTTTTATCATTTTTTGCACCTTTTTGAATTTTGATGACGTTCACTTCGACTCTTGCCTGCTGAAAAGCTCGTATGGAATATCCATAATTTTTTATTGCTACTGTGTTATTTTCATACAGCTTCGTATTTTCCTCTGCAAGACGTGTCATACCAATAATTCCTACTACACCCACCACAATACCAAACACAAGAAGAATTAAGA
>JAVBKJ010000021.1:0-9875 GCA_031554075.1 Oscillospiraceae bacterium | reverse complement strand
AGCAATAGCAGCGCCAACGGTGGCTATTCGGCGCGACACGACATTAAAGGGCAACACAAATGCAAACAACGCGGTAAACGGCATAATACAGGATACAATCGCCGACCATGCCCAGAAAAATCGCTTTGAATCATCCATCCCAACAGAGACTAAAAAGGCTAACACAAGCGACGCAATGAGCGCAATGGGCATAAAAAAGTTGAAAAAACGCTCAACATTGTCATGAAGTTCCGTTTGTTCTACAAAATGATGCAAATTGACCTCGCGCTTGGTAACGCCTGCGACATCCTCCCATAATCTGTCCTCCATGGAAATGACATGTGAGGGGGCGGCATTTTTGGCAATATGATAGGTGCGAAGTCTTGCGCCAAAGCGCAAACGAGCACTCCACAATGCTAAAAACACGGAGAATGCCGACACGCTGCAATAGGGTACATACGCATAATAGGTGTTACCATACAGTAACATACTAAACACATGCAGTGTACTGGCGATACAGGCAACGGCTACGCCTGTGTCCATTGTGGGACGCAGACGAAATAAATCAGCCATACCGCGCGCGAGCACATCAATACCGCAGAACATGACCAAAAACTGAAAAACCAACACAAATAATAGATAATAATATGTATGGGTTAGAAAATTTATCCCATTTGGAAAGGGTAAATCAAGCCGATGCGCAAAGGTGGCGTATAATAATGGTAATAATAGTAAAAATGCCGCCATGGTACGTAGCGTCAGCGACCGCACGTAGGGTGTTAGCTTTTCGGCGGCCATAGCGGGGGTCACCTCAGCCTGCTCGGGCGCTAAACGCTTGGCGCGAGACGCTATGCGCTTCCAAAAGGATTCGCGCGGTGGTGGCGCACCCTCGTCTGGCATACGCTCTAAGTCGTCTAAGGAATCCTGACCCATGAAGTCGTTTGACGGCGCAAACACCTGCGAAAAATCCTGTGTTGTGCCAAAATTGATTTCATGCGTTTCTAGGACGCCGCTATCTGCTTTGGGCGCGGGTGGTGGGGGTGACGCGAGGGGGTTGCCAAAAATCTTCGCTTCGTCTGACATTGGTGTTTTAACAGAAAGAGACGAGGGGAGAGGTTTTGTGTCCTGATTTTGTTGCGACTTCATCTCTGCCAACAGTTTTTCAAGCTTTTGATTTGCTTCGATGGCAGGGTCAGAGAGTGACACATCAACCTGCTCTGCTTGATTTTTACGACGGCTGGGTTTCAGCGTGGCATCCAGTTTGTATTCCGCCAAAATATCTTCTAGCGAAAAGGATTCTTCTGTTTTGCCCTCTTCTTCTTCCTCAGGACGCACACAATCACCACCTACTATATAATACCAATTGCTACCATGAGCAATTTTCGTTGCAAACGAATGCTGGTTGGGACAAATGCTACCGTTTTCGTGCTACTTCAAACAATAAAACAGCGGCGGCAGCAGAGACGTTTAAGGACGGTGTATGCCCGAATAAGGGGATATGCACCAAAACATCACAATGCTTGGCAACAAGCTGACCTAACCCCGTTCCCTCAGACCCTAGCACCAAAACAACCCCGCCGCTCAAATCAACATCATAAACAGAACGAGAGCCAGAACCAGATTCTGCGCCATAAATCCAAAGACCGCGCTTTTTGCATTCCTCTAAAAAAGAGGGCAGATTAGGTACACGCACAACAGGTAAATGTTCAAGCGCACCAGCCGCCGCCTTGCCACAGGTGGCAGACAACCCAGCACTGCGCCGTTTGGGAATGACAACGCCATGTGCGCCAGCCGCTTCGGCGGTACGAATCACAGCACCTAAATTGCGAGGGTCTTCCAAGCCGTCACAGACAACGATAAGAGGAGGCGCATCGCCTGCCTTTTGCCAAATGTCGTCGAGCGTGGCGTAATCATGCGCCGCGGCAAGGGCAATGACCCCTTGGTGCGCCCCTGTTTGAGATAATAAATCCAGCCGTTGGCGGTCGCAATCCACCACGACAATACCGACTTCTTTTGCTTTTGCTTTAATCGAACCTAAGCCTTCACCGCCGCGTAGGACGTATAGCTTGTCGATGGGGTGCCCTGCCAACAACGCTTCTTTTATCGCTTGGCGACCTTCTATTGTTTGCGTTGATTGTTCTTGGATCATCTTGTTACCTCATTTCTACATATGCCAGTTTTCAGTATAACACAGATAGCTCGACAAGAAAACCCCGAAAATGTAATTTTCTACGTTTTACACAAAAATCGCACAACATTTGTAAAAAAATGAGCTATTCGGGGTGTCTGGCGCATAGACTTTACTACGTGCGTAATGCTACATAATCGCTCGTCCTGTGTCCGACGAAACAGGAGGGGTGTTCCGTAATGCTTGTTTCGTCGGAGAAAAGGAGCGTTTATGCACTGTCGTATCGTCGATTTACGTTGCAAAGAGGTCATCAATATCTGTGATGGTAAGCGGTTAGGCTTCCCGTTTGATGTGGAGGTGGATGCCGATACGGGGCATATTGTCGCTATTATCGTGCTAGGACCACCAAAGTATTGGGGCATTTTTGGTAAGGGATGCGAGCATGTTGTGCCGTGGTGTGACGTGCGCCGCATTGGGGAAGATTTGATTATCGTCGAGTATGAAAAGCGCGACCATCCGCATGATGGCTTAAAACGAGAGCTGAAAAAGGAACTGTTTCGAGAACTCGTGGGCTAAAGTGAATGCGGCTTGAGCGCCTTGCCTGTGGCATGGGCGACGACTAATTGTAAGACATGTATTCTGGGGAAAGCCGTCATGGTTTTCTCCATTTCTTTGGGGTGGTTTGGGGCAAATTGCTTGCCAAAGTGACGAATAGCAGGCATCGCTTCATCAGGGGGCAAAATGCGAATTTCGCCCAGCAACAGGACACTCACAAAATCGGTTGTAAATTCGGCAGGCAACACAGTTGACCGCGTGACAACTGTAAAACAAACTTTCGGGTTGCGCTTGAGGACGTCAAGTTTCTTGCCCTCGATGGCGCAATGAAACAAAAGCGTATCGCCGTCTAATACGTAATTTAGCGGCACAGCATAGGGATAGCCCTCGTCCTCGGCTAAGCTCAACGTCCCCCATGTACCCTCGCTGAGTACCATGGCAATTTGCGCATCAGATAAAGCGCGTTCAGCACGCCGCATAGGTCTAAACATAGTAAAACCTCCTAAAATAATGTAATCTGCATACTATCTGGTAAATCGCCCAACGCACCAGCATCGCGCAATTTTTCTATATTCGTCTTGTCAAGTCCTTTGCATCGCGCGGATAGCTCGTCTATGGACAAGAATGCTTGTTTGTCACGCTCTTTGACAAGCTCCTCTGCCGCCTTGTCGCCCAGCCCCGGCATGGCGATAAAAGGCAGCCGTAATCCCTTGTCTGTAATCGTAAACCGTTTGGCATCCGAGTGTAACAGGCTGATTTGTTCAAAGCAAAAACCTCGCCGATAAAACTCGTAGCACACCTCTAACATGGTGAGCTTGTCCTTGTCGTTAGCAGTCGGTTTGGCTAACTTTAGTAGTTCCAAAATGCGCGAACGCAGCTTGTCGATACCACTTACCATAACATTTGCGTCCAATCCGCCCGCGCGGATGGTAAAGTAAGCACTGTAGAACGCCTTGGGATAATTCACCTTAAACCATGCAATGCGAAACGCAGACATGACATACGCGACAGCATGGGCACGGGGAAACATGTATTGAATTTTTTTACAAGAACTAATATACCAAGCAGGGACGCCGACGGTCTTCATATCCTGCTCCCACTCTGGCTTCAGCCCCTTACCCTTACGCACACTTTCCATAATATGAAAGGCCTGTAGCTTGTCCATGCCCATTTGTATGAGATAGACCATAATGTCATCACGGGCGCAGACAACTTCTTTTAGGGTGGCTGTTCCAGCGGCCACTAAGTCCGCCGCGTTGCCGAGCCAAACTTCTGCGCCGTGCGACAAACCAGAAATACGCACCAATTCGTCAAACGTGGTCGGCTTGGTTTGGACAAGCATTTCACGTACAAAGCGCGTGCCAAACTCTGGCACGTCACAAGCACCAGTGACCCCTAGGATGCTGTCATTTTCAAACCCTAGCGCTTTACTGGTCGTGAAAAGGCTCATGGTGGCAGGGTCGCCAAGGTCGATATTCTGCACCTTAATGCCTGTCATGTCCTCCATATGCCGTATCATCGTGGGGTCGTCATGCCCAAGTAAGTCAAGCTTTAGCAGGTTATCTTCAATCGAATGATAGTCAAAATGGGTGGTGATGATATCACCTTTTTTGTTGGCTGGGTGCTGTATGGGGGTAAACTCATTGATGTTATTAGCAGCAGGGACAACAATTAAGCCGCCAGGGTGCTGCCCTGTGGTGCGCCGCACGCCCTCACAACCTTTGGCAAGACGGTTGATTTCTGCAGGGGGCAGACCATGTCCTTCTTTTTCCATATACTTTAATACAAAACCAACGGCGGTTTTAGCGGCGACTGTCGCAATCGTGCCTGCTTTAAATACATTTTGTGCGCCGAAAAGCTCCACCGTGTTTTGGTGCGCACGAAACTGGTACTCACCAGAGAAATTAAGGTCAATATCAGGCTTTTTATCAGCTTCAAAGCCTAAAAAAGTAGCAAAAGGAATGTTAAACCCATCTCGCACCATGGGGATACGACATGTAGGACAATCCTTAGCGGGCATGTCAACGCCGCACGCCGCAGTTGGTGTTTCGGGAAATTCACTATAACAACAAGTGGCACAGCGATAATGCGGTGACAGCGCGTTGACCTCTGTAATCCCTGCTAAAAAGGCAACCAATGACGAGCCGACAGACCCACGTGAACCGACTAGATATCCATCTTTAAGCGATTGCGCCACAAGCTTCTGCGCGGTCATATAAATGACATCGTAGCCCCCCTTGATGATTGGCTCAAGCTCGACTTGGATACGCTCATAAATGTGGTCGGGGATGGGATTGCCGTACAGCTCTTCGGCGCGTGTCATCGACAAATGTCGAAGCTCTTCCGCCGAACCGACAATATGCGGCGGAAAAAATTCATTTTTTCGAATCGGCTGTATGGGTTGGCAGCGGTCGGCAATCAGATTTGTGTTTGTTACCACGACTTCAAATGCTTTTTCCGCCCCTAAGTAGCTAAATTCGTCCAACATTTCTTGCGTGGTTCGCAAGAATAAGGGCAATGGATTATCGTCAATCATGTCCTTGGAACAGAGCAAAATTTTACGATAGATTTCGTCCTCGGGGTCCAAAAAGTGGACGTCACCAGTCGCCACCACTGGTTTGCCTGTCGCGTCGCCCAGACTTACAATGGTGCGGTTAAAATTCTGCAAGGCGGCATTGTCCGCCGCCAACTTTTTATCTATGAGAAAACGGTTGTTGCATATGGGCTGTATTTCCAAATAATCGTAAAATGAACATGTTTGTACAAGCTCTTCCCACGGGCAACCTGCCAGAATATCAGAAAATAGTTCGCCCGCTTCACAGGCTGACCCGATGAGCAAGCCCTCACGATACTGTGTTAAGTCTGCGCGTGTCACGTTTGGATGGCGATGAAAATTCTCAATATGCGCCTTGGATATCAGCTCATATAAATTGCGAAGCCCCACAGCGTTGGTTGCAAAAAGAATAATGTGAAAGGAGTGCCGACTACGGTTTTTTAGCTTTTCCGCGTCCACAAAATAAGCTTCACAGCCATACAGAACCTTAAAATCCTTATCCTTAATATGCTTACTACGCGCATTCATTGCAGTGGGAAAGGCGTGGACGACCCCATGGTCAGTGATACCGACGGCGGTATGTCCCCATGAGGTAAGGCGTTTCATCAGTTTATCAGGGTCGGTGAGCGCGTCCATGTCTGACATATTGGTATGTAAATGTAGTTCGACCCGTTTTTGGGGCGCGTCGTCCATGCGTGTCATGGGTATGGTGATAGGCAGAATCGCATCGGGTCGCAAGATTTGCTCTTCCGTTTCCCCATATCGCTTCCACTCCATTTTTCCCTTTACGGCAACCGTCATACCCGGCTTGACCAGTGAAAGAATTGTTTTGGGGTCAACCTTTGTGTCAGTATGTTGAAAATCGGACGACGTGGGGTAAAAACGTTGCACACGCACAGACGATGTGAAATCGGTAATGTCGAAACTTAGGCGCACACCTGTACGCGTTTCGGCGGATTCCACGGAAAAGATGTGCCCTTGTACACAAACTTTGGTTGTCTCCGCGCCTATCTGTTCCATAAGAATGGGGGTGGGGACAAAGGCTGAGCCTAGAAGCGCGCTTGTGCCCACGGGTGTTAGCGCTGGCATACTTTCCTGTATTTTTCGCAATCTGCTCGCCCTGTTTGCCTCGTGTTCAACGTGGCTAACTTCTTCTGAGCCTTCTGAAATCTCAACATACGTAAGGTTCTCGTAGTAAATAGCCAAAGCAGATAGGCAGTCTGCTTGTAGTGTTTCGACCATATGGGGCGGGATACTGCGCTTGGGTGTGATATGTAAGGAACCGTCAGATATCGTCCATTCTGCATCCGCTAACAAACTGTTAGCGGATGGCAACTTTTGTGCAATAATAGCATTTGCAAAACTTACGCGAAAGGCATCAAAGGGGGCAGAGCTGCGCAAGGTACATTGTTTCACCCCTAAGGTTGTGGTTATTGTGGTTGCCAGCGGCTGTGTATCGGGGAAAGAACCATCGGCAAAATACAGCCAGACGATTAGCTTCCCAGAGGCTTCCTCAAATGTGACATCCTTTACGCCTGCATGGTGAAAGTCGGCAATGACTTGCGAAGGTAACATGGGAAATACTTCATTAAAGGGCTTCATGCACGGTCTCCAGCGCGGCAATTCGCTCGCATAAGGTGTCCAACACGGTGGTAGTGGACACCTTACCGATAATAGCACCATGTTCAAATAGCAGAAATTCGCCGTTACCGCCAGCGACACCGAGGTCGGCGTGGCGCGCTTCTCCTGGTCCGTTGACCGCACAGCCCATGACGGCCACTGTCAGCGGTGTTTTCACATGCGCCACACGTTCTTGCAACGCTGTCGCAACGGTCACTACATCCACGTTACAGCGTCCGCATGTGGGGCAGGATATGATGTCAATGCCCTCTCGTAAACGACCGCACGCACGCAAAATCGCTTTCGCGGCAGTGACTTCCTCACAGGGGTCGGCGGTGAGGCTGACACGTATCGTGTCGCCTATGCCGTCGCAAAGCAGACTGCCGATACCGATGGCAGACTTGATGATCCCCGTATAACTTGTCCCAGCTTCGGTTACGCCTAAATGCAGTGGATAGGCGCATTGTTGGCTGGCAAGTCTTGTCGCCTGAATCGTGCTGACGACGTTGGAACATTTGATAGAGAGTGCAATATCGTGAAAATCAAACATTCGTAGCTGCGCCGCCTGTTCAAGCCCTGACGCCACCATGGCTTCGGGGGTAGGACCGCCAAACCGCGTCAATATGTCTGCTGATAACGAGCCAGCATTGACCCCGATGCGGATAGGAATACCGCGCGCCCGACAAGCATCGGCAACGGCTTTCACGTGTTCAGGTTTTTGCAGATTGCCGGGATTAATACGGATTTTGTCCATGCCTGCCTCAACGGCTAGAAGTGCCAAACGGTGGTCAAAATGAATGTCAGCCACCAACGGCACAGGCGACCCACGGCGGATGTCTGCTAGCGCGTGCGCTGCTTGTTCATCTGGCACAGCGAGACGAACAATATGTGCGCCTGCGGTTGCTAGGGCGCGGATTTGTGCCAGTGTCGCTGCAACGTCACGTGTGTCCGTGCAGGTCATGGATTGGATAGAAATGTCGGCACCGCCACCAATGGTGACGGTACCGACTTGCAGTTTGTTTGTGTTCATGATGCGTTGCCTCCAATGAGCCGAACAATATCGTTATAGAATACAAAAATCATTAATGCAAAGAAAAATAGCATTCCGACACCGTGGATAATGCCCTCGTACTTGGGGGGGACAGGCTTGCGGCGTATCGCCTCTACTATTAAAAACACGATGCGTCCGCCGTCTAGTGCGGGCAGGGGAAATAGGTTAAATACCGCCAGATTGACAGTGATGAGTGACGCAAGAGAAATGACGCTCATGACCCTATCCCAAATGGTCAGGTCGGGAACTGTGATGACTGTGTTTATCATGCCGCCCATGCCAACGGGACCCATCATGTCGTCTGCACCAGCACGCCCTGAAATTATCTCGCCGACACTAAGCCACACAAGGCGACAATAGTCAACGGTTGTGAGGGCTGTCATCGCAATTTTGTCGCCAAAGGTCATGACCTTTGTGTCAAATCGAAGGCCAAATCGTACATCGCCGCCGCCAAAATCACGACGCACGATGGGGATTTGCATTAGCGTTATGGTTTCGCCGTTGCGCTTTAGGGTAACGTCAAAAAGTCTACCTTCACCAAGGCTTAAAAACTGTGATACATTGGAAGGGGTTAAAATCCTATGACCATTAATGCTAACGATGGTATCGCCTGCTTGCATGACATGGGCAAAGCTGGCTTCTGGATGTACTTCGGCTAGCGTCGGTAATGCCATTTCTTTGGAGGGAAAAAACAAAACAAACAACAGAAGAAAGCCCATGAGTAGGTTCATGAGTGACCCAGCCACAAGAATTAGAAATCGTGATAGAATCGACGCATTGCCAAATGCGTGAGAATCCTCAGAGGCGGTGTCCTCGCCCTCCATGGCACAAAAACCACCAATGGGGAATGCGCGAACGGAGAACTTTGTACCATCTGTGCCATCGGCAAGCTTTTTTTGGCGTGTGTAAATGGCGGGACCCATGCCAATAGCAAACTCAAGTACGCGTACGCCACGCGCGCGCGCCATCCAAAAATGCCCCAACTCATGGGCGACAATGAGGACGCCTAGCACTAGAATTAAAATGAGAGCTGAAAATATACCGCTCAACTGATTACCCCTTTTCTACTAATTGTCTGGTTTCGGAATCCAACGATAATATATCTTCTAGCGTGGTGCAGGTTACTTGTGAAGCGGCGCGTAAACCCCGTTCTAGTAGTGTGACAATATGGTTGTAGGAAATGTCGCCACGTAAAAACCGTGCCACAGCGACTTCGTCTGCCGCGTTCAGAGCGCAGCAAGCAGCATCTCCTAAGGCGGCGGCCTCAAACGCTAAATCAAGGCAAGGAAATGTCTGCCTGTCTGGCGGTGCAAAAGTCCATTGCTGCGCCTGCGTTAGGTCTAGCGGCGGCACAGGGCAGGGGCGGCGTTCAGGATACGTCAGCGCGTACTGTATGGGCAAGCGCATGTCAGGGGCGCCGCACTGAGCTAGGATGGCATTGTCACAAAATTCAACAAAGGAATGCACAATACTTTGGCGATGAACAACCACCTTCACCTGTTCGGCGCGGAGATTAAAAAGGTGCATGGCTTCGATACATTCCAGCCCTTTGTTAAACAACGTAGCACTGTCGATGGAAATCTTAGCGCCCATGCTCCAATTTGGATGTTTTAACGCTTGTTCGGGTGTTATTTGCTGTAGCTGTTCGGACGTATAGCCAAAAAAAGGACCACCAGAAGCCGTCAGCCATAGTTGCTTTATCTCGCGCGGATGATGGCAAGCCTCTAAACACTGAAAAATCGCCGAGTGTTCGGAATCCACTGGTAAAATTGGTAGCTGTTTGGCACGAGCGCGCGCCATGATGAGTGTTCCAGCGCAAACCAAGGTTTCTTTGTTTGCTAGGGCGATGTGTTTGCCAGCACCCAACGCCTCCCATGTGGGAAGCAAACCAGTCATGCCCACAACAGCGGTTACCACCGTATGAACCTCTGGCAAAGTCGCGGCTTCCACCAACCCTGCCGCGCCTGATACCACACGAATGGAGGTAT
>JAVBKJ010000121.1:0-34476 GCA_031554075.1 Oscillospiraceae bacterium | reverse complement strand
CGCGCATACCTCGGACAACTCAGTAGGGGCACGGCACCTAAGGGCAAACCCTAATTGTGCTTTGCGGTACAAAGCAATTGATTATTGTGAGATTTACGACTGTGAAGAAATCCTTTTTACACAAAATATTACGTAGTGCCTGAGATGATTTAAACGTTAAAAACTAAGAAAATCTTGCGAGGTATCTCCATTGTAATATTATGTACTTGCACTGTATATTTGGTATACTCTATAATATCCAATCCATTTGGTGGGCAAAACATCATGTTTGCGCTTGCTGTCACGGCGGGTTTCATTGCTCTTGGTTCTAATAAAAATGGTAATAGCGGCAAATAGTGTGCTTCGAACAGTATAAGTATTTTCGGTAGAATGTAGTGTTATAAGAGTATTACTATTTACGAAAAACCTATAGGCTTTAATTATTTTCATAGAATGAATTAAATTATTAAAGTAAAATTTCATAACTAAAAACGTAGAGATTTTATTTTTTTGCTTAAAAAATAAATTTGTTTAGTCTTTTTCTTGACACAGCCCCACAGCGATTTTGCAATTACAGCGAACACGTATGCTCATCTTGAGTTCAATTCTAAGCTGGCATCGGCAAGCGCTATGACGTGGATTGACAAGACCACTCTTGGACAGGAGGGTTCGAAATTTTAAGTGTAAATTTGGGCAGACATTACGAAGTTGACCAGAAAAAACGGGACAGGAACAAATTTTCAAACGATTTTCGGGCATGGAAAAAGCCTTGAAACTCCTGAATTTCAAGGCTTTATGGCGGAAGCGGAGAGATTCGAACTCTCGTGCCACTTTCGTGACAACCGCATTTCGAGTGCGGGCCGTTACAACCACTTCGATACGCTTCCGTATATGTCTCTAACACCAAATGCGGTTTAGAGCGTAATTAGTATATCATATGACACGACGAAATACAAGTCCTTACTTTTGTTAAACGGTGCAATTGTCATCGTCTATAAAATTAAATTGAATACAATTAAATTGTGCTTGACATATTAACTTCTGTGGTGTATACTAGGTTTCAGTAAGGGAGGTTGCACCGTATGACAACAGAAATCAACAAACACACATTTGATGAACAGGTCACAGGGGTTAGCATCGTGGATTTTTTTACACCAGATTGCCCCACCTGCGGCAAACTGAGCGATGTCTTTGAGCGCGTATCCGCGGCAACGACAGACGTAAAATTTTTTAAGGTTGACCTTGAGGATGATATCACCTTGGCGGAGCGGTTTTCAATCGACCACATTCCAACCCTCATTGTTTTTCGGGATGGCAAACCCGTTGTCACCAACGTGGGCTTTTTAGACGACACCCAACTAACGGCATTTATAAACAGCGCCAAAGGAGCTGAGTAACATCCATGAATGGGTACAAACTAAACGAAGACACAGAACACGTCACCAAAATTATCAATGGGCTACACAAAAAGCAAGGACACTGCCCTTGCCGTTTGAACAAAGATGCCACAACGCTTTGTCCCTGCGATGAATTTATCCATAAAGGCGATTGCAAATGTGATTTATTTGTCAAAATCGAGGACGCCAACTAAGTTCAAAAACAATTTATATGAAGGAGCATGAACATGACTATTCACGATTTCACAGTTAAAAACAACAAAAATGAGGATGTATCGTTGGCTGACTACAAAGGCAAAGTACTGCTTGTAGTCAACACCGCCACAAAGTGCGGTCTTACACCACAATACGAGGCAATGGAGGCGCTTTACAAGAAGTATCACGACAAAGGCTTCGAAATTTTGGATTTTCCTTGCAACCAATTTAAGGAACAAACTCCCGATAGTGACGAGGAAATCACTGCATTTTGCACCATGAAGTACGGCACGACGTTCCCTCGCTTTAAGAAAATTGACGTAAATGGGGAATCCGAATCCCCACTTTTCACATGGCTCAAGGAACAAGCCCCCAAGGACAAGAGCAGCCTAAAGACAAAGGCATTTGAGCTGACAGTCAAGGGATTGCGCACCACAAAGGGTGCTTCCGACATTGTTTGGAACTTTGGCAAGTTTTTAATCGGCAAAGATGGGCAAGTGGTTGGTCGTTATTCCCCAGTTTCCGACCCGCAGGAAGTCAGCGCTGATATAGAAAAACTGTTGGCACAATAATCAGTTGTTTTGCAACTTTAGATAAATACAAAAAGCCTTGTAGTCGTTGAAACTACAAGGCTTTTTGTTGGCACGCCCAGGGCGACTCGAACGCTCGGCCTACTGCTTAGAAGGCAGTTGCTCTATCCTGCTGAGCTATGGGCGCACATCTTACCTTTCTGCTCGTATGCCAATTTTGTTACTCAGACGATTGGCAGCTTATATAGTATAACACTCATTACACCAGTAGTCAAGTTTTTGTGTTTCAGCTACCGTGGCTGGTGTGGCTATATTCGCTGTTTACCGTAAAACGCGCTTGACAAATGTAACAATCCGTTGTAAAATACATTGTAAAGCGTGAACCCTTTACAAATTTACAATGCGAATTTCCCCATGCAGTGGGTTACGACCGAAAAAGGAGGCAGCGTATGAAAGAAAATCCCGTTACCATGGCATTGCTGTTTGACTTTTACGGCGAAACGCTGACAGAAAAACAGCAGGATTATTTTGAGCTGTACTATGGGCAAGATTTAAGCCTGAGTGAAATATCGCAAAATGAAGGCATCACACGGCAAGGCGTGCGCGACGTTGTCGCTCGTGCCGAAGGGATTTTGCAGGAGATGGAAGCGAAGCTTGGCTTGGTGTCGCGCTTTGGTCATCTGCTCGTCACCGCCCATAAGCTAGAAGCGGCGGCACAGGAAATTCTCGAAACAAACGAACGCCGCTACGCCAACCCCACGATAAAACAACGCGCCGAAGAAATTTTAGCCCTTACCAAAAATTTAGACGGACAGTCTGCACTGTAAAGGAGACGCTATGGCGTTTGAAGGCTTAACCGAAAAACTATCCAAAGTGTTTTCCAAACTAAGAGGGCGTGGGCGCGTTAGTGAAGCCGACGTGAAGGAAGCCATGCGCGAAGTGCGCTTGGCGCTCTTAGAAGCGGACGTTAACTATAAAGTCGTGAAGGATTTTGTGGCAACCGCAACAGCGCGTTGCCAAGGGGTCGATGTGCTGGAAAGCCTGTCCCCTGCCCAAATGATTATCAAAATTGTCAACGACGAGCTAACCACCCTCATGGGTGGCACCCATATAAAGCTTAACACAGCGGGTCGCCCCCCGACGATTGTTATGATGGTCGGTTTGCAGGGCGCGGGTAAAACGACCAACGGCGCAAAACTGGCAGGGCTGATGAAAAAACAAGGCAAACGTCCCCTGCTTGTCGCCTGTGACGTGTACCGTCCTGCCGCGATTACACAGCTTGAGGTCGTTGGCAGTCAGCTTGGTGTGCCTGTGTTCCAAATGGGGCAGGGCAACCCTGTCGAGATTGCTGAAAAAGCGATAGACCACGCGATTCGTCACGGCAACGACATGGTGTTTTTGGACACCGCAGGTCGTCTGCACATCGACGAAACGCTCATGACAGAGCTTAAAAACATTAAAGCCACAGTCAAGCCACATGAAATCTTACTCGTGGTTGACGCGATGACAGGGCAGGATGCGGTAAACGCCGCCTCCGCCTTTAATGAAGCATTGAGCATCGACGGCGTGTTGCTAACCAAGATGGACGGTGATGCCCGCGGTGGTGCGGCGTTGTCTGTGCGTGCCGTTACAGGCAAGCCAATACGGTTTATCGGCGTTGGCGAAAAACTAGACGCGATTGAGCCGTTTCACCCCGAACGTATGGCGTCGCGCATTCTCGGCATGGGCGATATGCTGACACTGATTGAAAAAGCAGAGCAGGCAGTTGATCAAAAAAAAGCACTCGAGATGGAGAAAAAGCTCCGCCAGAACAAATTTACACTCACCGATTTTTACGAACAGCTGGGGCAGATTAAGAGTATGGGCTCCCTGTCTGATATTATGGGCATGATGCCAGGGGTTGACAAACGCGCCCTAGAGGGTGCGGAAGTAGACCACAAAGCGATGGCGCGTGTCGAAGCGATTATCCTTAGCATGACAGTGCGCGAGCGTGAAAACCCCGAAATTCTCAATTCGTCGCGCAAACGTCGTATTGCAAAGGGCAGTGGCTCGAAGGTCGAGGATATCAACAGGCTGCTCAAACAGTTTGACATGATGTGCCAGATGGCCAAGCAGATGTCAAGCGGCAAAATGCAAAAGGGCAAGGGCATGAGGGGACGTTTCCCTGGTTTTTAGCGATTAACAAACAACTTTTACGTTGTTGTTGATTATAAATACACGTGTTGGAGGTGAAAACATGGTTAAAATCAGATTGCGCCGTATGGGTGCCAAGAAGGCCCCGTTTTACAGAATAGTGGTGGCTGACTCTCGTTATCCCCGTGACGGTCGCTTTATCGAAGAAATCGGTACCTATGACCCACTAAAGAATCCTTCTGTCGTTGTTGTCAACGCAGAACGTGCCTTGGAATGGATCAAAACAGGCGCCCAACCCACAGATACTGTCAAGTCGTTGCTCAAAAAGCAAGGTATCTTGAAGTAGGGATTGCATCCGAAGGAGTTGTAAACCATGAAGGATTTATTGCTGTATATCGTCAATGCGCTCGTACAGCATCCCGACAAGGTGCAAGTCGAGGTGACGGAAAAAGACGGCGAGGCGCTGTTGCGACTGTCTGTCGCGCCTGAGGACATGGGCAAAATTATTGGGCGCAGTGGTCGTACCGCGCGTGACCTCCGTGTGCTATTGCGCGCCGCCGCAGGCAATGCGGGCACAAAGGTAAACTTAGAAATAGTCGAACAAGCATAACGATTGATAGCGGACGAGCCATGCGACCCTCGGGGCGCGAAGGTCGTCCGTTTTTTATTATTTAGATAGCAGTATGAATAGTACAAGCAACTTACCATTTCTCCGACGAAAAGCTAAGTTGTATATTTTTTGATGTGTCGTCGGAGAAATGGTGCTAAAGATGGAAAGAATTGTAGATGTTGGTCGTGTGGCGAACACACATGGGATAACAGGCGAGCTGAAATTTGAATGTTGGTGTGATAGCCCCGAGTTTTTACAGCAGTTCAAGACGCTACAGGTGGGACAAGCCCAGTACACAGTCGTTAGCATTCGCCCGCATAAGCACTTGGCAATCGTCAGGCTCGAGGGCGTGAACACCGTCGAGGCGGCGCAAGCCATGAAAGGGCGCGTCGTGAAAGCGGACGTAAGCAGTGTCAAACTGCCCGAAGGTCGCTACTTTGCGGCGGATTTAATAGGGCTAACGGTGGTAGATGAGCAAGCGCAAACCGTTGGTACCCTAGCAGAAGTGCTATTTTTGCCAGCGCATGATGTGTACGTTGTCCGTGGCGAGCGCGAAGTGATGATTCCTGCTGTGCCTGCCTTTATTAAGGACATTGACATGGCGGCGCGCCGTATGCAGGTAGCACTCATCGAGGGGTTGTAGTCAATGCGGTTTGATATACTGACGCTGTTTCCCGAGCAAGTGACCCCGATGATTACAACGAGTATATTAGGGCGTGGTATTACAAGGGGTCATATGCAAATAGAGGCGCACCAGATTCGCGATTTTACAACCAACAAACAAAAACAAGTGGACGATTATCCCTATGGCGGCGGTTTGGGCATGGTGATGCAGGCAGACCCGCTCTATCGTTGCCTAACACATGTGCAACAAACACACGGGCAAGGTGTTGTGCTTTACATGTCACCCTCGGGGGAAACGTTAACACAGGATTTGGCGCGTGAACTTTCGCAGCTGCCACATCTCATTTTAGTGTGTGGACGATACGAGGGCGTAGACCAACGGTTTATTGATAGCTGTGTAGACAGAGAAATATCGCTGGGTGACTTTGTGATGACTGGTGGCGAGATCGCCGCGATGGCGGTTTGTGACGCTGTGGGGCGGCTGATACCAGGGGTGTTAGCAGACGAAAGCAGTTTTGAGCAAGAAAGCCATTGGAGCGGCGTGTTGGAGTATCCGCAGTTTACACGTCCTGCTGTGTGGGAGGGACGCACTGTGCCAGAGGTGCTAACCTCAGGCGACCACGCGAAAATTTTGGCATGGCAGCGCGAGCAAGCACTAAGGCGGACATGGGAACGCCGCCCAGACATGATGGCAACAGCCCCCCTCACACCAAAGGAGAAAAAATTGGTAGAAACATGGAACAAGATGCCAAACATGACGTCAAAGTAGCAAAGGAGGGTATATTTGTATGAAACGATTTGCATGGTTACTTGTACTCTTACTCCTATTTACTGGTTGTAGCGCGCGACCGTCATCCTCTAGCAGCTATGAAGCAGACATGGAAACGCCACAGGAAACACCCACTGCCGAAACGACGGTAGTCCCCCCTGATGGCAATGGCATAACGGTAGAGGGTGCCGAAGGGCAAGCGACAAGCCAGATAACAGTGACAGACCCCAACCGTAAGTTAGTCCACACCGCTAGTCTTTGGATAGAAACAACCGATTTTAACAATAGCGTGACCGCCATAGAAGCGTTGTGCAACGAAAAAGGCGGCTACATAGAAGGTGCAACAACAGAGGGCAGGTCACTGAATGCGTCACAAAATGAGATGCGTACAGCAACGTATCTATTTCGCGTTCCCACATCCAGTTATGAAGGGTTTCTACGCTCTGTGGGCGACATTGGCAATGTTACACAGCGTCAAGAGGGTACAGAGGATATAACAAGCAGTTATTACGATACGCAAACACGCCTGCAAGTTTTAGAAATGCGGCGCGATAGACTGGTAGAATTGTTAGAAAAGACCACGGACAGCAAAGCGATTGTGGACTTTGAAAATTCATTAACAGACACTTTATACGAAATAGACCGCATGACAGGCACATTACAGCGCATGAACGACTTGGTAAGTTACGCTAAAATAGAAGTCACCTTGCAAGAAGTCGTGGTGTATCAAGATGTCGACCCTGTTGTCGTTCCGCCTAAAACAGTGGGCGAGCGCATCAGCGCACAATTCCAGACGTCACTAGAAACGTTAGGTACGTTCTTTGTCACGTTCTTTGTCTTGGTGGCTGGTAATATTTTATACTTATTGTTGTGGGGTGCTGTGATTACAGGGATTGTACTGTTGACACTCAGGCTTGTGAATGGCAAAAAGAAGCCAATGTCGCCTAGCGCGCCAACGCCCCAACCGCCTGTAGCACCTCTTGTGACCCCAAATAGCGATAATCATCCAGAAGAATAATGAAAACCCTCAGTTTCGTCGTGAACTGAGGGTTTTTGACATTTGTAGTATTGTCTGAAATGGACATGATATGACAGAGGAGTGATTCTGTATGAAAATAATATATGGCAGTTTGTTGACAGTGTGCTTGTTGCTTGCCTGTCTGCCGATAGCGAGCATGACAGAGATGCCGCCGCTACAAACACCGACCGTCAGCACAGCGACCAGCCTGCCAATCGAAACAGAGACAACGACGAGCAACGCCTTGGCAACCGTAACACAGCGCAACACGGTGTTCCCCAATGGCGACATGTTGTGGATACGTCGCTACCATTTTCTAAGCGACAGCAATGCCCCGTATACCGCCGTTATCTCGATACCTGGCACAACGCTTGAAACACACTATCGGCAACAAGACGGCACATTTATCACGCAAGCGGGTGTGACCACCTTGCCCAAAGAGGTGATTTTTCTCAAAACTGAGACACACGAGATGGTCATAGGGCCTGCGGCGGTGTATCAAAAACCAACACAAAAAGGCGTACTTACCGCCTGTCCCAACGAAGAAACACCCATTGTTATCACAAAAGGGGCGCAAGAGTTTTTCATCACGTTCACCTTTCCGCAAAACAGTAAACGGATAGGCGAGGTATGGGGCGTGCAGTCTGCCCATACCTTATACAATACATCAGCGGCAACAGACGCGCTATTCAAGGTGAACAATTTTGTGGATAACATGCGGTTAAGCTACGACGGCTATCTTTACCAAACGCTCGATGGCTATGTGCCGGGGGGGCGCAATGTGTACTTTTTGCACCCCGAAGCGTATGCAGGCGGCGGATTTGTTAGACAATGCACCTGCCCTGCTGTGTCGCATATTGCCTACTATATTATGAAACGCGGCGTCGAAAACCAGAACCAGTTAGGCTTCTGGGAAACGGCACCGCGCTCGCAATGGCTTAAAAGTGATTTTGGGATAGGGGCAGGGTTTTACGACACCCGCTTTAATAATGGGTTTGGGATAAGTCTGCTAGGTGCGTACAAAGCGTATGGTGACCCAGCGTTTTTAGAATCGTGTTTGCGTTACGCGGCGTATTATGTGAACCATATTAATACAAAGAGTTATGGAACAGGACAAGGTATATTAGTCTCTGACTACAGCCAGGTGTCGCCGCACAAGAAAACACATGTGTCGCTGAATCATCATCTTAACGGCATGAATTTCCTCTTGCAGTTGTATAGCGCAACAGGGGATATCCAGTACAAATTGCTGGCGGAGCGCATGTTACGCGGTGTGGCAGAGACAAAGTGGCTGTTGCCAAGCGGCAATCTACGGTATGCGCAATACTATACGGGTAGTTATAACAAGCATATGGTTGACTATCCGTATTTAACGTATAATGATATCATCATTGCGCAACAGCTCTGTGCGTCGCTAGGAATAGACGACACATGTTTGCAACCATTGCAAGAAAGCAAGCTTGCATGGATGCGCAAATTTAAGGTCACGGGCTATATTGGATATGAATCGTAACCATGTTTACTAGCGTTTAGGTTTTCATCCAAGCGAGAAGACGGGGCGGCAACAGGCACATTAGTACGGTTAGTGTCAGCCCCTTTATGGCATTAAACAGGGTAATAATGGGCAAGGATTTCAGCAGAATGTCAAGTGGCGTTTGAAATGCGGCGGCGTAGACGGGCAGCATGACAAAGCGATTGGAAATCCAACCTGCCAGCATGATAGACACAGTGGCAAGCAAGCCAACGATAATCATACGAAGTATGTGAGACAGCCGTGTCGGCAGCTTATGAAACAGCCCAAAGGGCAAAATGAGTGCCACGCCAACGATAAAGTTTGCCAATTCCCCTACCCCAACCGTTTTGGTGGTCAGTGCGTTGATGAGGTTCTTAACGAGTTGGACACTAACGCCGGCAGGAATCCCGCCGATTAGGGTCGCAATGGCGGCTGGCACATCTGAAAAGTCAAGCTTTAGGAACGGTGCGGCAGGAAAAAAAGGTGGCAATTCCAAAAACATGAGAATTGTGGCTAGGGCGGCAAGTAGCGAAATGCGGACGAGCATTTTGATGTGTTTACTCTGGCTCATGAAAAAAACTTCCTTTCAAATGCGGGACAAAAAAGCACCCCGTCTACTAAACGGGGTGCTAGAGATGACAAGTAGGGCAAAGCCCCCTAAATCTCCTCACATCCGGACTAAATATGATGCCAAGCATCACACGTCACCGTCGGTACCAGAGTCACACTGGTTCTGCCTACAAAGGCTCGCGGACTTGTCAACCGTAAGGTTGCATCACCGCCGGTAGGGAATCACACCCTGCCCCGAAGAATACAATCGCAGTATAGCACAGACATACCCCCCTGTCAACTTACTTTTCTTTTTGGACAAAAAGAAAAGTAAGCAAAAGAAAAACAATTTCGCCATCAGCGGTGGTAAAGGCACGCTGTAAGCAAAAAGGGCATTATGCAAAAAACAATCCCAACACTAGCCATAGTATCCCCCTTTTCCCTTCCGACAATTCTCCTGCACACTCTTTACGAATCGCTCAAAATGGTATATACTAAATACCAAGTGCCCAAATGCGAACAAGGAGCGTCATAAGATGCCGTTTGAATTACAAATAGGACAGGCGGTTGGGGTAACCCGACAAGTCCTGAATCAAGTACTATCCCTACAGGACGGAAATGCCGCCCTGCTTTTTTGCTACCTGCTATCCATACAAGAACCCTACAAAGAAGAAACGGCGGTTAGTGTGCTTAATGTAGAGCCCGAAGTACTGCGCCGTGCTTTGCAACGATTGCAACAAGCAGGGATTGTAATAGAAACACAGCAACAAACCCAACAAACATATCAACCGCAACAAGCCCCAGAAGCCCCCAGAGGACTAGTAAGCGACGAACGCCCCATCTACTCCTCAAAACAAATTGCAGACGTCATGACAGGCACGGTGGACTTTCGCAATGTCGTGCGCGAAACGGAAACACTGTTAGGTCGCTCCCTTTCGTCTAGCGATATGCAAATTCTGTTTAGCATTTACGAATGGCGCGGCTTGCCCCCCGGCGTCATGTACTTATTGGTAACACATTGCATGGAGGAGGCAAGACAGCGCTACGGCCCCGAACGCCCCCCCACACTTAAACAAATAGACAAAGAAGCGGCGCAATGGGAGCGCGACGGGATAGACACCGAAGCGCGCGCCGAAGCCTACCTTGCCGAGCTGGCAGACCGCAAAACATTGCGCCAACAGGTGATGGGCATTTTAAGCATTTTTGGCAGAGAACCCTCACCAACAGAGGCACGTTATATCAACGAGTGGTTGTCGTATGGGCTTAGTGCCGAACTTATAGGGCTTGCGTATGATAAAACCGTCCTGCGCACAGGCAATTTAAGCTGGAAGTACATGGATACCATCCTCAAAAGCTGGCATGATAAAAAACTCCTAACACCCGAAGAAGTGGAAACGGGCGATGTGCGCAAAGCGATACCGCAACAGCAGATAAATCATCCAACATCACAGCCGCAAAAGCCTAGCTTCCGTCCCCCACAAGAGCCAGGATCGCACGAAAAAGCGGTGGTTGACGAAATGAAAGAATTTTTGAAGCGTATGCGTCAAGAGCAGGAGGGATAAAATGACCGTCGAACTTCAGCGACAGGCGCGACAAGCCCTCGAGCGCAAACGCGCAGCGTATCAGGCGCGACGCAGTGCCGCCGTGGCTGACATAGAGCGAACATTGCCGCAGGCGCAGGCAATCGCCATGGAGATTAGACATATTTTGCTAGGGACACTGGGCAAGCTGTTTACCCCCGAGGGCGCACAGGATGTGGAAAAACAGGCGGCACGTAGCTTACAGTTGCAAGACAAGCTTGGCAAGCTGTTAGAACAGCACGGGTTTGCCGCCGATGCTCTGCAAGAGTTGCCCTATTGCCCACTGTGTAAGGATGCAGGTCATATCCACTCACGCCCCTGTGAATGCCTAGAAGTGGAACTGCGCGAGGCGCGCAAGGCCCAGTTGGGCGGGTTAGCCACCGTTAGTTTTCGTCAGTTTAATGAACAGCTGTTTAGCACCGACACTGACTCGACGTGGGGGTTATCGCAACGTGAGAATATGTACGGCAATTTGATGATTTGCAAGAAATGGACAGAGCAATTTGGCAAGGATGTGCCGAATT
Organism: Oscillospiraceae bacterium; assembly: GCA_031554075.1. GTDB lineage: Bacteria > Bacillota > Clostridia > Oscillospirales > UBA929 > WRMG01. The sequence continues at coordinate 23,055 of JAVBKJ010000121.1, read as the reverse complement.
TGTTTTTTAATGGCGGTACGGGACAGGGTAAAACATTTCTGTGTGCCTGTATTGCAGACGCAGTGTCCGCCAAGCAGGTGCATGTGTGCTATACGTCAGCAATTGCGCTGTGTACCGAATTGGAACGGCGGCATTTTGAGCGCGGCGAGACAGATGTACGCCCGTTTTACGAAGCAGAACTACTCATCATTGATGATTTAGGCACAGAGATGACAACAGCGTTTGTGCAGTCTATGATGTATGATGTGATAAACCAACGCCTGCTTACCACGCGCAAAACGATTATCAATGCTAACCTAACAGCACAGGAGCTAAGAAGCCGCTACATGCCGCAAATCTGTTCGCGACTGTTGGGCGACTTTAAGCAACTACACTTTTTTGGCCCTGACCTGCGTTTACAAAAATCTAAGGGTGGTTTTACGCTGTAACACGTAGATTGCTGACAAGGGCATCTGTTTTTTCGTGTGTAGAGACATCGCAAACACCCTGTGGTTAGGTTTCATCAACATATAGGAACTTTTTTCAACAAAAAACTGTATATGGCACTTGCGTAAATGCAAAATGTGTGCTATACTCCTAGTTGTATGTTTGACTAGGAGGCGCAGAAGATGATTTTAGATGTAACAACTGTAAAATTCGTGGTTTCCATTGTGCAAATGCTGTTGGGAATATCCTTGATTGCCGTGGTACTTTTGCAATCAGGTAAGCGCTCAGGATTGTCTGGTGCCATTTCTGGTGTGGCGGATACCTTTTTGAGCAAAAACCAAGCGAGAACATGGGATGCGAAATTTGCGAAAATGACCAAGTGGATTGCCATTTCGTTTATTCTCATAACACTGGCGCTTATGCTTATAAAATAGCCCGTACCTGTCGGCATGTATGTGCCGGCAGGTTTTTATTTATACTACTGTATATATTAATACGAAAGATTCAGATAGGAGTTGAGACAGATGTCTTTTAAAGGAAAAAATCAACACGATCCCAAATTATTAGAGGGTCGTTTTTCAGCGTCGGAAAAGGGCTTTGGCTTTTTTATACCCGATGATGGCAGTCGCGACCTGTTTATACCACCAAAGGACAACGGCGGTGCATGGCATGGCGACCGTGTCCTTGTCATGCCCATGGGCGACCCAGACGGACGCGGCCCAACAGGGCGCGTGGAAACAGTGCTACAACGGACAAATGTGGAGGTAACGGGGCGTTTAGAGCGTCACCGCAAATCGGCATGGGTCGAGCCAGACGACCGCCGACTGCCACCAAAAATAGATATACCGCGTGTGAGCCTAAGCCCTAACCACCAAAATGGGGACAAGGTTGGGTTGCGCATGACGTCCTACGGCGACCGCAAGCCCCCTGTTGGTGAAGTGACGACAGTGCTAGGACGCGATGGCACGTTTGGTGCGGCGGTGGAGGCGATACTGCATGTGCAAGGCGTGCGTCGCAGGTTTGGGCAGCGCGTGAACGCGGCGGCACGGAGTATGCCCCGCAGTGTCAGTGAAGCAGATTTGGTGGGGCGGCTAGATTTGCGTGACCAGTTGATATTCACGATAGACGGCGCCGAAGCAAAGGATTTGGATGATGCCATCTCTCTGGCAACAGACGACAAAGGACGCCGCGTGCTTGGTGTCCATATTGCGGACGTATCGCACTATGTGCAAACGGATTCACCACTGGATGGTGAGGCGTGGGCGCGCGGCACGTCTGTGTATTTTGCCGACCAAGTTGTACCGATGCTACCACAGGAACTATCGAACGGCATTTGTTCCCTGCATGGCGGCGTGGACCGTCTGTGTTTGTCATGCTTTATGACATTGGACGAGGACGGCAGCACGCTGGAAAGCGAGTTGCGGTGTACGGTGATACATTCCAAGGCGCGCATGACGTATAAGGACTGCAACGCGATTTTGGCGGGAGATACGGCAGTGGCGGTGCAGTATGCCGAGGTGGCAGCGATTCTCCCCGAGATGAACGACCTAGCCAAGCGCATGACAAAACTGCGGTCGAGCAAGGGTGCGTTAGAGATTGAAACAGTGGAAAGCCAGATTATTTGTAATCATGAAGGGTTGCCTGTCGAGCTAAAAGCGCGTGAACGCGGCGATTCAGAGAAGCTGATTGAGGCGTTTATGTTGGCGGCGAATGAAGCGGTTGCGTCACTGCTCACGTGGGCAGAGGCGGGCTGTGTGTACCGTGTTCACCAAGACCCGAACCCTGATAAGCTTGAGACGTTTTATGCCCTCGCGCTGTCAAAGGGGTTAACGTTCAAAAAGGCGAAAACGGTATCCTCGGGGGTACTGCAATCCATCCTGCACCAAACAAACGGGCTACCCTGCAAGCGCGTCATGCACAATGCGTTATTGCGCAGCTTGATGAAAGCACGGTACAGCATCCAGAACACAGGTCACTTTGGGCTCGCCTCCGCGTGCTATTGTCACTTTACATCGCCCATACGGCGTTACCCAGACTTATTGGTGCATCGCTGTGTCAAGGCCTATTTGGGTCAAGCAGCACAGCCTGCTTCTTTTTACGAGCGATTGGCAGAATCGGCACTGCAATCGAGCACGCGTGAAGTAGCGGCGGATACCACGTCGCGTCAAGCAGAGAAGCTATACAAAGCGTTATATATGCAGCCGTTTATAGGACAAACCTTTGAGGGGCTGATATCGGGCGTGCAGACCTTTGGTTTTTATGTGGAGTTAGCGACCACAGTAGAAGGGCTTGTGTCGGTGCATAGTTTGCAAGGCGACTTCTTTGAAGTTGATGAATTAGGGCTGATGATGAAGGGTGTCAATTCGGGACGCAAGTACGAAGTGGGCGACGCGGTAACAGTACTCTGTGTCGGCAGTGATCCCCTATCTGGTCGAATTGACTTTACGCTAACAAATCCTGTTGGGCAATAAGAATAGCAAAACCATGACGAAGTTGGTCGGGTAAACGCAAGCAAAACAAAACATACCCACACCAACTCACGAATATAGCACGGCTGTTTGAAAATTGTTGCCATATGCCACGCGGTATGGTAGAATACGGACGATTGGGCTTGGGCATGTTTCAAACTAGTCGAGCATATAGTGATGAAAACGGGAGGTATGTATGGAGTTTATCGAAATTATAAAAGCGATTATTTTCGGCGTGGTAGAGGGTTTGACAGAGTGGCTGCCCATTAGCAGTACGGGCCATATGATTTTACTCGACGAGTTTTTACATATGAATGTCACGGCTGCGTTTAAGGAAATGTTTCTTGTTGTCATACAATTAGGCGCGGTTTTAGCGGTGATTGTGCTGTACTGGCAAAAACTGAATCCTTTTTCTGTTGAACGCGGGTTGCGTATTAAGCCTGATATTCTGTCTATGTGGATGAAAATTATAGTTGCCTGTCTGCCTGCTACGTTTGTCGGGCTGTTGTGGGACGACCAACTTAACGCTCTATTCTATAACTATCAAACCGTTGCGATTATGCTTATCGCCTTTGGTGTGCTGTTTATTGTTGTGGAAAACTATAACAAGGGGCATCAGCCCACAGTGACGACATTGCGGCACATTACGTATCGTGTCGCGCTTATCATCGGCATGTTTCAGCTGATTGCCGCGGTGTTTCCCGGTACGTCGCGGTCTGGTGCCACCATTTTGGGCGCGATACTATTCGGTGTTTCGCGGACGATTGCCGCAGAGTTTACGTTCTTCATGGCTGTCCCTGTCATGGTGGGCGCAAGTTTACTGAAAATTGTCAAGTTTGGATTTGACTTTACGGGCATGGAGCTTGCTATGTTGCTTGTTGGCATGGTCGTTGCCTTTGTTGTCTCTGTGCTGGCTATCAAATTTTTGGTTGGTTATATCCAAAAGCACGACTTTAAGGTGTTCGGGTGGTATCGCATTGTTCTAGGCATTGTGGTGCTGTTATATTTCTGGCTTGTTTGACCATTATTAGTCCATTGATACACAACAGCCACAGTACGGATTAACTTCGTACTGTGGCTGTTTTAGACTGTCAACAAGTGTAATGTAAGTAAAGTGTTCAATCGACTTAGGCTTTCCTGTAGGGCATATGCAAACGTAGAAAATGCTTATTTTACTTATGTAGTTGTCTCATAATATTCGTCTTGCATCCATTTTATCGGATTTTCGTCGATGTATCGCCAATGGTTTTGGTAATCTTGTTCATCACGGATTATATGGTCATGAAAAAGTTTTTGCCAAATAGAAAATCCGATTTGCTTTGTAACGTATCCTTTCAATTGGTTGATTATGGTTGAAATCGTAGGGGCGCGCATTGCGCGTCCAGTAGGGGCGTGCATTGCGCGTCCAGTTCCAATCAATATAATCATATGTACATGATTTGGCATTATAATGTATTTGTCAACCGTTATTGTTTCGTATACAGCACTGATGTTTAAAATTGCACTTTCAACGATTTCACCGTTGTCGGATAACTCAATTTCTGGCGGACGGCCAATTTCTGGCGGACGGCCAATGGCCGCCCCTACATTGATCTTTCCCAACAATTCATGTTTTCCTTTAACGCATATTGTGATAAAGTATGCGCCACTTTGTCTGTAATCATAGTCTTTCAATCTATTTTGTTTTCGTCTGGGTAAATCTTTCATCAAATGTACACCTCAATGCCATACCGTTTATACATTTAAAATCTAATATCCATACAGTTTATCACGGATAATATGGTCATGACAAAGTTTTTGCCAAATAGAAAATCCGATTTGCTTTGTAACGTATCCTTTTAATTGGTTGATTATGGTTGAAATCGTAGGGGCGCGCATTGCGCGTCCTGTTTCAATCAATATTATCATGTGTACATGATTTGGCTGGCGGACGGCCTATGGATGGCTTGCGGACGGCCTATGGCCGCCCCTACCGAGCGATTTGCAACCTTGCCGCTACGGCTAATTCGTCGCAACGGTTGTTGTATGCGTTGCTCTCATGCCCCTTCACCCACACGAAGGTCACGTTGTGCTTGTCACAAAGCTGTAATAACATTTCCCACAGATCGGGGTTTTTGGCGGGCGTTTTGTCCGATTTCACCCAGTTTTTCGCCCGCCATCCCTTCGCCCAACCCTTGGTGATGCCGTCTACTGCATAACGAGAGTCGGAATACAACGTCACTTGGCACGGCTCTTTTAGCGCCTCAAGTGCCCGTATGATTGCCATCAGCTCCATGCGATTATTCGTCGTATGGGGTTCGCCGCCGCTGAGTTCCTTCTCTTTGCCGTCATACCGCAGAATACTGCCCCAGCCGCCAGGACCAGGGTTGCCCGAACACGCGCCATCTGTGTAAATTTCTAATTGTTTCATTGCAATTCCTCAATATCCTCAAGCCCAAGTTCGCTTGCCAAGCCCTCAAAAAAGGCTGTCATCTTTGCCAGACGTATGTTTGCTATCTGCTTTGCCGCGTCTGTAAACAGCCGTTCGGGAATATGCCGCAGTTTCACATAGTACTCAATATTCGGCGCATATTGCGCAAATTGATGCACCATGGGGGCGTACTCTAGTTTTCTTTGTTCGGGTGACAACGGCACATACAGCTCCTCACCGTACTGCCCCGATAGCATAAATACACGCGCCACACCAATTAGCCCTAGAGAATCTAATTTGTCGGCGTCAAATAGAAGCTTTGCCTCAATAGTTTGCGGCGCGTTGCCGCTGTTGCGAAACCGATGCGTGGCAATACAATCACGCACGTGCTTGGCACGATCGGGTAACCATCCCAAATTCAGTAGAATTTCCTCAGCTTTTTCACTGCCAAGTAACGCATGGTCGATGATATGGCTTGGGTCGTTGTCCTCGTCAATTCTGGCAATATCATGTAATATGACCGCCGCCGTGACAATCTCTTTATCTGCTGTGGGGTGTGCCGCCAGCAGACGCATACAAAGCCTGTGGACACGTCGGACATGCGATAAACTGTGTTGGTCGGCTTCGCTACTCGCCTTTACAATGCCCCAAAGGGTCTTTTCCACACTATGTCACCTCACTTAACTGCTTTCCATACTCTGTTTTGCAACGTTGTGGATAAGTCTGCAATCTCTTCTACGCCAACGCTTTGCGGCGTTTATTTTTTCCATGATACGCGTTTTGCCGCGTTGTTTTGCACCGCCGTTATTGTCACCTGTGGATAACTTTGTGGATAAGTGGTGTAACTCAATATATGGTATGCTTTCAAGTTTTACTTCACAGGTGACATAATGCGTTGACTGTTTTTTTACTAATTTTTACTAAAAACATAGACATATGTTTTTAGATTTCATCTGTGACTGCCTCGGGGGTCGCTTGCTCTGGTTCGTCTTCTTCCTTTTGCGTGCGCGCACAGCCGACAACCTTCGACTCGCCCTGCATACGCATGATAATGACACCCTGTGTGGAACGCGAATACACATTAATGCTCGACACCGCTACACGAATTATCGTGCCATCGTCAGACATAATGAGCAAGTCGTCTTCTTCGTTTACGACACGCACCGCCGCCACTTTGCCTGTTTTTTCCGTTAGGTTATAGTTACGCAACCCCTTGCCGCCGCGATGCTGGGCGGACTTTTCGTCTGCCGCGCCGCGCATGTATTCCTCTAGATGGGTACGTTTGCCATAGCCCTGATCTGTAATCGTTAATAAGCACGCGCCCGGCTTGGCACGCGCCGCGCCAATCACGTAGTCACCTTCGCCTAATCGTATGCCGCGCACGCCAGCCGCCATGCGACCCATCGACCGCACATCGGTTTCTGCAAAACAAATCGCATACCCCTCGCGCGTTGCCAGTACGATATCCTGTGTGCCGTCTGTTTTGCGAACAGCGATGAGTTCGTCACCCTCATCTATCGTAACGGCACGTATGCCGCTCTTGCGCGACGTGTCTAGCGCGTCTAGCCGTATCCGCTTGACTGTACCAGCGCGTGTCACCATCACAAGGTACTCGGCTTTTTCTTCCTGCCGCACTGGTATCATGGCTGTGACCTTTTCGCCCTCCTCCAACGGTAGGAGATTGGTCAGATTCATGCCCTTTGCCGTGCGCCCCGCTTCTGGGACATGAAAGCCGCGCTTTCTGTGCAGTCTGCCCCTGTTGGTGAAAAACAGCAAGGTGTCGTGCGTTGACGCAACAGACACATCCTCGACAAAATCTTCCTCGCGCACTGTTTGCCCCATGACACCCTTTCCGCCGCGTCGTTGCGCGCGGTACACGGTGGTGGGCAGGCGCTTGATGTACCCAAAATGGGTAAGACTAAAGACGCAATCTTCTTTGTCGATTAAATCCTCAATGTCGATTTCATCGTCCAGCGGTTGAATTTCGGTGCGGCGTGGGTCTGCAAATTTGTTACGCAATTCTGTCAGTTCCTGCTTGATAATCAGACGAACGCGCTCCACATTTGCTAAAATATCTTCATAATCAATAATCTTTGTCATTAAATCGTTAATTTCAGCTTGCAACTTTTCTATCTCCAAGCCTTGCAAACGCCCTAGGCGCATATCAACAATGGCCTGCCCTTGTACATCATCTAGGCTAAAGCGTTCCATCAACCGTGCCTTGGCATCGTTATAGGCGGTGCGGATAATGCGAATCACTTCATCAATGTTATCGACCGCAATTTTGAGCCCCTCTAGCAGGTGCATACGTTCGCGCGCGCGGCGCAGCTCGTACCTTGTACGGCGTGTGATGACGTCCTTTTGGTGCGTAATGTAGTGGTCTATCATCTCGCGCAGGGTAAGTGTGCGCGGCTGATTGTTCACTAGTGCCAACATATTAATCGCAAAGGTAGACTGCATCGCCGTCATGGCGTACAGCTTGTTTAGAATCACTTGCCCGTTTGCGTCGCGCTTTAGGTCAATGACCATCTTCATGCCTGTGTGGTCGGATTCGTCGCGGATATCGGCGATACCCTCGACATGCTTATCGCGCACGAGGCCTGCAATGGCTTCCACCAAGCGTGCTTTGTTGACCTGATAGGGCAACTCTGTCACCACAATGCGTTGACGGTTTTTGTGGTCTTCAATTTCCGCACGGGCGCGCACTTTCACGCGTCCGCGTCCTGTTGCATACGCGGCACGAACGCCCACAATACCTTGGATAATGCCGCCTGTTGGGAAGTCTGGTCCCTTGATATGCTCCATCAAATCGGACATTTCTGCGTTTTCGTTGTCCAATACGCAGAGAACGGCATCGCACACCTCGCCCAAATTGTGCGGCGGAATGTTTGTTGCCATACCAACGGCGATACCCGAGCTGCCGTTTACCAGTAAGTTGGGAAAACGAGAGGGGAGTACGGACGGTTCTTCCCGTGAATTATCAAAGTTGGGGGTAAAGATAACGGTGTCCTTGTCGATATCGGACATCATGTGCATCGCCATCTTAGAAAGGCGTGCTTCTGTGTAACGATAGGCGGCGGGCGGGTCACCGTCCACACTACCAAAGTTACCGTGACCGTCTATGAGCAGGTAGCGCAGTGAAAAATCTTGCGCCATACGAACGAGCGCATCGTACACTGATTGGTCGCCGTGCGGATGATAGCGACCCAGCACGTCACCGACGGCGGTGGCCGCCTTACGAAACGCGCGTTCTGGTGTTAGATTTTCTTCGTACATAGTGTACAAAATACGGCGATGCACAGGCTTTAAGCCGTCACGCACGTCGGGCAGGGCGCGCCCTACAATAACAGACATGGCGTAGTCGATGTACGACTTTTTCATCTCGCGTTCGAGGTCGATGGATAGTATTTTCTCTGTGTCCAAATGGCTTGTTTGGTCTGACATGAATGGCACCCCCTTTCTAAATATCTAAATTAACCACGTACTTGGCGTGGGTTTCAATAAATGCTTTGCGTGGCTCAACTTTGTCGCCCATTAAAATGGTAAATGTTTGGTCTGCCGCCACCGCGTCATCTAGCTCGACGCGCAACAATGTGCGTTTTTCGGGCAGCATGGTGGTGTCTTTCAGCTCTATGGCATCCATTTCGCCCAAGCCTTTGTTACGCGATACGTCAAGCTTTGCCATGATGGCTGGGTCGCCGCCCGACAGCTCCTGCAATGCCGCGTCACGTTCGCGGTCGGAGAAGCAGTAGCGTACTTGCTTGCCGCGTGACACTTTGTAAAGGGGCGGTTGCGCAATGTAGACATGACCGCCTTGAATCATCGGGCGCATGAAGCGGAAAAAGAAGGTGAGCAGTAGGGTACGGATATGGCTGCCGTCTACGTCCGCATCTGCCATCAGAATAATTTTGCCGTAGCGCAGTTTTGTCAAGTCAAATTCTTCGCCGACACCTGCGCCAAGTGCTGTAATAATCGGCATTAGTTTTTCATTGCCATACACTTTATCAAGGCGCGCTTTCTCGACGTTTAGCATCTTGCCCCATAGGGGTAGAATCGCTTGAAAACGGCTGTTGCGTCCGCCCTTGGCACTGCCGCCCGCCGAGTCGCCCTCTACGATAAAAAGTTCGGTTAAGGCTGGGTCGCGCTCGTAACAGTCGGATAATTTCCCAGGAAGCGCGGCGGACTCTAGGGCAGTCTTGCGCCTTGTTAGCTCACGCGCCTTACGTGCCGCCTCGCGCGCGCGCGCCGCCACAACGGATTTATCTAAAATTAGGCGTGCTGTTGCTGGGTTTTCTTCCAAAATGGTCGCCAGCTTGTCGCCCACAACGGATTCAACCAGTGTGCGCATGTCGGAGTTGCCAAGCTTTGTTTTTGTTTGCCCCTCAAACTGTGCGTCAGTCAGCTTGACAGAGATAACAGCGGCTAACCCCTCGCGCACGTCCTCCCCAGTAAGATTTTTATCGTCCTCTTTGAGAAATTTATACCGCTTGGCGTAGTCGTTGATAACACGTGTGATGGCTGTTTTGAAGCCTGTTTCGTGCATACCACCCTCTGTGGTGTGTATATTATTGGCAAAAGACAAAATTGTCTCGCTGTAGCCGTCGTTGTATTGTAGGGCTATTTCAGCAATCGAATCACCCTTTTCGCCGTGGAAGTACAGCACAGGATTATGCACCGCTGTTTTGTTCATGTTCATGTACTCGACAAAGGAGCAAATGCCGCCCTCGTAGTGGAAATCGGAGTGACGCGGCTCGTTTTCGTCGCGCGTATCACGCAGGGAAATACGCAAACCGCGGTTTAAGAACGCTTGCTCGCGCAGACGCGCCTCCAGCGTTTCAAAGTCGAAGGTCGTTTCCTCGAAAATATCGGCATCTGGCTTAAAGACAACCTTTGTGCCGTTTTTGTCAGAATCGCCTGCCTTGGTTAGCGGCTGAACAGTGTCGCCACGCGCAAACTTCATCGCAAACACAGCACCCTCGCGGTGGATTTCAACATGTGTCCATTCCGACAACGCGTTCACGACAGATGCACCAACCCCGTGCAAGCCGCCAGAAACCTTATAACCACTGCCGCCGAACTTGCCGCCCGCGTGCAATTTTGTAAATACCAATTCAGCGGCGGAGATACCTGTTGTGTGTTTATCAACGGGTATGCCTCTACCGTTATCCTGCACAGAGATAATGTCACCCTGCAAAATCTCAACGACTATTTTTGTGCAATGACCTGCCAGTGCTTCATCTATGGCGTTATCCACAATTTCGTATACCAAGTGGTGTAATCCCCTAGCAGACGTACTGCCAATATACATGCCTGGTCGCTTACGTACAGCTTCTAACCCCTCCAGAACCTGTATTTGTGATGCATCATAGGATGTGTTCAAGTGGTTGCCTCCTTCTTGTTTTACCGATTCTTCAGCGTCTTGGTTGATATTTTTGTAAAATACACCGTTCCATCGCGTGTTAGCACAAAGGAACTGGGTATATCTGTCCCAAGTAGTGTAATCTGACCCCTTTTTTCTGTTGCTTCGAGAAACTGACGCGTGCGCTTGGAGGCTGTCGTTGTGTCTAAATCAAAGTAGCCCACGATGTCGCGCGCTCGCTTGGTTAGTTCCTGTTCGATTGGAATGTACATAGTTGCCCCTTTTAGCGCAACAATGTTGCACAGAAGTAATAGCACAAAAGTTTTGGTCAAGCTTTTTCAAAAGCTTGCAGGTGTCGGACGGAGTCTGACAAAGCGCACGTCGCAACGTGCAAGATGCCACATGATTAGAGCGCACGCCGCGGCGTGCAAGATGCCCAGCTCTGCGACGTTAGTTTCTATTTTAGGACGATGGTTTCTTGCGTGTTGCGACACGCGCTTGTATCATGTGGGTTTCGTTGTCTGCGGACAACGACCACAACGCTGAGGTGTCATGACATAAGGCTCTGCCTTATGTATCCGCAATTTTTTGCAAAAAATTGAGTAAAACTCTTAATTTGCTATGTCAATTTCCCCTACGCTTCACTCACTATTTGCCCTTGACTGACCTCTATCTTCTTACCCGTTTGCAATTCCGCCAGTCTCGCGGGTTCACAATCCGTAATCAGTATCTGACCATTCACCTGATGCTGCAAGATATACGAGCGACGTCCCACATCTAGCTCCGACAGCACATCATCCAACAACAGGATGGGGGTCGTTTGCAAACTTTCCTCTAACACATCACGTTCCGCCATCTTGAGCGCTAATGCGGCTGTTCTCGTTTGCCCCTGTGAGGCGTACACGCGCGCTTCATGACCGTCAATGTATGTCCTTAGTTCATCCCTATGGGGACCTACTAAAGTCGCGCCTGCTTGAAGTTCCTGCTCTGTGCGGCTGTCAAACTTTTCATACAGTGCCTCAATCATATCTTTGACCGTATCCGACAATGCGACACTTGTTTTGTACTCCATCGTCAAATGCTCGCGACCGCCTGAAATCAAGAGATGGTGTTCGCCCGCACGGATTGCCAACGCTTTCACAAATTTCTGCCGCATCAGCATGATATACGCCCCAGTTTCGGCCAACTGTCTGTTAAACTCGGGCAGCATGGTCACAAGCGTTGGTTTTTCATGATAACCGCGCAATATCTTTGCTTTATGCTCTAAGGCTTTTTTATATAGCGTCAGCGCCTGTGTGTAGCGCGGGAGCATCTGGCACAGTGCCATATCCATAAAGCGGCGGCGTGCGGTTGGTCCTTCTTGGATAAGTGCCAACTCCTGCGGTCCGAAAAACACAATGGGTAGGTGTCCAATCCACCCCTTGGCGGTGTCAACAGGCACGCCGTCTATCGCTAACCGTCGGCGCACCGATTTGCGAAACTGCATTTCAAGCGTGTTATCTCTATCCAACTCGCTTGTTTGGGCATACAGCGACGCTTCCTCTGTGCCAAACTGTAGCCAATCTCGTTCGCTACCGTTACGCATTGACCGTGTAAAGGCTAAAATATGCACTGCTTCTAGCAGATTTGTTTTACCCTGCCCGTTTTTACCCCATATCACATTCACACCCGCGGCAAACGACACGGCTTGCCTGCTAAAATTGCGAAATTGATATAGCGCTAACGTTTTTAATATCATTAGTCTGCTTTCAGCCGCACTGGCAGTACCATAAACAGGTAAGAGTTACCCACCTCTGGTTCAATAATACACGGCGCAAGGGGGTTGCCAAACCGAATTTGAATGGTTTCGTCTGGCAGCGACGCACGCAAGGCGTCCACTAAATACTTATGATTAAAGCCGATTTCTAGCTCACCGCCGTCTCCCTCACAAGGGCAACTATCGGTCGCACTGCCGAGTGACGTGTGCAACGACAGCTGTATGCACTCCTTTTCGAGTAACAGCCTGACGGGGTTCTTAATTTTATCGTTCACAAGCAGTGACACACGTTCGACGCCCTCTAGCAGTTTTTTTGTACCTGTTACCAGTGTGGTTGGTTGCCCTGACGGAATCGCTTTGCGGTAGTCTAAAAATTCGCCGTCAAGCAAGCGTGAGATAATCGTTATCTCACCCACTTGGAATTGTATATGCCGACCGCCCATGACAATGCGCACAACATCTTCATCGCTGTCGCTTAGCACATGTTCGACCTCTCGCAACGCCGCGCCAGGCACGACAAATTTAATATCTTCTTTGTTATTTTCAAATGTTTCGCGGCGCAATGCCAGCCGAAACCCGTCAAGCCCCACAATCGTTAGGACAGAATCCTGACATTCAAACAACGCCCCTGTGTGTATGACCTTATTTTCGTTGACAGACACGGCAAACAGCGTTTTTGTTAGCATAGATTTTAGCTGACCTTGCGGCAACTCTAGGCACGCCTCTTGGCTAACATCTGGCAGATTTGGAAATTGGCCAGAGGGCATCCCCAAAATCTTAAACTCAGAAGCACCGCAAGAGATGTGTACCATGTCCTCCTCCACCGAGACAGACACCTGTTCATCTGGCATCTTACGGACAATGTCTGAGAACATGCGCGCTGTCAGCACGATGTCACCCTGTTTGCTAATATTCGCCGACAGCTTGGCTGTGATACCCGTTTCCATATTGTAGCCCGAAATGGTGACATCTTCGCCTACTTGTAATAAAACACCCTCAAGTACAGGCAACGTAGAACGCGTTGTGACAGCGCGTGCCGCTGTGAGTAACGCATTTTGGAGTAAGCTTTTTTCACATTTGAATTTCATGAACAGTTTCCTTTCTGGTGGCGCGCTTTTTCTTTCGATTTTTCGTTCTATAGATAGATAGAATAGAATAGAAGAATAAGTGGTGGTTGTGGTTGTCTGGTGGTAAGTGGATAACCTGCTAAAGTCTTGTAAAATCAACAGGTTTCGACAAGGAAAACAGTGGGATAACTTGTGGGGTTATGAGGAACGCTGTGGAAAACTACCTAAGCCATGCTAAGGTTGTCATTGCTTGTCGGTTTTCCAGACATTATAAGTGTGGATAACTTCGTAACTATTTGTTAATAATACCCAAAAATTAGTAGATTTTATACAAATTATGGAGATTTTCAACCATGTCTGTCTGCCAAAATTAGTCAGACCGAATATTTTCGGTGATAAGTTTAAGGTCGTTTTGCAAATTGGTATCCTCGGCACGTTGATCAGCCACTTTTTCAATCGAGTGCATGACGGTGCTATGGTCACGGTTGAGCATTTCCGCAATTTCTTGAAAGCTCTTGCCTGTGATTTCGCGTATCAAAAACATGGAGATTTGACGCGCTTGCACTAGCTTTGCACGCCGTGACGAACTCATGACATCATTCACATTTACATCATAAAAATCGCAGACACGCTCGATGATTAAGTCTGGTGTGGGGTTAAGCCCCGGGAGTTCCTTCATTAGGTCGCCAATCGCGCGCGTTGCTGTGTCTATGCTAATCGAGAAGCCCATTAAGTCGTGGTATGCCATCAGCTTTTTGATAATACCCTCGAGCTGGCGCACGTTTTGCGTAATGTTCTGGGCAATATGCGTTGACACCTGTTCGGGTAGCGGTAGCCCGATGCCCATTGCCTTTGACCGCAGGATGGCGATACGCGTTTCAATATCGGGTGGTTGAATATCAACGACAAGACCCCATTCAAACCGCGACCGTAATCGATCCTCTAGCTTTTTCATCTCTTTGGGCGCACGGTCAGAGGTCATCACGATTTGCTTGCCTGCCTCGTGTAGGGTGTTAAATGTGTGAAAAAATTCTTCTTGCACAAATTCCTTTGTCGCAATAAATTGTATGTCGTCTACAATCAGCATATCGGCGGTGCGGTACTTTTCGTGAAAGACGGCGCGGTTGCCTGTTTCAATCGCCGTGACCAAATCGCGCGTGAACTGTTCAGATGAAAAAATACAGACATTAAAGTCTGGTCGGCGTTCGCGTAGCCGATTGCGCACAGCATAGAGTAAGTGCGTTTTGCCAAGCCCCGACCCACCATAGATAAAGAGGGGATTATACCCCTTTGCTGGATTTTCGGAAATAGACGAAGCGGCGGCGTACGCAAGCTCATTGGTAGGACCAACCACAAAGCGTTCAAAGCTGTAATTGTCTGCCTGCTCAATCGGGTCGTTTGACGGCGCTTGCGGCATGTCGTCCTTCATGATAATATCAATTTGATAGTTCTTTTCAAAAATCAGATACAGGGCGCGCGAGATAGGTCCTTGGTATCGTTTGAGTAGGGCATCACGCTTTAGCTCCGACGGCGTGACGATTACGATTTTTTGGTCGTCTATGTAATGAATGCGGGTATCATCAAACCACGCGCGTATGACCGTTTCTGGTAAATTCGCGCGCAGATTTTCGATTACCTGCTTCCAAACTTCCTCACTTTGCATTTTGTCACCCCAAATGTCATGTTACATGACAGTTATTTATTGTTAAAAAACTGATATACAGTTAGTATCCCAAAGAAAATTGGTTGATGAATCATGTAGAGTAATAATGTCTTGCGCCCAATGGCGGGGAGGAGGGGCATGTTAAATTTGTAAAACCACGCAGGAAACTGGTGCGCTTTAATCGGTGTGCCCAACCATGTGCCAATCAAAAAGACGAAGAACCACTTGCAAAGCGGAAAGTAGTCAAACATAATCATGGTGGGGGGGCGTAACCCTAGCCACAAAAGCCAAGGGGTGTTCATATCTATGGGAAACACCACAAACCCTATGACACTCAGCACAATCCAGCAAACTAGCGCAATTTTGCGCGGTATCTTTGCAATCCACTTGCCAAGCAGCCCATACAGCACCATGCACAAGCCTAAAAAGTGCAGTATGCCAAACCAGATATTCAGCCCGAAGAAAATGGATACAACGGTAATCACCGCGGCACAGCCAATCGTTAGCAAGCCGCGCTTGAGATTATTGCGCGAAAAGTGGCAAGAAATGCCCGATAGCAAGATAAAGATGGCGGCAAATAGGGGCTGTAATACTTGTAATGTCGGGCTGTAGAACAACCTATCACCTGATAGCCCAAAGTACATCATCGCCGCTAAAAAGTGATACGCCATCATGAGCAGAATCGAAAGACCGCGCAGCGCATCTATCAGTTGATAGCGTTCCTTCACAGGCACGGTATTAGACATTGAATCTAAAATGCACGACGTCGCCATCCTGCATGACGTACTCGCGACCCTCGCTACGAAGGACGCCTTTGTCACGTGCGGCGGCAAGAGACCCAGCCTCCATCAAGGCTTCAAACGACACGATTTCCGCACGGATAAACCCGCGCTCAAAGTCGGAGTGTATTTTACCTGCGGCTTGCGGTGCTTTTAGCCCACGGGTAATCGTCCACGCACGCACCTCGGGCTGACCTGCTGTTAAAAAGGAAATGTACCCTAACAAGTGATAGGATGCACGAATCAAGCGACCAAGCCCCGATTCTTGCAAGCCTAGTTCTTCTAAAAAGAGGGTACGTTCCTCTGGCTCTAGCGAGGCTATATCCTCCTCTAGCTTGGCACAGACAGGCAACGCCTCTGCCTTTTCCTGCGCCGCTAGGGCTTGCACAGCCAAAAAGTAAGGGTGGGTGTCGCGCTTGGCAAACGACACTTCGTCCATGTTTGCCACATATAAAATTGGTTTGGCAGACATCAGCGGCGCGGTGGCAAGCCACTCTGCCTGCTCGGGTGTCAACACCATCGAACGTGCGGGTTGTCCTTCATCTAAATGTGCTTTGACAGCTTCCCAAAATTCTAGCTCACGGGCATACGTTTTGTCGCCTTTGAGCAGCTTGCGTGTTTTATCCAGACGGCGTTCCACCAAGTCTAAATCGGACAAGGTAAGTTCTAGCGATATAATCTCTGCATCGCGAACAGGGTCTGCGCCGCCCTCGACATGGACAATGTTATCATCGTCAAAACAGCGTACGACATGGCAAATCGCGTCTACCTCACGAATATGAGACAAAAACTGGTTGCCCAAGCCCTCACCCTTTGAAGCACCGCGCACCAAGCCAGCAATATCAACAAATTCACAGGTAGCAGGCGTTACTTTGGCAGGGCTGTACATCCTAACAAGCGCTTCCACGCGGCTATCAGGCACAGCAACGCTGCCGACATTTGGTTCTATCGTGCAAAAGGGGTAATTGGCGGCTTGCGCCCCTGCGGAGGTGATGGCGTTAAATAAGGTACTTTTGCCGACGTTTGGCAAGCCTACAATCCCTAGTTTCATAAAGTCTCCTGTTATTATAGTTAGTTTTGTACAAATCTCATTTGTTTCAAGTGAAAGTATTACATGCGTATGGCGCGCCCTGTTGTATGGAGCGCGCGACACGTTTATTGTTTAGGAGAGTAAGTGTATCATCTTGTCTGGATTTTCGAGTAGGGGCGTCATCTCTGACGCAGAGGCAGGACGGCTAAGGTAATAGCCTTGCACATGGTCCACACCCAGCTCCCGTATTTTGTGGCACTGTTCTAAAGTTTCCACACCCTCACAGGTAACTAATAAATCCAGCGTGGTTGCGATTTTAACAATAAAGGAAACAAGTGCTTGGTCGTAGGCAGAATTGCATATATCCGACACAAAATTTCTGTCAATCTTAATGACATTAATCGGCATTGTGTTCAGCGTACCCAAGGAAGATAGCCCCGTACCAAAGTTATCAATGGCAACCATACAGCCCGTATTGCGCATATCGCGCAAAAAGGTATCCACAAACGAACGGTCCGCATTGGTAATGTTCTCTGTAATTTCGATGCCAAAACGGTTCGGCGGCAAGCCCACTTCTTGTAGAATTGACATAATCAGCGGTACGATGCCCTCTTGGCGGGAATGTGTCGCCGAGAAGTTGACATTCACACCCACGTCATAGCCCATGTCACGCCATTTTTTACATTGTATCGCGGCTTCCCGTATCAGAACCTCACTTAGCGGCTGAATGAGTGATGTATGCTCCGCGATTTCAATAAACTTGAGTGGTGGAATAATGCCCCTTGTGGGGTGACGCCAGCGCATGAGCGCTTCAAACCACACAATCGTGTTCGTGTGCAGGTCGCAGATAGGTTGATAATAGACGACTAAGTCCTTGCAACCATCACCGACCATTTGGTGCAGGTCGTTTGCTAAGTCAAGCTTTTCTTCGTGGTCTGTGTGTATGCTCTTTGTTAGGCTGTAAAAGCTGTTGCGCCCGCGGTCAAAGCACATCGAAAGGGCGGTATCAGCATCACGCATAATGCCAATGACGTCTGTATTTTCGCCGGGGTAGGGTACCATGGCAGCGGTAAAGGTCGAGTAACAACGTTTTTCCTTTACACGCCATGAATGCTTAAACCGATCGTACATCGCCTTAACAAAAATATCTGCCTGCGCCTCGTTTGCTTCTTCATACAAAACCGCAAAGGTGTTGGTGGCATAACGGTAGACAAACTCGCCCTCGGGGACACGTGACGATAAAAACGTAACAATTTCCTGCATCAACGCGTCACCATAGGTATGACCATAGGCGTTGTTGATTAGTTTTAGGTTGTCTACCTCGATTAAAAATAGAAAGCCTGAGGTACGCTTTTTTTCTAGGATTTGCGTTAGCCGCGAATTAAGCCGCCCAATGGTGGGGATTTTAAGCGTCATATCAAAGGTGGCGGCGTACATTAATTGTTCTTGATGAATTTTTTCCTCGGTTATGTCGCGCACAGCAATGAGATACACAGGACGTTCATCTAGCCACTGCATCACCGTCATGGTAATGGAATGCCATGAGCCGGGCGCGCGCTCGCTGGTTTCGTAGGTGTAGCTATAGCCGACGGGTTGCCCTTGGAGCATATCTAGCCCACAGCAAGCGCACGGGGTTTCCATGCCCAACAGTCTAAAACAACTGACCCCTCTCGACCCTGTGACGGCTCTGCCATCAAACTGCGAATTGGCAAAGATGACTTCGTACGTTTTTTGGTCGATAACATAAATGCTTTCTTGCATATTATTCAGAATCAGTTGCAGGGAGTCGCTTGTTTCCTGCATTTTGCGCTCGGCTTGTTTTAGCAGGACAAAGGACGAAATCGTCCCCATCATCTGTGTTAAAAAGCCGACTTCAGTATCAGACAGGGGGGGACGGTCAGCCGCCTGCATAAATTGCAAGAGTGCTTGTTGACGCCCTTTACTTTCGACAGTACACGCTAACGTGTTTTCCATCTCGTGGTTTTTGCTAAACTGCAACCATGCGTCGGACATTTGGTCGCGGTGGATTTGGTAAATTTCGTTCGGTGTGGAGCAAATATCAAGAATCTGCTTTACGTCCATCAGCTTGACGGTTTCCTCGGGGAAATCAGACAGCTGAGATTGATGCCACTGCGCACGTACTTCATAAAACCGCGGACGGCGTTCGAGCAGTAGCGCACGGTTAAAGCCAAAATAATCAGAAATAAGTGACAATGCTTCTGTAAAGCGTGCCGTATCGTTCTGCGACGGTCTAAAGAACACATGGTAAAGGTTCGATTGTAGCGCTTCCATCGCCGTACTTTGGGTAATCGCCTCTTGCGACTTCACCATTTTCTCGGTGTCCTGCATGAGCAAGTAACTGCGTTGCACAAACTCGGAGATATCTTTTACATACGGGGTGAGTAAGGAGAAAATCTGCATAATTTCGTTGCTGTCGCGTTCTGGCATTGCTTGAAATGCCTCAAGCGCCGCATCGGTATCTAATTGCAGGCGCGCGGCAAGACTTTGGACGTTGGATTCATCAATTGTGTAGCCAGCGCGCGTCCGCCCGATAATCCACGTACCAAGGTGCAAATCGCCCATCGTAATCGGCGCGGCGGCGGTGTATAGCCCGATTGTTTCGCAGGGTGCGACCACCAAGCCGCCCGCATCACGCGCGGCAATGCCAAGGTTGACATCCGAAAGATGACAGAGCGTGTTACCGCGTTCTGTTTCACGAATCAGGCGGCATAGGTTGCAAAGCCCTGTGCCGTCTGTTAGTGCCACGCCAGACGAGTCGAAAATACTGGAGCTGACACCCAGCGTTTGTGCCACAGAATCCGACAGCTGTTGTAAGTACTCACGGCTGACGATATCCAGTAAATGTAGGCTGTGCATATTCGTAATGCTCGACGCGGTGGCAACATCTTGGTTATGAATGTGTTTTGTAATGTTTTCTTGCTCATGTCGCGCCGTTGTGTCGATAAACATGCTGCGGTATAGCAACGACCCTGGTACATTCACCGAGGAAATCCGCTCGTGAAGCCAGCGCACATCGCCGTTACTGTTGACAACACGGTACTCCTGCCAAAAGTCCACAGAAGGGGATTTATCAAACAGGCACTGACGCGCATCCCAAAACAGGCTGTTATCATCGGGATGTACAATGTTGCCCCAATCGGATAAATGCGTAAAACGTCCTGCCTTAAAGCCCAGATAACTAATGTTACTCGAGATATAGTTGACTGTCATGTTGGCAGGGTCCCATAGAATTAGCGCAAACGTGTTGTACGCCATCACTTCGGACAGGGCTAAAAAACGTGCCTTGGCGTACGTAAGTTCTTCTGTGAGTGCCAGCACGCCGCCGACGTCCTCAAGCGCGCCGACAAGACCAATCATCTCACCTTTGGCATTGCGCAGGGGAGAACGCGACACACGCTGCCAATTGGTGTAGTTATTATTTTCCAACGCAAAAGGATACACCTCAGACGAGGGCTGACAGGTATCAAACAGGCTGTTATCCAACCTTGTCGCCCATTCTGCCGAGGTATGGGGCAACACATCAAAGCTTGTCTTGCCGATAATATCTTCGGGAGAGGGCAGACCCACAAAGCGGGCAAATGCCTCACTGCACATCAAGTACTTGCCTTGCAAATCCTTAATAAACACCATGCCGGGGAATGCGTCGATTATCTGACGCAAAAAGGCAGGGTCACGCACGTCTGTGTCCACATTTTTGTGTAGCACATCGAAATTAATGGCGCGAATCGCGCGCCGAATATCACTCGTTAGGTCGCTAATGGGCAGGAATATGAGCAACGTCGCGCCCATGCCAAGGTCTTGGAGGTTGGCGTGGGGGTAATAGAGAAAGCCTTCTAGCGGCAGAAATAGACCCTGTTCGTCCTCTAAGAGCATCGGCGCTTTCACAATCGGGCGCACCAAGCGTTCCTCTAGCGAAAAGAGCTGTGTCAGCGGCTGGCACGCACGCAAGGAGGTGTGCGCCCCTTGGGACTTCGACCAGCCCGAGGCGTCTGCCAACAACGTTTCACCCAAGGCATTGACATGGACAATGCGGTTATCAATGCAGTTCCATAGGATAGCGGGTGACGACAAGGAATCTAACATATTGTAGATATGTTCTAGCATAATGTGCTTCCTCTCAACATCGAAATTAGATGTTTCTTACAGCATAGTATAGCATTTTCTGACCGCGTTGGCAAGATAGTTGCGCTAATCGATGGGTGTTGTATTACGACGGTAAACGTTTCTCAATGACACATTCTGTTGCGATACAGCCGACTGTGGTTATTGTTCCAAGGCGGCTGTTTGGGCATCTTCTGCCGCTGTTAAATGCGGTAAAATGAGGTACTTGTGTATTAGCGGATACGAAATAAAGGTGGCAATAAAGCCTAACACGCTAAAGGCAACTGTGGGCAAAAGAATAATCTCGACCATGCCAGACACGAGCAACGTAAGCGCGACAACGAGCAGCTGCAACACGCCGATGAGCAAATGGCGGGGCAAGCCCACAAAGGTTAGGATAAAGGCGTTGCGTATTAGCTGTATGTTAGTGAGTTCCACCGTAACAGCCATGAGGTACAGTGTGTTACGCATCGCCATGTAAAGCAGTAACACAACCATGCTAGCAACAAGAATTGCCTGCATAACGGTAGACAGGGTTTCCGAGGCGGTAAAGTAAAGCGAAATATTGTAAACGCCCACAGTCACCATCACGGCATCTAAGATTCCTAAAAAGATACCTTGCTTGAGGTTAAGAAGCGCGCGCTGCCAAAAGTCCGAGTACCAAGCATGTTCTTCTCTGGCAAAGTTACGCAGCATGTAGGTCATACCGCAGGTGAGCGGCCCTTGCGCTAGTAAGCTAATTACGCCGATTGCAATAAGCAACCACGAAGGCATACGCAGTATAACCGAAAATAGCATGGTAAGCGGCGCGGCGGCCATGCCATCTTCTGCCCCCGAGTAAACAACCAATGGGTCAAAGACAAATAAGTGAAATGCTAAAATCAATGGCAATACACACAAAAAGTACTGAAAATTTATAATTGTCATGCGCCAAAGGTTACGCCATAGTAGCTCTAAAAATCGAAACGGCGCACGCTTTTCGGGTGCATTGATATCGACACCCTTGCCAGGTTTATTGTAATCGAATAAGCCAAAAAAACCTGCCACCCAATAAACACCTCTTTCTTATAGTATCCTATCCTAACAGTATATCACTTTTGTTTGAAAAAAGAAAGTAGAAAATGCCTTTTTGGGCAAATTACAAAAAAGAAAACGGACTACTTGGTGCAGTGGTCACTGCAATTCAAATAGTCCGTTTTTTGTTGGCTACCTTGCAAACATTTTTCCGCTGCAAGTATACTCTCGTCCACCAATCCAAATGTGCTCCGTTTGGTCGTATTCTGAATAAAAATATTCAACTTTGACTGGTCCAAAATCGGTTAGTATCGTTGTATAATCAGACGACACAAAGTCAGTAAAACCTGTGGCGGGTTTCAACCGTTTTATATCAAATGTTGAAGTATTTGATGAAAATTCAATTAGTGTAGCATATAGAATATCACGTCTTAGGTTTTTCTGTAGATTTTTTAAGGCAAACATGCCGTTATTAGTAGATATTACAAAATCTTTTCCTGAAATATTTGATTCGCATAAAAACACTAGGTATTTCTCATTTTTTTCTGGCGCGTCGTAGTGCTCATCATGCAAATAATAGTTGTCGCTTGTCATAGCGGCACTATCCAGAAAACTAATTTCCTCACCATACCCTTTTTCGTTTTTAATAAACTTGAGAACAGTTGCATTTCGCGTTGAGTAATAGTCTGTAATGGCGTCATTTTCATTTTTAACGACAGTACTATTTTCGGCACTTAGAGCATCCTTCATTTTGACGACTGCAATTGTATGCGCCGTCTCTTTTATTTCTTCATACTCGTACTGCTTAAAATCTCCTTGGGTTGGCGCATCCTTTCGTTCTGGTGTATGTGGTATAGTTGCCCTAACTGCAAAAAAAGCAATAATACTAAGACACAATGTGGAAACTACTATTGCATAAACCAAATTAGATTTTATTTTCATCGTTAGTTACCCCACTTTT
>JAVBKJ010000064.1:0-7526 GCA_031554075.1 Oscillospiraceae bacterium | reverse complement strand
CGCGCATACCTCGGACAACTCAGTAGGGGCACGGCACCTAAGGGCAAACCCTAATTGTGCTTTGCGGTACAAAGCAATTGATTATTGTGAGATTTACGACTGTGAAGAAATCCTTTTTACACAAAATATTACGTAGTGCCTTCTATGCGGACACTTAGCACTTTTGCGATTATGATTATCTCAATATCTGTAATTTGTCTTGTTTGTCCCTCTAGCTTTGAAAAACTAGTCGGGTTGATATCCATGCCTTCTGCCTGTAATTGCGATATAAAATCCTTTTGTTTTATGTTTTTTGCCGTTCGTAACGTTGCAATACGGTTACCTATCACATTGAGATTTCCAAGTGGCATTTGTCTGCTTCTCATACGTATTCCCCCATATTATAATTCTAATGATAGAATTATAGTATGGGGGGTTCTGATTTTAATTCTGTTTATGGAATTATTTTTTTGCAATTATTGCTTTCATTATTTTGTTCCTACGTCTCTTATAAAATCCACTATGCCTCCAATTGAAAAACGCTTATAGAATTTGTAAATCGTTCTCTCGTACTTCCCACACCCTTCACATAACTCCAAGTATTTTGTTAAGGTTACATTATTTTTTGTAAAATTTGATTTGTGTATTTGATTCCAACAGGCAAGACAAAACTCCGCCATATTAACTCTCTCCTACCTCCATAATATTACACGTATTAATAGTACGTGTTTAGCTCATATTGTAACGTATTAATAGTACGCTGTCAATAGAGGTGATGTTGACGTGAAAATTATAGCAAATGACTATGAGCCAAAGGACATAATCAAGACAATCCGAGAATGGTCGGAGCAAACACAAGAGGAGTTTGGCGTCACAATCCATAGGAGTAAGCACAATATTCAGTCTATGGAGCTTGGTCGAAATAACATCTATTTGCATACATTGTTGGAAATTGCCTTGCAGCATAATCTTGTCATTACCATTGAAAAACGATAGCCCATCCATTACAATACAATAGTAGAGGGGACGAAGTAACTTCGTCCCCTCTACCCCTGCCAACATATGTGGCAATTTCATTTTTTACCTGCGTAGCCTTAGAAAAGCAGGTTATTTCTTGCGTTCGAGATACGTCTTAAACAATAGTTCGGCGGCTTCGCCACGTGTCAGCATCGCGGACGGTCTTAGCATACCGTTACTACCGCCGACAATTTTGTAACCAACAAGGTTTTGGATGGATTGCATTGCCCAGCTTGGCACTTCTGTTGTGTCGATAAAGGGCAGGGCGGCGGTGCTAGGTGCGGGGAACTTCATTACGTTATCAAGCATTTTCATGGCTTCAATACGCGTAATCATCTTATCAGGGTAGAAATATAGCTTGCCGTTGTAAGGCGTGCCGCCTGTGACACCCTGTTCTAGCGCGGCGTTAAGCCCTGTAATTAGGTGAGGGGCATCGACGTCTTCAAAGCGGCTAATGGTATAGGTGGAAGGCTTAATTTCCATAATCGAGTTCAAGAACATGACAAACTCTGCGCGTGTTAGCCCACGGTTAGGATAGTAATAGTACATGTTCTGAATCTGCTCACCAACGACCAAATCCATAACGGCTAGTGTACCAGCGGACTTTTTCGCCCAGTGGGTCTGCAAGTCGCGGTAGTTTATCGGGTCTGGTGGGTTGATGTCAACTGTGACTGTGGCAATGTTTGAATCGCGATAACCGTTGTTTGCCTTGTAGGTGAACGTGTCTGTACCCATCAGCTTTGTGTTATGGGTGTAGGTGAACGAACCTGTAGAAGCAACAAACGAGGTAATCGTACCCTTTGTTGGCAATGTGACAAGCACATAGTTCAGCGGCTTGGCTGGTGTGTTCGCATCAATCGCATTGAGGCTAGAATTGGTCGATGCGTTTTCTGTTTTGGGTACTTTCATTTGAATAGAGAAGGTAACGTCTTTGGCAACAGGCGCTGCTACGTCACCAATGTTTAACGTTACAGTGGCACTCGCGGAGGTGTTAGGACCATTGCTGGCTCTAAACGTAAAGGTATCGACACCCAAATAATTGCTGTCTGGGGTGTACGTAAACGTACCCTTACTGCTGGAAACAACCAAGTCACCATGAATAGGCGCATTCACAACAAAGTAGGTGAGCGGCTGATTACTGGTGGCGACTAGTTGCCCTGTCCGTGATGTGTTTTTAAGCACGTTCAGGGTCTGGTCTTGTGCCACAGGGGTATCGGCGCGATAGTCGATACTGGCGGTGGCTTCAGGTGATGTGTCTGTGCTGTCCTTAGCAACCCACTTAAAGGAGGTTACACTGGCGTAGTCAGCTATCGGGAAGTAGCTAAGACTGCCGAGGCTGGCAACAGGGATAGAGGTGCTAGTGCCTGTAATTGTGGTATTGCCAACTTTCAATGTACCATCAGCAGGTAACTCTGTGATGACGATAGATTGAAAAGTGCCTGATAAGTCACCAAGCTTTTGCGAAAAATGAGTGGCGGAGAAATCGAAGGCACGGTTATACGTTCCCTTGACACTGATGTTTGCGGCTGTAATCGCCTGCGCTGGTATCAGTAAACCGACACTAAGCACCATTGCTGAAGCAATAGCTGCAATGCGTTTTGTAAACATAACACACTTCCTTTGTAAATAAGCATCATGAATGGCTAATCATTCTGTTTGCACCCATATTGTCTGTGATTTCTGGCTTGCTATACGGATAAAATGTTGACAAACTTTCCATATTTTTTCAGAAAGCAATAAACTACACAATTTACTTGCGTTTTTGGTCAAGAGTGCGTATAATAATATAGTGATAAAATAATATAGTTTCGCGATAGTATTTATATGGTAGAGAAATGATGGGGGAAGTCAAATGTCAGTGAAATATATATTCGTTACTGGTGGTGTTGTCTCTGGGTTGGGCAAAGGGATTACCGCCGCCGCATTAGGGCGGCTGTTAAAGGCACGCGGCTTACGTGTCACCCTACAAAAATTTGACCCCTATTTGAATGTTGACCCTGGTACGATGAGCCCGTTTCAACATGGAGAGGTGTTTGTCACAGACGATGGACACGAATCTGACCTCGATATAGGTCACTACGAGCGGTTTATTGACGAAAATCTCAGTTCTGGCAGCAATGTTACAGCAGGGCGTATTTATTGGAATCTGCTTAACAAAGAACGAAATGGCGACTTTTTGGGTGGTACCGTGCAAGTAATCCCGCATGTCACCAATGAAATAAAAGAGCGCGTGTACCGTGTGGGTCGTGCTGGCACAGATGTCGTCATTACGGAAATTGGCGGCACTGTGGGCGATATCGAGTCGCAACCCTTTATCGAAGCCAGCCGTCAGGTTGCGGCGGAGGTTGGTCGCGAAAATGTGTTGTATATCCATGTATCCTTGGTGGTTTCGACGAGCGGCGAGCTAAAGTCCAAGCCCACACAGCATTCCGTGAAGGAGTTGCTTAGCATGGGCATACAACCCGATTTTATCGTATGCCGCACAGAATCGCCGTTATCCTCGGAATTGCGACAAAAGCTAGGACTTTTCTGCAATGTCGGCATAGATTGCGTTATCCAAAACATGACCGCCAGTACCCTCTATGAAGTGCCACTTTTACTGCATGAGGAAGGTCTTGACACTGTCGTCTGTCGCCGCTTAGGGCTTACTGTGCCACCACCCGATTTAACGGAATGGACAGCCATGGTAAACCAAATCAAACACTGTCACCGCAAAGTGACGATTGCGCTTGTGGGCAAATATGTGGCGCTGCGTGACGCCTATCTCAGCGTGGCTGAATCGTTGCAACATGCGGGCACAGCGCACCATGCACAAGTTGACATCCGTTGGGTAAACTCCGAGGATGTAACGCCTGACACAGTCGCGTCGCTATTGGGGGATGTCGATGGCGTGCTAATCCCTGGCGGCTTTGGTGAGCGTGGGCTCGAGGGCAAGCTAACCGCTGCGCAGTACGCACGTGAGCATAATGTGCCGTTTATGGGCATATGCTTAGGGTTGCACACTGCTATCATTGAAATTTCGCGGAATCTTGTTGGCTGGCAGGATGCACATTCAACAGAGTTTGACGACACAACGAAACACAATGTAATAGATATTCTGCCCGAACAACGCGATATTACCGAAAAAGGTGGCACAATGCGCTTGGGATTATTCCCCTGTCGTTTAACGCCGAATACGCTTGCGTCACGCTTGTATCAAGGAGAGGACATCATATTTGAGCGTCACAGACATCGGTATGAAGTGTGCAACGAATTTTTGGAGGATTTGCAAAAGGCAGGCGTTGTAGTATCTGGTTTGTCGCCTGACGGTAAGCTAGTAGAATTTATCGAGCTTGCGAATCATCCTTTTTACATTGCGTCGCAGTATCACCCTGAATTTAAGTCGCGTCCAGGTCGCCCACACCCGATGTTTGATGGTCTTGTGGCGGCTGGTCTTGCCAAACAACAGTAGTACCAATGCTCGATTCGTGAGTACCATACATTGATAAATGCAGCGTTGCTGGGTAACCGCAATGCTGCATAAGGAACGTTAAAGCGCATTTTGGTGACCTTGTGTGCCCGTTGCTTTGCGAACGATTTATAAACGAGACGTTTGTTTATAAGTACTATTGGATACAGAACGGGTGTCGTGTCACCTAAAGGAGTGAAAAAATGGGAAAACAGCGTCGTGGACAATGGGGTTTTGTGGGGTTGCTTGTACTCGTCACAGTGTTGCTCGGCATATCTAGTTATTTTTCAATACGGAGTTCGCAGTCGATTAATGAAAAGCTTGAGATTTTGGCAAAACACCCCTTTGTTGTCTCGTCATCTGTGTACAAGGCGAAAAATATACTGGCCGAAAACCAGCTGCGTATGAATCGGCTGTTGCTATACAACGCTGATGTGGATTATCAGATTGTACGCAATGAGATTTCACAACTGCGGGCGGCATTAAACGCCGAGCTTACCACCGTGGACACCCTATACTTAGGGCCTCTGTCAACTGTGGCAAAACTCCAATCCCTGTCGGCAGATTTGCAAGATCAGGAGCAGGCATTTCTAGCCTTACGTTCCAAGGACTTAGAGGAAGTCAAAGCGTTTATGGATAACGAGGTTTCCCCCGCGATCGAAGAAATCAACGGTCTACTGGATAGTATGCTTGCCTTTATCGATGGCACTGTGTCTCGTTTGTCGCGTGAATCTGTTCAAACAGCACGCATTACCATGGTGACGACGATTCTGTTTTTCTGTATGTTCGTGCTACTCTGTTATATTCTAAAACGCACACTCGAGGGGCGCGCAAAGGACAATGACTACCGCGAGTTTCTCTTTGGGGTATTATCCAAGCATTTAGACGAAGTATTTATGATTTATAATTTGCCCCTGCACAAAATGGAATACGTATTTTCCAATTCCGAAACGTTGCTAGGTCTCCCACCCCAACAGCTGTCATTGGACAAAATGGCGTTATTCGCGCATGTAGCCGAGAAAACCACCCCACTCATGGAGCAACTGCAACGCAACATGATACATGTTAAGTCTGAGCAAGAGTACTACTTTACAAACCCTATCACAAAGCAAAGTTTTTGGATTCTGCTGTCTGTTTTCCCCGTTGAGCAGGACGGTTTAATCACACGGTATATCTTATCTGTCCAAAACCTCACCTCTGTGAAGGAGACGCAACAGGTACTGCGTGACGCCTTGATTGTCGCACAAAATTCGAGTAAGGCGAAAACAGAATTTTTGTCGCGCATGAGCCATGAAATTCGTACACCGCTCAACGCGATTGTGGGCATGACAACCATTGCCTCCTCGTCGCTAGAAAACAAGGAGCGCGTCGCCAACTGTCTCCAAAAGGTGACATTATCGTCTAAACACTTGTTATTGTTGATTAACGATGTGCTTGACATGTCAAAAATAGAAAGCGGCAAATTCTTAATTCAAAATGAGAGTTTTAACATTGCAGATATCATTCGTAACACTGTCTCGATGTTTCACCCCCAAATGGCGGAACGCAACGTCGATTTTGTGTTTGAAATGCCTGTATTTGTCCACGAAGTGATTATTGGCGACAGCTTGCGGTTAAACCAAATTTTGATGAACATACTTTCCAATGCGCTAAAGTACACCCCTGCTGGCGGACATGTGAGCCTCTTAGTTCGTGAAGTAGCCGAAAAGTCGGATAAGCATATTCGTGTACATATTGAAATTGCGGATACTGGCATTGGTATGTCTAAGGAGTTCCAAGCGGATTTATTCGAGCCATTTATGCAGGAATACCGCAATAACATCGAGCGCGGCGGTAGCACAGGCATGGGGCTTGCGATAACGAAAAACTTAGTATCGCTCATGAATGGTCATATTAATGTCAAGAGTGACATTAACAAAGGGTCAACATTTATCATAGAACTGCCCTTTGCCATCACGCCCGACGAGCAGGATAAGTACAAACTACACCGTGGCTTTGAGAAAATTCGCGTTCTGGTGGTAGACGATGACCTAATGTCCTGCGAGAACACCGTTTTGTTATTACAGCGCATTGGGATTGATGCGCGCTGGACGACCTCCTCTATTGAGGGTCTGGCGTTGGTGTCCTCCTGCCATGATGCGGGGCAACCGTTTCATGCTATTTTTGCTGATTGGAAGATGCCTGCGCCCGACGGGTTGGAGTTTATCCGTGATGTACGCAAGATGATGGGCGATGGCGTATTTTGCGTCATTATCACCGCGTATGCCGAGCATGATTTAGAAGCCGCGGCATTGCTTGCAGGTGCTAACAAGCTAATGCACAAGCCGCTTAGTAAATCCGATGTTTACAACTACATGCTTTCTCTGATAGACAAGCTAGATTACCCCCATCGTGTCACAAGTTCTGATGCGCCTAGCGTGCCAACAGATACCTCTCTAGCTGGCAAGCATTTCTTAGTGGTCGAAGATATCCCCATTAACATGGAGATTATCACGGTGTTTTTAACAGACTACGGCGCGACGGTACAAGAAGCAGTGAACGGACTGGAAGCCTGCGACAGGTTTACCAATGCGCCCCCTGGCACATTTGACATTATTCTAATGGACATTCAAATGCCCAAAATGAACGGCTACGAAGCAACGCGCACCATCCGCGGTCTTGCGCGTACTGATGCGCAAACCATACCCATTATCGCCATGACAGCCAACGCATTTTCAGAGGACATCTTACAATCGCAACTGGCAGGTATGAACGCGCATATATCCAAACCCATTGATATTGAGGTTCTTATCACAACACTATTACAGCATTTGTAGATTACCCTTTCTCTTTTCCACCGCTGATGGCGAGATTGTTTTTCTTTTGCTTCTTTTTTCAACATTGCTTTGAATTTGCCTTTATGCCTTTCTCTTTTCCACCAATGATAGCGAATTTGTTTTTCTTTTGCTTCTTTTTTCAACATTGTTTTGAATTTGCCTTTATGCCTTTCTCTTTTCCACCAATGATAGCGAATTTGTTTTTCTTTTGCTTCTTTTCTTTTTGTCGAAAAAGAAAAGAAGGGTTGACAGGGGCGGTACTGTTT
>JAVBKJ010000051.1:0-16628 GCA_031554075.1 Oscillospiraceae bacterium | reverse complement strand
GGTACCGCCTTTATCATGTGGCTTGGTGAACAAGTAACTGAGTTTGGCGTTGGTAATGGTATCTCGATTATTTTGTTTGCTTCCATTGTATCTCGTGGTCCTACCATGATTTCAAGTACTATAACTGGCTTACAGAGCGGTACAATGCAGTGGTGGCAGCTTATCATTATCCTTGCTTTTGCTCTATTGGTTGTTGCATTTGTTGTGTTTATCACACAAGCAGAACGCCGCATTCCAATTCAATACGCAAAACGCATGGTGGGTCGCAAAATGTATGGTGGACAAAGCACGCATTTGCCCTTAAAGGTCAATATGTCGGGCGTTATGCCTATCATTTTCGCGCAGACCTTCGCTTCTTTCCCCGCGACGATTGCCGCGTTTTTCCCCGCGCCTGCAGCTGGCTCATTTATGGAAGTTTTCCTTAGAACCATTGCTTATGGCTCGTTGCTTTTCTCTGTGGCGTATTTCTTGCTGATTATCGGGTTTAGTTATTTCTACACCTCTATTCAGTTTAATCCAATTGAAATCGCTAACAATCTGAAGCAAAATGGCGGCTTTATTCCTGGCTTCCGTCCTGGTAAGCCAACTTCCGATTTTATACGTAAGGTGCTAAATAAGATTACCTTGTTTGGTGCATTGTTCTTGGGTGTCATCGCCATTATGCCAATTGTCATGAGCCAATTTGTGAATGTCAGTGGTTTGGCGTGGGGCGGCACCTCGGTGCTGATTGTTGTGGGTGTTGCGCTTGAGACTGTGAAGCAAATCGAGTCTCAGATGTTAATGCGTCATTACAAAGGCTTTTTGGAGTAGACAGATATGAGATTGATACTGTTGGGACCTCCTGGATCCGGCAAGGGGACACAAGCAGCGGTGCTTAATGCGCGGCTCGGTGTTCCCACAATCTCGACTGGAAATATTTTACGTACGGAAATCGCTAAAAAAAGCGAAATTGGCATCCGTGTTGAAGCTGTCATAGCAAGCGGTCAGCTAGTCCCTGATGAAATGGTGCTTTCGATTATCAAAAGTCGTCTGGGAGAGCCAGACTGTGCCAATGGGTTTATTCTTGATGGGTTTCCGCGAACAATTGTGCAAGCGGAAGCACTTGAGGAAATGGTTTCTATTGACACAGTACTTCTCCTAACCACAGATGACGAGACAATTGTTCAGCGCATGTCAGGGCGTCGTACGTGTAAAGATTGCAGTGCTTCCTATCACATTGATAATAATCCCCCCAAAGTTGTGGGTGTTTGTAACGACTGTGGCGGCGCGTTGGTGGTTCGCAATGATGACGCATCGGACACTGTCTTGCAACGGCTTAAAACGTACCATACCCTAACCGTACCTTTGTTGGATTTTTATCAACAGCGTGGACTGTTGCGTACTGTAAAACAATTTGATAAAATAGAAGAGACGCAGCAGAGCATATTTGAAATGCTAGGGATTGTTACTATATGATAACAATTAAATCACCTCATGAAATCGAAATCATGCGCGAAGCAGGCAGAATCACGGGTGCTGCATTAGCGGCCGCTGGTGCGGCTGTGCAAGTTGGTGTTACGACTGCGGAGATTAATGCCATTGCACATTCTGTGATTACCGGCGCCGGTGCGACGCCATCTTTTCTGGGGTACAATGGGTTTCCAGCGACGATTTGCATCTCGATAAACGAGGAGCTAATCCACGGGATCCCTGGACCCCGCAAACTTGCAGAAGGCGACATTGTCAGCGTTGATGTTGGTGCTTTCTATAAGGGTTTTCACGGTGACTCTGCTGCCACATTTGCAGTTGGCAAAATTGATACTGCTACCGCGCGCTTGGTGCAAGTGACAAGACAGTGTTTTTATGACGCTGTTGCCGAAATTAAGCCGGGCGCTCGCTTGAGCGATGTTTCCAGAGCGATACAACTTTGTGCTGAGCAAAATGGCTTTTCTGTTGTGCGCCAGTTTACTGGTCACGGCATTGGGCGCGATTTGCACGAAAGCCCTGAAGTACCCTGCTTCGCTTTACCTGGGCGCGGTCCTAAGCTTACCCCGGGTATGACCATTGCCATTGAGCCTATGGTAAACATGGGTGGCTTTGAAGTAGAGTATTTACGAGATAGAACCACAGTGGTCACCAAAGACCGATCGCTGTGCGCGCATTATGAACACACCGTGTTGGTGACTGATGAGGGCTATGAGCTTTTAACCGCGCGCGAGGGTGACATTCCATGACGGTTGGTTCCATTGTTATGTCAGTGGCTGGTCGTGATGTGGGACATTATCACGTGATTCTGTCTGTTGAGGGCGCATTTGTGACCTTAGCAGACGGCAAATGGCGGAAAATAGCAAAGCCGAAACGAAAGAAAGTGCGGCATGTGCGTCTCGTGACCGGTGCCACCACCCCGATTGGCCAAAAGCTAATGGCGGGGGAACGCGTAACGGACCGAGAGCTGCGCCGCCACTTAGCTGAGTGGGAGCAAGCTACGGCATTGGAACAGGAGGGTTAGAAGCTTGTCAAAAGAGGACCTCATTGAACTAGAGGGCATTGTGCTTGAGGCACTGCCCAACGCCACATTTTTGGTGGATATCGGAAATGGGCACAAGATACTGGCGCATATTTCTGGCAAACTGCGTATGAATTTCATCCGCATTTTACCGGGTGACAAAGTTACAGTGCAAATGTCGCCCTATGATTTGTCAAAAGGACGCATTACTTGGCGTTCTAAGTAAGGGTTTAGGCTGAATCCTTATGTCTGTGGTCACACCGTCTGTGACACAGATGTCGCCGTGAATGACGTCATTTGAGTTAAACCTAGGAGGTTTGGATTTATGAAAGTTCGTCCATCCGTGAAACCCATGTGCGAAAAATGCAAGATAATTAAGCGGAACGGCCGCGTTATGGTCATCTGCGAAAATCCCAAACACAAACAGAGACAAGGTTAATCACTTGATTTCCTTGTCTAATCCGTTTATTTTGTGGCTAAAATGTACTGGAGGTGCTGGTAAAACATGGCACGTATCGCTGGCGTAGACTTGCCGAGAGACAAGCGGGTCGAGATTGGTCTCACCTATATTTTCGGCATTGGCAGAAAAACTGCAAACGACATTTTAACGGCAACAGGCGTAAACCCTGACACACGCGTTAAGGATTTGACAGAGGATGACGTTTCAAAGATTCGTGAATCCATCGATAAAACCTACCGTGTCGAAGGTGACCTCCGCCGTGATGTCGCTCTTGATATTAAGCGCTTGATCGAAATTGGCTGCTACCGTGGCTCACGCCATCGGAAAGGCTTGCCTGTTCGTGGTCAACGCAGCAAAACCAATGCGCGCACCCGTAAGGGACCAAAGCGCACAATCGCTAACAAGAAGAAGTAAGGAGGAATCGTTATGGCAGCTCCCAAAAATACACGCCGTGCGGCTACCCGCAAACGTCGTGAGAAAAAGAATATTGAAAAAGGCGCAGCGCACATCCGCTCCTCCTTTAACAACACCATGGTTACCATTACCGACATGCAGGGCAACGCACTTAGCTGGGCGTCCTCTGGCGGCTTAGGGTTCCGTGGTTCTCGTAAATCAACCCCGTTTGCCGCGCAATCTGCGGCTGAAACCGCCGCAAAGGCCGCTATGGAGCATGGACTAAAAACCGTTGAAGTGTACGTTAAGGGACCAGGTTCCGGACGTGAAGCCGCGATTCGCGCTTTGCAGGCTGCTGGCTTGGAAGTCAACTTGATTAAAGATGTTACCCCCATTCCGCACAACGGCTGCCGTCCGCCCAAACGCCGTCGCGTGTAATCAGGAGGAAGTAGAATATGGCTAGATATACTGATGCTGTTTGCCGTCAATGCCGTCGTGAAGGGCAAAAGCTATTCTTAAAGGGAGACCGTTGCTACACAGGCAAGTGCGGTGTCCAACGTCGCGCCTACGCGCCAGGACAACATGGTCAAGGTCGTAAAAAACCCTCTGAGTATGCCACCCAATTGCGCGAAAAGCAAAAAGCTCGCCGTTTTTACGGTGTCTTGGAAAGCCAATTTGAAAAGTATTTTGAAATGGCTAACAAGCAAAAGGGCGTTACAGGTGAAAACCTATTGCGCATCTTGGAGTCTCGTTTGGATAACGTAGTGTACCGCCTTGGGTTTGCTATGTCTCGTGCGGAAGCGCGCCAAATGGTCAATCATTGTCACTTCAACGTCAATGGCCGCAAGGTCAACATTCCTTCCTTCCTTGTGAAGGCTGGTGATGTTGTTGCTATGCGCCCCATTAGCAGAACCAAAGAGCGTTTCAAAGCTACGCTAGAAGGTAATGCGACACGTCCTGTACCAAAATGGTTAGAGATCAATCGTGACGCTTTTGAAGCCAAGATTGTCACTATGCCAAACCGTGAGGATGTTGATTTGCCAATCGCAGAGCATCTCATCGTGGAGTTGTACTCAAAATAACACTAGCATACGAGCTCTATATGTCCGCCATTTTGGCATGGCATGTTGACCGAATGCTTTTACATTGGAAACAGGAAACTGATTCTGTCGTCATGAGAATGACGTGGGGCGTTGCCCCTAAAATGTTTGTTGCATATGCTGAGCCACTTGTTGGCTTTTTAAAAGCGGCTGACAAGGCAGGCACAGCGTATGAATTGGGGTAAAAGACCAAAATGGCACCCGCACTAGAGAGAAAACGCGCCCTTGCGGCAAGCGGAGCCAACGGTGTGAAGCAACCCCTAGTAGACACACCACGAAGGAGGTTAGAACCCTACATGGAAGAAATTGAAAGACCTCGCATACAATGCGTTGAATCGCCGGAAGATGCCTCTTATGGTAAGTTTGTGGTTGAGCCGCTTGAACGAGGTTATGGGACGACTCTGGGCAACTCCTTGCGTCGCGTTTTACTGTCGTCACTGCCGGGAACAGCGGTTACTGGCATTAAAATTACCGGTGTACAGCATGAGTTTTCCACCATCCCCGGTGTTAAAGAGGACGTTACCGAAATCGTTCTTAACATTAAGCGTCTCATCGCACGTTTGCACGCACCTATGTCGAAAACCCTTTACATCGATGTCGCAGGTGAATGCGAAGTGACTGCTGGCGATATTAAAGCCGATGGTGAAGTCGAGATTATGAATCCTGACATGCACATCGCGTCACTCGCGGCAGATGCTCATCTGGAGATGGAACTGACGCTTAGCCATGGTCGCGGTTACGTTTCGGCCGACAAGAACAAGCCTGCACAATCTATTATTGGGCTGATTTCCGTTGACTCAATTTATTCGCCAGTTATTAAGGTGAATTATTCTGTTGAGAACACGCGTGTTGGTAATGTAACGGATTTTGACAAGCTAACGCTTGAAGTTTGGACGGATTCCACGCTAACGGCGCGCGAAGCAGTATCTCTTTCCGCAAAAGTTTTAAGTGACCACTTGATGCTATTTGAGGATTTATCTGAAACACTCAGCACACGTGCTGCTGTTGTGGAGAAGCCTGAATCGCATCGAGATAAGGTGCTTGGCATGACAATTGAGGAACTTGACCTTTCAGTTCGTTCCTTTAATTGCCTAAAACGTGCCGGCATTAACACAGTAGAAGACCTGATAAACCGCTCTGAGGATGACATGATGAAGGTTCGTAATTTGGGCCGCAAGTCCTTGGAAGAGGTTATCAATAAGTTGGCGGCCATGGGTCTGGCGCTGACCGATGTTTTGGAATAGGAGGACCTAACCATGCAACGTAAATTAGGTAAGCCGACCGACCAGCGCATGGCCATGCTCAGAAACATGGTAACTGTGCTGTTGGATAAAGGCAGAATGGAAACCACCGTCACGCGTGCCAAAGAAGTGGCACCTCTTGCCGAAAAGATGATTACTCTTGGCAAAGAGAATAACTTGGCTAACAAGCGTCAGGCGATGGCATTTTTGACACGTGAAGACGTTGTTAAAAAGCTGTTTGACGATTTGTCGCCCAAGTATGCTGACCGTAACGGCGGCTACACACGTATTACAAAGATGGGACCACGCCGCGGTGACGCTGCGGAAGTCGCTGTTATAGAACTCGTGTAAACAAAAGAGCTGTGCGTGATGCACAGCTCTTTTTGCATGAGGGTGCAGATATTAGTTTGGGTCAAGCTAACCTTATCAATCCCTGCTGAAATGTATGGTGCATTTATATCAAGAATCAGTATTACACAAAACTAGAGAGACTATTGTATGCCCTTATATTGCTTTCGCACCTTTTTCTTAAACCAAACTGCAATGGCTTTCTGTGGGCAAATGTTAATACAGCGGTAGCAAGCTACACAGTTGCCCTGTGGTACTATATGGTTTTGCTCGGACTTGAAGTTTTCCATGGGGCAACAATCTATGCACAGTTTGCAATTGGTGCAATTTTTATCTATCCAAACAGAAGTCTTAAATATGTTTTCCAACTTCGGCGAAAATGCGCCTTGTATTAGTCCAAGCCATTTTGAGTATGTATTGAATCCACGCTTAACTACGATTCCATTTTCAATATCATTACAGACTTTATCAACTTTTCGCTTAATTTTTGGTATACACTTCAAATTTGTTTCCAAACTTGTGACAGGAAACAGAAAAAAGTTATTGATATTGTTTGGCATATTGAAATGCTCTGCGTAAATGACCTCATGGGAAATGTCAAATATTGAATCGGTCAACGCTCTCGCACCGTCACCAGAAAAATACATTTGAGTACAAAAAATAATTATTCTCTTCCCATTCAGCGCGGTTTTATGGGCAAGCACAAATTCACGCATATTTCTCGGCAGTCTTGAACCGTAAATTGGATAGCAAAAAGCAATTATTTCATTTGTCGCAATGGCGAGCGTAAAGTCCAGCTGTTCTTCGATAGAAATACAGGTAGCATTTGTTTTGTCTGCAAAAAGCTGTGCAAGAAATTTTGTGTTGCCAGTACCTGAAAAATACAAAACAAGCATTAGTCTCGGCTCCCCTCTATACACAAAACCGCCTAGAACCATTACAGTTCTAGGCGGTTATAGTTGGTGGGGGAAGGTGGATTCGAACCACCGAAGTCGAAGACAACAGATTTACAGTCTGCCCCCATTGGCCGCTCGGGAATTCCCCCAACTATTACGTACCTCAGTGCAGTACCGTATTAGTATAGCGTATCCGCCTTGGTTTGTCAAGCCTATTTTGCTATTATATTAGAAAATTTTGAATATTGTCGCACACATTATGGCGCTTCATGCGAAATTTGCCAGAGATAGAGCGACGCAACCGACCCATAGGGGCTAAATCGTTTACGATACAGTTCAAACTCTGCCTTTGTAAGTCCAGTCAAGCCATACAGTGCCATTATGCCGCGCCGTATGGCCAAATCGCCCCAGCTTAATACATCAGGGCGTTGCAACGAAAATAGGAGAAGCATTTCAGCCGTCCAGACACCAACGCCAGACAAGGACGATAACAGCTTCACAATCTCGGCGTCGGGGAGCGTCTTGAGCGCGTCAAAATCGACTGCACCCGTCAGAGCCGCCTCTGCTACCCCTTTAAGATAGCCCGCTTTGCGGACAGTCATGCCACATTGCTGAATGGCGGCGACGTCCGCGGCGTATAACGCTTGAGGTGTGATGTTGCCGACAAGGGCGACCAAACGACGATATACCGTATCTGCCGCCTTATTAGAAATCTGTTGGCTGACAATGCTATCGACCAGCGAGGCAAATACATCGGGATTGACCTCGCGCGCTATCATCCCCGTTTTCGATATGTACGCCCCTAGCACAGGGTCACGCTCGGACAAATAGGCTGTTTCTACTGTTGTGTACGCAAATATCATAAGGACACCTCTATGCTTCCCTGTGTAAAATAGATTAGCTTCGATTTGACAGGTTGCGCTGTCATACGGCGCACGGCGTCTGCGTACGTATTAAGCTGAACGGTGTACTCGGCGGCTACTTTTTGCGGCTGTCTGCGTCCTACATGATTTGTCTTAAAGTCGAGAACAACCCAGCCGTCGGGTTCCCAAAACAGCAAGTCAATGACCCCTTGCAGTAGTACCGTATCGGAGGAGTTGATATCGGCAAAGAGGTTGCGCATTGGCGTTAGTAGGGAAAATGGAAATTCACGCAGGACACGGCTGGATTTACGTACCCGTATCCCCAACGGCGCGTTGACAAACGCGCATATGTCGGCGACCGACACCGCACTGCCCTGCACGGCGGTTAGTTTTTGCGCGGCGACGAGACTTGCTAACTGCGCCGTCGCCCCCTCTGTTGTGACACAGGCGGCATAGTCTACAAATTGTAACGCGAGATGGAGGGCTGTACCGCGTTCGGCGGCGGTCATTGTTTTCACAGTGGTCATGAATTGTGGTTTGGCAAACGCCTGCGCGTGCCAGCCAAGGGCATAGGGCTTTGCGTCCTCTTGCAATTCTAAGTCACGCAGACGCCCCTTAATTTCTGTAGCGGTTAGTTTCGAGGGCAACGTCGTTTCAAGCGCACGGGGGGAGTGGGAGGGGGGCGGTGGGGGCGGGGTTGGTTCGTTTATGTCGTCCTCCAGTGAGACCGTTTCCTGCGTAATGGAGGTGGGTTGCCATGTACGAAGCTGCCAAGAGGCTGGCTCTGTCTCTGGTAACATCGGCAATTGGACACGGCGGCGTAGTTCGTTTCCGTCGGCATGGGTGAGCAGGGCGAGCAGTAGCCATGTAGACATACTGTCGGCGCGCATGACTTGTTGCGGATGTGGTTTGTCACCCAAGCCTAGGCGCAGTTGTTGTAACTTCGCCTGACTATTTGGCACGGTGGCGGTGACGATTAAGTGTTCTTTGGCGCGGGTTAGCGCGACGTACAGCAGACGCATTTCTTCAGCCAGCGTATCGCGCTCAATGCGGCGTGCTACGGCGTCCCGCGCCAGTGTGGGGTACTGCACGCGTTTGGCAACGTCGGTGCATTTGAAGCCAAGCCCCAATTCCTTATGACATAGTACGGTTTCGCGTCCGTCAGCTGTGTTAAATTTGCGCGCGGTATCGGCAACAATTACGATGGGAAATTCCAGCCCCTTGGATTTGTGCATGGTCATGAGTGTTACGCCGTGTCCTGCGGTGGCTGTCCCTTGCTCCTCCTGCATACGCTCCAACCGTTCGCAAAACGCTAATATGGTGGGGGTTTCGCTCGTTAGTGTGACCAACGATAGCAACATACGGCGTTTGTTTTCACCATCGGGAAAGGCGGTGAAAATCGACAACAGGTGCAAGCGTTCTAGCATGACATGGTAAAGTTGCGTCACTGTCGCATCGGCGGATAGCGTGCGTAAAAAGGTGATATCTGCCCAAAGCCGCACACAGAGAGGGTCATCGGCAGACACACCCGCTAGTAAGACTTCGTATACATCGCCCTGTGCCAACGCGCGCATTGCCGCCAGCTGGTTTGTTGTGGCGTTATACAACGGCGAACGTAGAACAGCTAACAGCGCCATATCCTGCCTTGGGTTCACCAACAACTGACAATAGGACAGCACCGTCTGCACTTCTATATTGCGCAAGGGGTTATCTTCCTGTCCTGTGCTAGGGATACCGCGGAGGGCTAAGGCGCGGCGAAACAGCGGTATATCGCGCTTTGTACGTAGCAGAATGGCTATATCATGCGGTTCATACTGCTCTTGGTGGGGGCTGCACATCGCGAGGTAGTCAGCGGCGATGGAGGCCGCCATTTCTGCCTCTAGGGCAACGCGGCTATCGTCGTTTGTGTCGTCCTCGGAGCGGTCGCACAGGTAGAGGGTCGCACGCGGCGGACTATCAATGTCCGTTGGTGTATCTGGCGCGGGCCACAAAAACTCACGCTCGCCATACGACATGCCGCCACCCTCACGGCTCATAATGCGCGCAAACACGGCATTGACCGCACGTAGTATGGCTGGGTCTGATCGAAAGTTGTGGGGTAGCACCACACAGCGTGGTTCTTCTGGCAAAGCAGGCTTTTGCGTCCATGTTTGATACTTCTGCATGAAGATTTGCGGATCTGCCTGACGGAATCCGTACACCGATTGACGCACATCACCCACTAAGAATAGGTGACTGCCTGCCGTTGCCAACGCTTGTATGATGTCCTCTTGTACTTGGTTTACGTCTTGATATTCATCGACCAATACTTCAAAAAAGCGATCCGCCACGTCGTGGGCGGTACGTGTCGCACGTCCTTCGCTGTCGCATAACACGGCATGGGTCAAATGCTCGAGGTCGGAAAAATCTAACACATTGCGCCGCCGTTTGAGCGCCGTATAGTGCGCTTCAAACGTCTGGACAGCCAATTGCAACCCATGGGCTAAGGGGGTTACGGACTGTAAATCGGCTTGCTGTTCTGCCACCGAGCCAGACAAAAGACGCGCTATTTCGGGATACAGCTTTTTCTTCCATAGTTCGCGCGCTTCTTTGAAAGGTTCGACCGCATCGCCCATGCCGCGCGCTGTGCCTAACCGTTGGTGTGTTATGGAACTGACAGCACTGGACGCATGTGCCCACCCAGATGACAACGCTGTCTGCAAGACATGTATGTTGGCAAGATCGCTATCAAAGGCAGGTGCGTACGCGGTTTCAATGGCGCCGTCCATGTCCTGACGTGCTGTGGCTATCACAGTTTCTGCCAAGCTTAGTAAGCCGCCTGCCTGTGCTAAGGCATACGACCCCCATGGATTGTCCGCAGGGTCAAGTGTTTGCGACTGGGTTAGGACGGTGACTTGATGTTGCAACCAACCGTGGGGGTTTGGGTGGGCTTGTAAGACGTCATACAGCCGCAAGACAACAGCTTCCAGTTTTCTATCATTGCCAATATCGGACAGTGCTTCGCTTAACATGGCAAAGGGGCTGTCGGACGCTTCTTGCGCATACAGCTGTTCAAGGGACAACGACAACGCTTGCTCACGGAGCTTCTGCCCCGCACCTTGCTCTAATAGCTTAAAATCGGGACGTATGCCTGCCTCTACCGCATGACGGCGCAACACATCGGCACAAAACGAATGGATGGTACCAATACTGGCACGGTGCAAGCGTAACAACTCGCGGTTGACCTGCTGGGGATAGGTGGCACGCAGCGCGGAAAGGCTGGCTTGCATTCGTCCGCGCAACTCACCTGCCGCCGCACGCGTGTACGTCACCACCAAAAAATCATCAATATGACGACCGTGGTGCAAGATGGCGTCAAGCAGACGCTCCACCAAAACGCGTGTTTTGCCCGAGCCTGCCGCCGCTGATACTAATAAAGGGCCGTCACGAGAGACAATGGCCTCCTGTTGTTGGGGCGTTGCCTTAATGCTCATCGTCTTGACCCTCCAGTGTCTCCCAAAATGTATGATCGCTCAGACTGGCAAGCAAACGCGGCTTGTCCACCGCTTCGTTGTACAAACACGCCTGTTTTGCATCACAATAATCGCAAGTGCGTTCGTTTAGGGAACGGCTGACAGGGTGCGCCTTTACCGCGCCTTGTCGTATTTCGTCTGCTAAGGTTTGCATAATGGCATCGACATGGGTGCGTAGTTTGCCAAACCGCGCCGCTGAGGCAAGCTGCGCATGGGCATCGGGTGTGCCATCTTTTTTATAGTGTACGGGCAAAAATCGCTTCTGCGTGCCACTTTCCATGGCGTCAATCACCTGTGGGTCGTCTAATAAAACGCCATTTCGTCGCAACAGCGCATACAGCTTTTGTGTGATTTCTTGGTCGTCCATGCCGCGCGCTGTGTCGGCAAAGCGGTCATGTGCCGGCAAGTATAGCACCCCCGACGGCACGACTTCATGCCCCTCCCATGTGGACGGCATGGCAAATAAATAGCACAGCATTTGTATGCCCAAACCGTACCAAACATCCCGCAAGGAAAATCGAGTGCGTCCAGATTTGTAGTCGATAACACGGAGGTAGAGACGGTTATCCGATAGCCACCCATCAACCCTATCCACAACGCCTGTTAGCGGCAGGTCGCCGCTGGTTGTGCGCACACTTAGCTCTGTGGCAAGGGGCTGAAAATCACTTGCTTGCAGTTCGTCATACACGTTTTCAGCGATCAATACGACTGTTTTTTGCAAGCGTGTGAGGAGTCTGGCTATTCTGGCGGTGCGGCGTTCGGCATCTGGCAGAAGGGCTATCCATGCTTTGGCGGCGTCACGCGCGATGGTGAGCGCCTCGTCCTTGGGGACGGTCTTAAAGCCACCGCGGGTTTGCACCTCTTTGACAAGTGTTTCCAGCACCGCATGAATCAGATTGCCAGTATCCACCGCCATAGGACCAGGGGTGGCGCGTAATCTGGCTTGCAGCCCATACTTCACAAAGTAGGCAAATTGACAGCTATTATACTGCTCAATACGGCTGGCAGACAGGCTCCCCTGTGTGCTGAGTAGTTGCCCCGTGTGCTGCTGGTGTAATGACGTGCGGTCTGAATACCACGGCGTACCGCGCTGGTGGGGTGCGGGCACTGTCAGCAACAGGGGGGATAGTCCTGTAATACGGCGGACACGTTCCCATACTAGAGAGGGGGCGACTTGCGCACTCCCAACACTGGCGGCATAGCTGACCACCAACTGTTCTTGGGGTAGGGCGAGACAGTTATACAGCGTAAACAGCTCGCGTGAGGCGCGTTCTTCCGCATCGGGGGCTAGGCTTATGCCCGAGGACTCAAGAAGAATACGTTCCTCGTCCGTTAAAAAACCAGAGGATTCACTGCGGCGCGGCGCGTAAGGCTCTGCCACCCCGACCATGATAAGACGCTTCAACGAACGGCGGCGCAACCTGTCTGTAGGACCAATGTGCAAGCTATCCAAGGTAACGGGGATGACCCCCACTTTGTACTGTGAAAGACACAGCGCGAACAACTGACCAAATTCCTCAGGCGCGATTTGTTCTGACCCCATCAATGCCACACAGCTATCCAAGCAATCGCACACAAGCCCCCAAAGCTGACGACATTCCTCCGCCTGTTGGGGCAACTGCTGTTCTTCTAAACGGTGATACTGCGCTTCGAGCGACGCGGCAAGCCCGCTGTCTAGGCAGTACTGATATAGCACACGGGCTAAGGTTTCAAAGCTGTTCGCCTTTTGAAACACCGTGCGCAGTTTGAGCAGCGGGGCGCGTAACCGCAGACGCAACTCGTTAAGCGTTTGTAACCGTGCCGCGTCTCGTTGCGTTACGGGACGATTGCCCCAACCAGCTGGGTGCGCTGTCCAAGGCTTGTCGAGTGTCCAGTGCGCGCCTTTGACATTGTGAACACGTATGTAATCCTCCAAGAGGTATCCGTCGTCGGGGGTGATGGGCAGCAGACCTGTGTGGATAAGTTCAACAACGCTATCGGGTTCAAATGAATGGAGGATGGCATCGAGTGACGCATTGATAAAACGCACGACAGCTTTATGGGCAACGGGGACGGGTTCGTCAGAAAAGACGGGCAGCCCATGACGGTAGCACGCAAGCGCGAGCATACTGCGATATTCGTCCCAAGCGGGGGTGGCAATCGCTATGTCGCGGTAACGCAAGCCCTCGTCTTGCACCCAAGACGCCACTAGTTTCGCCGCCCATTCGCACTCTGTTAATACATCGGGGGCGGTGACAAGCTGAACGCCGTCGGCTTGGGGCGGCGCTGTGTCCTCGTGCCACACATATTGCTCGACCGCGCGCAAGCCGTGTGGGCGTACAGTTGCTTCAGAGGAAAGCACAACTTCAGTTATCTCACAGCCTGTCTGTTCGGCAAGGCGGCGCAGCCTGCTCCCTGCTTTTTGCGCCTGTTCCCAATGGGGCTGTGTGTCGTTTGGTAGCCCGATCAGTGCCACCACGACTTGCACGCCATGACGCAGAAACGCGCGCAGGATACGATACTCCTGCGCGGTAAAACTGACGAAGCCATCCACATACAATGTGCAATCAACGGCTAGACTGCCTGTCTCTAGCAAATCTGCCACAAGACTAAAACGGTCACGGGGGTCACGCGCTGTCTGTGCTACTAGCGCGTCATACGCTTCCCAAATGAGGCGCAAGTCGCAAAGTTTTGGCGCAGAGGGATGGTCAGAGGGCAAGAGCGACAAATGCTCGGGACGTGCCTCGTGACAAATCAGCTCGTCCAATGTGAGCAACAGTTGTTCTAAAAATGGGACACCTGTTACCCGTTGCCCCCATGAGGACAGTTGCGGACGCACCATTTGTAAGGCACGTGACAGCAAAAGAATACGCCCCCCTTGGTCAAGTTGTGGGGCCGCCAAGCCGCCCTCGCTAACTAACACACGGTGAGCGATTCGCTTAAAGGTAAGCACCTCACAGCTAAGA
This sequence comes from Oscillospiraceae bacterium, assembly GCA_031554075.1. Classification (GTDB taxonomy): domain Bacteria; phylum Bacillota; class Clostridia; order Oscillospirales; family UBA929; genus WRMG01. The sequence goes on along the minus strand of JAVBKJ010000051.1, from coordinate 2,385 downwards.
CCGATACTGTCACCACCCTCGGCGCAGAGTAGGCGTTCTGTTTCATGTGAAAATGGCTCGGGTACTAGCAAAATTTGCTTGGCAAAGGGTGACACTTTGGCACATGCGACGATATCGCGTAGCAACCGTTCTGTGCGTGGGGCGTGTGCGCCGCCCCACACTAGCTGTAACAAGCCCATATGTTTACCTCTAATGCTTCTCTTCTAACATAAGTTTTAGTTCCTGCCATAGTTCGACAGACTTAAATTTGATGGTATCTGGCCCGTCGGCAATCATCCGAACCTCACGCTCGGTCAGCCCTGCTGTTTTGGCAACTGTTTCTAGCGAACCGCTGGCAGCACCTTGGCATAAGGGCGGAAACACAACGCACCACCAGTTTTGTCCTGCACCTTCACCGATTGTCAGGCGCAACGCCTCGTACCGTCCTGCGGGGAGCGCAAAGCCCTCATAGTGGCGTGTGGGGAAGTCCTCTTGTTCGACACTGGCGGTGACGGTATAGGGGTAGCCCTCTGCCTGAATCTGCGCTTGTGCCGCCGCGACAAGGGCAGGCAGATTTTTTGTCAAAATTGCCGCTGCGGATGTGGCGCCGTCTGCTGTTTGCAACATTGGTTCTGCTGTGGCTAGAACAGTATCGCGCACACGCAGTTTGAGCGCTTGGTCGGCGTCTGTGTCTGAATTTGCCACGACGTGAAGACGAATTAATTTTTCTTGCAAGCCCTCTTGCGTACTTTGCACGTAAAAACTAACGAGTAATGCCGCAAATAAGCCAACTGCTAATGAGATTTCCCAAACCTTGAACTGTTTCATGTTGTACCTCCGATAATATGTATATCAGAAGTATGGACAAGTTTGGAAAGATGTATACAGAACATAACTGACGATTCTGTTTAATGTTTACGACAAAATGAAGGGCAATCTCAGCGTGCAAATTTTATCACAATAACCATACCTCGTCAACCTTGGTCAGGTTTGTCCTCTGCCAAGTTTTGTAGGGCTACACGCACCGCCTCGACCACAAACGCGGTGAAGGTGCAATCCTTGCCCTGTATCGCGGTTTCTACTTCATCTATTATATTGTTGGGAAATCGAATGCTTTTAGTTGTAGTTTTTGGGACTACAGGAAGTTTGAATCTCGCCACAATATCACCTCCTCAAAAGTGCAATACAATCATAGCGTATATTTGCATTGCAAACAGCGTTACAAAGTTATTACAGAATTATTGCAGTCTTGAGAGTAGTATGGTATTATCTAAAAAGGGGTGATTTTTAATGGATTTGTGGAAAGAAATTATTATAGAAGCACTGGCAAAGGAAAAGGCGCATGTATCATTTCCCCAAATGACACATGCACCAGCACAGATAATAGATTTGGTCTCGTATGCTGCACTAGCAGAGATAAAGGAAATTGTGAAGGATGCGAGCTTGACAGATGCACAATGTGTTACGAAAATTGTCAGCACACTGGAACGTATCGGCAGTGGGCAGTGTGATTAGACAGCAAGGGAAGCAACAATCCCATATACGCGCCAATATCAATGCACGTGACCTTCCCAAGATTGACCAAATGGCAAAAGCGCATAATATGCCAAATTCTTACCAATACTAGGGGGGAACAAAGGGCTGGACCACCAATTTGTACAGTCCACCACATAGGAGGGTTCTTATAGTGAAAGCAACAGGCATCGTAAGACGCATAGACGACCTCGGGCGTGTCGTCATTCCCAAAGAGATTCGGCGCACAATGCGTATTCGTGAAGGCGACCCGTTGCTGATGACATTGGGACGGTGGGAAAAGTTTGTGATGGGGATGGGACGATTCGGGGAACGAGCTGGGGTAGGTACATAATTTTCAAAAAAGCACATGACCATGTAATTTCACGGTCATGTGCTTTTGCTTACTATAATATTTGAGTTTGTTTGTGCGCTAAAATCCACTCAAGAATTTGCTCATACCCCAAAGTACCGTCGGCTATGCCTAAACCGAGCTTTATTAGGTCATTCTGCGAATAATCTAGCTCAATACCATTTAGTCGCAACGTCATAAGCATAACGAATACACCAATGCGTTTGTTGCCGTCAATGAAGCCGTGGTTTTTGGTAAGCGAAAAGGCAAGACGAGCCGCTTTTTCTTCAAGCGTTGGGTAAACTTCTGTTTCATCAAAGGTTTGAATAGCACTATAAATTGCAGACTCCACGAGTCCAATATCTCGAATGCCGTGTGAACCTCCAGTGGCAGATACCAGTTTCTTGTGCAAAGCTACGACTTCGTCAACTGTCAGCAGGGTCATTTCGCTAATTCCTTAAAGGCTTCCATGTTTTCCGCAATTAAACTGTCGGCAGCTTTGTTGATTCGGGCTGTTCTGTTTGCTACGATTTCTTCATATT
>JAVBKJ010000062.1:0-4175 GCA_031554075.1 Oscillospiraceae bacterium | reverse complement strand
AGAGACGAGGATGTGGGATTAATAAACGATGCCTCTAAACGCCCTTCATTTTCGTCTGTCGTAACGCACGCTCCACAATGCTTTCCTGCCCCATTGAGGTATAGTGTTCACTTAACTGTTCTCGAAGTCTAAAAAGCTTTGCATTTGCAGTCTCTACTAGTTGACCATAGGTAACCACGTCGACTGTGCCGCTCTGCGTTTCCTTATGGGTATCTACATCACCAATTTGGGCACCGACAACAAAGGCTCGGATAGTCGCAGACTTATGCAACGCTCCAGATTTTCGAATCTGTCGCACATAATTTTCAGCTTGGGCTACCTCACTAGAGTTAATTTCAAAACCACCACGCTTAAGTTCGATAATTAGGACTTGATCCGGCTTTAATATATTACGTGCATCCTGATCTACTCGATCTGTACAAACCGCCTTAAATGAGTAATTATTCAGACATACTATGTCAGGACGTTTTCTGGGGTTTTCAATCGCAGACAAATCATAGTCAGAGTCTTTAAACAAGGTTTTAATAACTGTGCTTAACGCAGCATTTGAGACAAACATCGGAGAGTCAAATTCTGGACCAAAAAGCCAACGAGCGTCTAAAATGATTGGATGCAGTGTATGCAACTCGTCCGTTAACTTGTCTTCAAATAGTCTCGCAATTGCTTCGATAACCACAAGTCTGTGATCAATTATATTTAACACGGAGAGAATATCATCAATATCCCATGTTACAAGTAATTCAGAAAGTTTATCAAGGTCATCTGGCTTCATATTGCTCAATTGATTAAGTAGTTGTTTTCCGTTTTTTGATTTCTCAATCGCAATCATAGCTTCAACCGCTGTCTTCAAAAAATCATGAGAAACAACCGGATTATTCGAAGTGACAAACTCAAGAAAGCGTGATACCTCCCTTTGGTGATAAGGTGGTAAGGATTCAAGTGCATCGCGTGTGTCATCTATTACTGATAACTGTACATCTTTAATCTGTTCGGACATTGTTTCTGAAATAAACGCATCTACAAGTGTCTTGAATTGTCCATAAAACTGTTTGATGTTTGGTGTGCTGTGAAAACCAGTCCAATCCGGCAAAACGTCATCTATCAAATCATCTGTCTGAACAATGAGCGTATATCGCTTAGCCGCTTGCATACGCCCATCCAAAAATTGAATATCCCCATATTTCCAAGAAGGTTTTCCAACAAGACGACCACTCACCCAAAAAGCAATACCATGCTGATGAGACTTCATGGCAGCCTTTGATGAATCTACGATAGTGAGCTTAAGATGTTCACCAGTTTTTAATGTAATATCCTTTCGTTCAGTTACCCCGGAATGATTTGAAAGATCCACTCTTCGCCCGTTTATTGTCACCATAAATCTTGGATCGTACAGAAAACGAGCAGATATAATTTCGATCATTGCGTCGACATCAGCAGGGTGTCTATGCACAAACGTGCTAATTTTTGTCCCATGTCCGAGTTTTTTAAATTGGCTATTATGTTTAATTGCAAAAGGGCTGTCCCCAGATGAGACCTCGATAGTGTATTTATTACAACATCCATTTTGCCATGTTTCTACGTTGTAGTAGTTAGCAAAGCAATACATTGAATGGCGACCTATGCCATTTCTCCCGTAAGACAATCGTTTGTAATTATCCACGTCTGTAGGAAAAGTAACATACTTCCCTTGGCGTCTTTGACGGTCATAATTTAAAGTCATCCAAATTTGAATAAAATCTTCATGTGACATACCGACACCGTCGTCCTCGACAATTATTTCGTCACCAAAACCTTCTGCTGGAAGTGTCATTGTAACGTGATATGCTCCGGCATCCCAAGCGTTTGCCACAAATTCGGTTAGCGCAAGATCTGGAGTTGATGTAATTGAGCGATAATTCCTAAAAATATAGTCATCCTCGAATTGGACACTACTATTAGCAGGAACTTGCATAGTTGACGACATTAAATCAACTTCCTTTCCTTCATTGGAGCATATGATCAGATATAAAAATAGGCAAACATTTTACAATGCTTGCCTATTGGTGCGGGTGACAGGACTTGAACCTGCACGCCTCTCAGCACGAGAACCTAAATCTCGCATGTCTGCCATTCCATCACACCCGCATATATGGAGAGTTGCCTCTCACTAGTTAAGCAATCAAAATATCATGATTGCAGGGAACGCTATCAGTATATATCGTATCTGGACAAATGTCAATGCAATTACAGTTATCAAAATCTCCCGCAACGTCAAACGCTAATGTGTTGTTCATAATGCAACATAATTCTACAAAAGCATCAGCACTGTGAAGTTTCGTAAAAATACCAGACTTAGTTAATGCCCATTTGCAATCATAAAGCTTAATCTCGCCGTTATCATAATACAAATAAACATTGTAGTCCTTGGTTGGAACAACTTGAAAAAGTTTCGGTCGCATAAGCTACTCCTTATTTCTCAAGCGGCTTAATCTTCCTAAAGGTCTTGGAATGCCACATTTCCAGTAGTTCATCTTTGTGAAATTCATACCATGCAAGCACAAACCTTGCTTGTCGCGACGGCAACGCACCTTTTATAAATACGCCCTGCAGCAAATCAAATTGTGCCTCGATGCCATTATACTCAACATGAAAGTGGGGAGGATTATGCTCATTAAAATACATGTAGATTATAATGCCTTCAAATCTTGATATCTCAGGCACAAAAACCACTCCTAGCCATTCCATCACACCCGCGTATTGCTGTCATATTGCTTGTTATTGACAACAACTCATACAGTATAGCACATAGATTTGCATTTGTAAAGTGCTTACACGTAATTCTAGCAAAAATAGATTTTATTTGCAGTTTTGCAAGCAGTATGCTACACTCTGTAAGGTAGATTCAATACATCCGTTTAATGTATACTAGTATTAAAGAGAATATATCATACTTTGGGAGGTTCATATGTCAAAATTTCACCCAAAACCTAGCTTTGCTAGTGATAATTGCGCGCCTGTTCATCCTGCTATCATGCAAGCGTTACAGGAGGCGAATGTGGGTCACGCGCCCTCGTATGGCAGTGACTACTGGACGGCGGCTGTCAGCGACGCCATGAACACTGTGTTTGGCAGACCAGTCACCTCGTTTTTGATGATGAATGGGACAGGTGCAAATGTGGCGGCCTTGGCACATGTCATGCGCGGCTACACAGGCGTTATTTGTGCAGATGTGGCACATATTAATACAAACGAAACAGGGGCGCCAGAACGAATCGCAGGGGCAAAACTTATACCCTTGCCTACAAAGGATGGCAAACTCACACCCGCCCAAATTGAGACATTACTGCACATGCAAACTAGCGAACATTATTGCTATCCTGCGGTTGTCGCGTTAACGCAGGCAACAGAGTTCGGGTGCGTGTACACCCCAACTGAGGTGGCTGCCATTGCGGCGGTGTGCCATGCCAATGACATGCTTTTGTATATGGATGGGGCTCGCATTGCCAATGCGGCGGCATATCTTGGGGTAAATGTATCTGCCTTTACATGCGAAGCGGGGGTTGATATTGTTGCGTTTGGCGGCACAAAAAATGGACTGATGTACGGTGAGTGCCTTGTATTTTTTGACGAAGCCCTCGCCAAACGATTTGAGTTTACGCGCAAAAGTACGGGTCAATTGGCAAGCAAAATGCGCTATATCGCGGTTCAGTTTTTAGCTTTGCTACAGGACGATTTGTGGCTAACAAATGCACATCATGCCAATACGCAGGCACGCGCCCTAGCGGCAGGCATTGCACCGTTTTTCACCATTTTGCACCCTGTGGAGGCCAATGAGGTGTTCTGCGTTATGGATGATGCGCTCGCGAACGCACTACAAGAAACCTTTGAATTTGGCGGACATGACGGCAGTTACCGACTCGTTACATCGTTTGATACCACAGATGCTCAGGTGCATGATTTTATCGAACGCGCGAAGAAGATTGCCAGTGTGAAATAGAAGTTACATACAAACAAGCCTCCCGTTTTTTTCGGGAGGCTTGTTTGTATGTATACTTGTCGATAATTTGATGAATTGTAGAGCGTGCTACCCACAGGAGCGAAGGTCTATGCGGATACCGTTGGGGTGGATTCACCATGCTTGACCAAGGAGAGACTGATCATTGCGGCGACAAAGCCAATCGCGGCGAACAAAAACA
>JAVBKJ010000084.1:0-6569 GCA_031554075.1 Oscillospiraceae bacterium | reverse complement strand
GACCGAGCATGAGATTGTCCATTGCTTTTTGTATGAGTACCTCTGTTCGTGTATCCACATTTGACGTAGCTTCGTCCAATATTAATATGCTGGGGTCTGCCAAAATGGCACGGGCAATTGTTAGCAATTGTTTTTGTCCCTGTGACACATTCGCCGCGTCCTCGCCCAATACCATGTCATAGCCATCTGGCAATGTTCTGACAAAATGGTCTACCTGTGCGGCTCTAGCGGCTTCCTTGACTTCCTCGTCGCTCGCGCCAAGCTTGCCATAGCGAATGTTATCGGCGATAGTACCATTAAATAACCAAGTGTCTTGAAGCACCATGCCAAATTCGTCGCGCAGGTCGTTGCGTTTGAACTTGCGAATGTCGTTCCCATGCACGGTGATGCTACCCTCGTTGATGTCGTAGAAGCGCATGAGCAACTTGACAATGGTAGTTTTGCCAGCCCCTGTAGGACCAACGATGGCGACTTTTTGTCCTGGTTTTATGGATGCGCTAAAGTTTTTGATAACCATTTTGTCAGCATCATAGCCAAAGCTGACATTATCAAACGCAACAGTGCTTCCCTTTTGACGCCCCTTCACAGGCAACGCATTTTCCACATCGGGGGTTTCTTCTTCTACTTCTAAAAACTCAAATACACGTTCTGCTGCGGCTATAGTTTGTTGTAATACGTTGGAAATCTGCGCAATTTGCGAAATAGGTTGCGTAAACTGACGGGTGTACTGGATAAAGCTTTGAATGCCACCCACTGTCAGAATGTTACGCACAACGAAATTACCACCCAGTAAGCACACCGCAACAAACCCAAGGTTACCAATGACCATCGTTATGGGCATCATTAAGCCAGACAGAAAGTTGGCACGCCAAGCGGCGTCAAACAGTTTGGTATTGTGTTCATTAAACGCCTTTGTGGAATCCTCTTCGGCGTTAAAGGCTTTCACGACGACATGCGCGCCATACATTTCTTCAACATGACCGTTCACATTTCCTAAATACTCCTGCTGATGCTTAAAATGCTTCTGCGACCCTTTGATAATAAAGCTCACGGCAAAAGCAGACAACGGCAACATGAGCAACGCTACAAGCGTTAATTGCCAGCTAATCGAAATCATCATAATGAGCATACCAGCCAATGATGTGACCGCGCTAATAATCTGGGTCATGCTCTGGCTCATACTGTTACTAATGGTGTCAACGTCATTGGTGATACGTGACAACACTTCGCCATTGTTGGTCTTGTCATAGTACTGCAATGGCAGTTTGTGGATTTTTAGGTCTATGTCGCGGCGTAATTGATACGTAACGCGCATCGTCACCTTCGACATGACAAACCCCTGCAAAAATGCCAACAAGGCTGAAATCACATACAGCGCACCCACAAAGAGAAGTATTTTCGCAATGACGGTAAAATCTATGCCGCCTGTGCCTGCTATTTGCGCCATAACACCATTAAATAGTTCATCGGTCGCCTGCCCCATAACCTTAGGACCGTAGATAGAGAACACAGTGGATACGATTGTAATGAAAAAGACAACAATAATGGTTATGCGATGAGCACCCAAGTATTTGAGTAGTTTGCTCAACGTCCCTTTGACATCTTTTGCCTTTTCAACAGGACCCATGCCGCGCATTGGGCCATGCTGATTTTTGGACTGTTTCGAATTTTCGCTCATAATGATCCCCCCTATGCCAACTCAGCTTGTGAAAGCTGACTGGATGCAATTTCTAGGTACGCTGGGCAAGAAATTAGCAACTCTTTGTGTGTGCCTTTTCCTACAATACGACCTTCGTCTAGCACAATGATTTGCTCCGCCTGCATTATGGTGCTAACCCGTTGTGCGACAACAATAACAGCTGAGTGAACTGTGTGTTCTTTTAAGGCTTTGCGCAAGGCGACGTCTGTTTTGAAGTCAAGTGCTGAAAAACTGTCGTCAAAAATTAGCACTTCGGGCTTTTTCACGAGCGCACGTGCGATTGACAAGCGTTGTTTCTGACCGCCCGACACATTCGTACCACCTTGGGCAATTGCTTCAGCGAATCCATCTGTTTTTTCTTCGATAAAGGCTGTCGCTTGGGCAATTTCCGCGGCAAGTTTTACGTCTGCTTCAGACGCCTGCTTTTGCCCATATTTGAGGTTTGATTCTATCGTTCCCGACAGTAGCTCACCCTTTTGCGGCACATAGCCCATCTTTTCACGCAAATCATGTTGGCGCACGTCGCGCACATTGACACCAGAGACAAGCACCTCGCCCGCCGTGGCATCATAAAAACGTAAAATCAAGTTTGCTATCGTTGTTTTACCAGAACCAGTTGAACCGATAATGGCCGTCGTTTGCCCAGGTTTTGCCGTAAAGCTAATGTTTTGCAGGGCATCCTCCGCCGCGCCGTCGTAACGGAAATTGACATTGCGAAACTCGACAACGCCTGTTTGTGTTTTGTCAAATGACTTGGGCGACACAGGGTCCTTAACTGATTCCTTTGTTTCCAATACATCTGCAATACGAGCCGCAGAAACCGCCGCTCTGGGGATAAATATAAACATCATCGAAATCATCAAAAATGACATGATAATCTGCATTGCATACTGCATAAATGCCATCATATCGCCAATTTGCATTGCCGATTCAGCAATTTGATGACCGCCAACCCAGATTACCATTAGCATCGTGCCATTCATAATCAGCATCATAAATGGAAACATAGTGACCATCACGCGATTGATAAACAGGTTTACATTCGACACATCCAAGTTTGTCTTGTCAAAACGTTCTTCTTCATGTTTTTGCGTGCCAAAAGCACGAATAACAAGCATACCAGTCAAGTTCTCGCGAGACACCAAGTTTAATTTATCAACTAACGTTTGAATCAGCTTAAATTTTGGCAGTGCGATTGAAAACACTATCAAGATAAGCCCCAGCAGCAACAGCACTGCCACAGCAATCAGCCAGCTCATCGAAACAGATTTATCCACCGCCATAATGACACCGCCAATCGCCATCATAGGCGCATAGCAAAGCATCCTTATGCCAATCATCAGCACCATTTGCACTTGGGTTACGTCATTGGTCGAACGGGTTATCAAGGACGCGGTGGAGTATTTATCAAACTCGGCGTTTGTAAAACTCTCAACCTTGGCAAAGATATCGCGGCGCAGGTCACGCGCCACACCAGACGCAATGCGTGATGAAAATAAACTTACCAAAACTGTGGCAGCACCGCCTAAAACAGCGATTAACAACATGATAAGACCAATGCGGATAATGTAGTCGCTCTGCATTTTGCCCATATCCATGCCGAGTTCTTTGTAAAAGCCCTTGGTAAATACAATGCCCACTTGGCTCAACATCATGGCATCTGTGGACTCTGTGGACGCCTTGGCTTCGTTAAGTGTTGTTTCGGGCAACATACCTAACATTGGTAACACTTCGTAAAGCTTTGTGATGTCCATATCCTGCATGTCAGGTGCGGCTGCTGTATTTGTGCCGCCGCCCATGTTTTTGAGCACTTGCACTAGTGTCCACGCGGAACGGCTAAACGCGTTATTTAAGGAAGTTTGCTCCTGCGCCGTAACAGCGTCAAGCACGTACAAGTCGCCACTTGCCTTGGGATACAGGGTTGTATCCGCCGCCGTCTTTGTGTAGTGGGCGTCTACTAACGCGTGTTCGGTATCGTCCATGAAGTGTGTTGTCAGTTTGTACGCATTTTCACTCATCACATTTGGTGCGACGTGTTCGACACCACCTTGTTGAATGCCTACATTAATGATATCTGACATTCGATTGGGCAGATTTAAGTCTGCATTTGCTTGCCCAAACAGCAACGCCACACATAGGAGCAAAAACCCCATATATGGCACTAAATATTTTGCTAATCTTCGCATGTACTATTCTCCTCACTATCGTTTACGCTAGGAAACAGCGGCTATATATCTTTACACCGCTTTTCAGACTTTAATGCATGGCAGTATCTTTTGCCATCAAGTCCGTCAGTTTAGTTAATATACGCAGGAGTTGCTCTGTGTCGTCTGTGCCAAGTTCCGTTAGCATGTTGCTAAGCCACATATTATTGGTGGATTTGATTTTGACTAAGACACGCCTTCCCTCATCTGTGACATTCACCCATATTTTTCGCCTGTCTGCCGAATCTATGCCACGTTCTATCAGTGCCTTGCTTTCAAGACCGCGTAATGATTGCGATATCGCCGCCATCGTCACAGGGGATTGGTTTTTGATATCAGAAACGCTAACCGTCTTACCACTATCTAATTCCTGTTGCAAAAATTTCAAAATGCGAAATTCGTGCATAGCAATTCCTTCACAAGGCCACAACAGGTGAAGGCGTGAATGAAACGTATTAAACGCTTCTATTAACAGCTCACCCGCTCTCTGCTGCATTTAGTTCACCTCTTTAATGTTTAAGTTGATTAACTATTTAAGACATTGATTAGTATACCCCTATCATTGCAAGAATGCAAGTGGTAACCCTGCACAAACAACAGCAAACAATCATCCTCTATTGTGTAATGTTTCACAGTCGTTATACATCTCCTAGGGGATATATCATAGTATTTACATATGTATGATGGATATTAATTTCAAATATGGAGACGATATGACAATACCGATATAGGTGGAGGCGATTTCAAATGTTAAAAATCACCGCGAAGCAAAAGGTGGTGCAGGCTGTCGAGCAGCTGAACGCCCCTGTTTCAAACAGCAGTCTGTCCGCCTCATTACAATCTAATTTAGATATGTTCAAAGCATTATTTCAAGACGACGACACTGCCCTATTCCGCACTGTGCAGGGTGGCGTCAATGGGCAGTATGCCTTTGGCTTACTGTACTGCGACGGTCTTGTCAACTCAGCCATCATGGACGAGCATATCCTAAAGCCTTTGATGGAAATTGAAGATGGTGTGCCTATTACCATTGATACTGTGATGAGCCGTGTTGTCCGCATAAACGAGGCAAAAAAGACAACTAATGTGGGCGACATTATCAAATCTGTCACGTATGGTGACACTATTTTGTTCATAGATGGCGTTGCAGAGGGCATTTTACTCAATACAAAGGGCTTTACGCTGCGTTCTATCGCTGAACCAGAGGGCGAGAAGGTTCTCAACGGGCCGCGCGAGGGATTTACAGAGGGCATCATGATGAATTTATCTCTTTTGCACCGTAAAGTGCGTTCCAATGAGCTAAAAATGAAGTTTCAGAGCATGGGAACGCGTACCCAAACACAGGTATGCGTTGTGTATATAGACAGTCTTGTCAACAAACGTGTCTTGCAAGAGTTGCAAAAACGTCTTAGCCGCATTAATATGGATGCTGTTTTAGATGAAAATTATCTTTCAGAGCAGATTCGCGATAACGCGCTGTCTCCTTTTCGCACAACAGGATTAACAGAACGCCCCGACGTCGTTGCTGGTCGATTGCTTGAAGGGCGTATCGCGGTGCTTGTTGATGGCTCTCCCACTGTGATGACAGTACCATATCTATTTATCGAGAATTTTCAGAGCAACGAAGACTACTACATGAGTTTCTTTTACACATCGTTTTCGCGTATGCTACGCATTATGGCATTTTTCCTGACAGTGTCCATCCCTGCCATCTATACTGTCATTATCACGTATCATCACGAAATTCTCCCCACAGCCTTAATGATGAGTATATCAGCAGAACGGCAGTCTGTGCCGTTACCAGTACCACTTGAGGCGTTTGCCCTACTATTAATGTTCGATATATTGCGAGAAACAGGTATTCGTATGCCCTCTAGTATCGGTCAGGCTTTAAGTGTGGTTGGTGCGTTAGTCGTTGGACAAGCCGCGGTTGAAGCCAAGCTAGTGTCCGCCTCTATGATTATTATGGTGGCTATCACAGGTATCACAGGATTGATTATTCCCAAAATGAACGCACCCATTATTTTTGTTCGCTTAGGGTTATTGCTCGCCGCCTCTAGTCTTGGGTTCTTAGGGCTGGGATTAGGATTCTCCATGGTACTCATCCATGTGCTCAACTTAAAATCCTTCGGCATAGCCCAAATCACTCCCGATAAACACCTATCCTTCCAAGATATTAAGGACACGTACATTCGCGCGCCGTGGTGGAAAATGCGAACGCGTCCCAAACAACTCAGTGAGGATACTACACGATTAGTGGCGGAGGACAGGCATGAATAAAGTGATAGCGGTGTTGCCTGTCCTGCTATTGCTTACAGGCTGTTGGAACTATCGTGACCTAAATGAAATGAACATGGTAACAGGCGTCGCGATAGACAAGCAGGATACAAACTACAATTTAACCATTGAATATATAGACACCACCAGTGGCAAGGACAACGCCCCCAAAACAGGACATTTTGAGGTAGAAGGCAAGTCACTGACCGACGCCATTGACAACACGCAAAAACGCCTGCATAACAAGCTGTATTTGGGCAATATGCAGACAGTGTTCATCTCACATACCATAGCAGAAACAGAAGGCGTGAGTGCCATTTTTGAGGAACTGCTGCGAAATGGTGAACCGCGCGAAAATATCAGCATGGTGTTGGTGGAGGAAGATGACG
>JAVBKJ010000006.1:0-14311 GCA_031554075.1 Oscillospiraceae bacterium | reverse complement strand
CAGTGGCAGAGGCGAAACACGCCGAGCAGGTGGTTGTTTTTGCAGGACTGACGGACGCTATCGAGTCGGAAGGATTTGATCGCGAGGATATGCAGATGCCACAAAATCAAAATGACTTAATTGAAGCGATTGCCCGTCAGCATAAAAATGTGGTGGTCGTGCTGTTTGGCGGTGCGCCTGTCGAAATGCCATGGCTTCCGCATGTGCAAGCGGTGCTTCATATGTACTTACCCGGTCAGGCCTGTGGCGTGGCAGCGGTGTCGTTATTAATGGGGAAAGCGAACCCATGCGGCAAACTGGCAGAAACCATACCGCTTGCGTATGCTGATGTGCCACATGGCGAACAGTATGCAACGTCCATGCGGCAATCGGAGTATCGCGAAGGTCTCTTTGTGGGCTACCGTTACTATGATAAAGCCGATACAGCGGTGCAATTTGCCTTTGGACATGGGCTGAGTTATACACAGTTTGAGTACCGTGACGTCACGGTGTCGTTACCCGAAATGTTTGATATTGATACGCAAACGGTGAATTTTGCCCTTACCAATATTGGGGCAGTGGCTGGGGCTGAGGTGACACAAGTGTATGTGCGTCCTCATGCGAAAATACCCGGTCGTCCTCTGAAAACGCTATGCGGGTTTCAAAAGAAATTTTTACAGCCGGGGCAAAGCTGCCAAATTTCTATTATCCTATCCCCTCACGCCTTTCACTTTTTCGATGCAGCAGAAGGCATATGGAAGGCATACAGTGGCAAATATGATGTCTTAGTGGGTTCCTCAAGCCAAGATATTCGCTTGGTTGCCACGGTTGACATGCAGGGTATCGATGCGCCGACGAAAACCCCCTTGTCTGGCACATGGTATGACCATTTGCATGGTGAGATTACGGACGAAGATTTTGCGGCGTTGTTGGGTACCCCTGTGCCGCCTGTGGACGCCCCAAGTAAGGGATCGTACACGACGCAACATGCGCTAGCGGAGATTAACCACGGCTTTATTATTTCGCGTATTGTGAGTACTATCCAAAAAAGAGCGCAGGCGATGTTAGGTGATGGCAACGAGCAATTTGCCAAAATTATGAATGCAATGCTGATGCAACAGCCGCTCAAAACATTGACGATGATGATGCCCGAACAGTTTACCCCTAATTTTACCCAAGGATTATTGCATATTGCCAACGGCAACCCCATCAAAGGGCTACTCATGTTGCGGAAATTGAAATAATGCAACGATACATTTTGTAACGCTGGAAATGTAGCATATAAAATTGGTCGCAGTGTTGAGCTAATCTCAATACTACGACCGATCTGTCTCCAACGAATTTTCGTCGGATTTCGTGTGTTTTTCAGCAAAATGCTCGAATTGCATTTGTATCCAAGGTAGTTTTTCGCGCACGACGTTTAGTATTGCGTGTTGGGAGGCGTTTGCTGGGGCTAACACGCGTACGGTGGACGCATCCTTAATCACCAGTTCAAAATGACGGCGGTGCTTATGTTCAATAACGAGGGTGCAGGGTCGCCCGCCAATATGCAGTGGTAACGAGTAGGTTTGTCGTAACATATGTTTCCTCTATGAATAGAAAAATAGCCGAAAGAATAATGTCTTTCGGCGTTTTCGTTATTTATCGGACTTTTTGGCTTCTTTATCAAAAGAAATCCCGTTAATATGCACATTCACAGCCACGGTGTGAAGCCCTGTCATAGAGTTAATGGTGCTACTCACACTGTCTTGAACCTTCTGCGCCACGGTTTGCACAGAAAATCCGTACTTTACCAACAGGAAAATGTCAATCGTGGCATTCGTGTCCACAATGACAATCTTTACACCCTTTGATAAATTTTTCTTACCCAACAGCTCAGATATATCAACGCCAGCGCCTGCCACCAAAGCGCCTACCCCTTCAACCTCTGTCGCGGCAAGCGCGGCAATTGAAGCGACGACTTCGTCAGCAATGTGTACAACACCCTTTTGTTCTGTCTCTTTTTGTTCACTCATTGGTATCACTCCCTTGCATTGCTTTTATATTACCAAATTTAATCGGAAATGTAAAGCACTTTTTGATTGTTATGAAAATTTTGAACTGATTTACGAAGTTTTACGTGGATAGTTTTTGGGTGAAGCATCTTCACCCAAAAAACTGGTTGGTTATGAAAAAGACATTGGTAACATTTTAACGGTATGTATCGCGCTTATGCTTTAGCCTCTACAATTCGGATATTTTCAGCTGTGAAGGCTGTTTCTGTCACAACGATGTCTTGAATCTTCACAACGTCGGTGGCGGTCAAACCATTGGCAGGAGAAGCAACGATGACATTGACACTATTGTCACTAATATAGGTGACGCAATCTGTAAACCCTTTTGCTACGACCATGCCTTCGACCTTGGCTTCAATCAATGCTTGTTTCGCCATATTGCTAATGTCCTCGGTGGTTTTCTTGCGGTCTTCTTCGCTAAGTGTTTCTTGCGACGCTAAGTCTTTTAACGTGCTTAGGGCGGCGTCACGTGCTTTTTGGCGGCTCAAGCGGCTGTCTGTGAAATAATTGACATTCAAAGGTTGACTTACAGCGACTTCACTGGCAACGTCCGTGGGGTCTGAAACAACGGCGGGAGCTTCTTCGCTGAGTTCAAGGTCAGTAAATACTTCTTCGCCGCTGACATCCTGCGTTGGTTCGCCGCGGTTATAGGACCAGCTTAAGTAGAGTGCCACACATACAAACAAAACGACAGTGGCGACCACGGCATTACGTTTCCAAATATTCATCTTGGTTCCTCCTTGGGGGCTGTCTGCCCCTTACTTGAATTTGTAGTTTTAGGTTGCTGCATCGGAATCACAGAAATCTTGTCAAATCCGAGGTTTGTCACCGCTGCAACGGATTCTATGATACGCGCTTTTGTGCTATTGTCGTTTGCACCATCACAAACAATGATGGCGCCTTGATAAATGGGATACAGGCGCGTTTTCACTAGCGGTTCTTCTCCCCCCTTTTCGTCTTGGCGCAGTACTGCCGTGGCATCCACTTCTTGTTCATAGTTTGTGGCTGCCCCCGATGTCCATTGCCGCTTGTCTCTTGAGTTTGCATCTTGTAAGTACTGGGTTTCCATGTCCTGCTTGATAGTGAGGAGTACTTGTACCCTGCCAACCCCCGCTGTCGCTCTGAGTGTTTTCTCGAGTTGGATGGCTAGGGTATCTGTTTGGGTGGGTAAAGTACTTTCGCTTGACACTGATTCTTTCGGGGGTGCATTTGGCCAGATAAGCAGTAGCAATCCTGCTGCAATGACAAGCAGTACGTACTTGTATGTGCCTATTTGCCGCCAAATTCGCATGGTAAATTCTTTCACTGTCAATGTCCTCCTTGTTATTAGATGTAAAGCGTAAGACATTTACACCTATTCATTGGTAAGCGTCCATTGCATGGTTTGGTTTTCAGCGGTGATACCGCAATCGCTTGTTATCATTTGAGCAAGCTGTTGCACGGTGTGGGGAGCAGGTTTCGAACTGCCGATAATTGTAACACTGGTTGGTATGTGTTGCTCGTTACAGATTACAGTTACCTGACAATTTACCCCTAAGGCTTGTGCCTTTGTCAATATATATGCGCTTGTCTTATTCTCTATGAGTTGTTTTAACAGTTTGTCTTGTTTTTCTGAAAATTCCTCGTGGATAACTTGTGTACGACTGTCTCCTACCTCGATAATGTCAGCAATGTTTAGGTGTTGTAGCTTCATGAGGGGGGTTAGTAAGGTGATTACCATCAGCACCCCCGCAGCAAGTCCAATTACAGTACGAATTGTCCCCTTTGGAATGATAGTCATCATAACTGACACTAATATAGACGCAATTGTGACGCCGCGAATGTACGAGTTGATATCCTCAAACATAGCAATCCCCTATTCATTGGAAAAATAGTCACTTGTTAATAGGTACAAGAGTTTACGATAGCCGTCCGTCACGATCATCCGCTCATACCAGACATCATGGAAGAAACAATGGAAATGAGTAGTATAAGTGAACTAGCCGCTGTCATACCAATGACAAGCCCAAACACATCCGCTAATTTTTCTATGTATTCCATGATAACCTTTGGTGTGGCAGGAGTAGCGATGGACGCCGCCAGTTTATACAATAAAAAATTAATGCCCAAACGGAGCAACGGTGTTATCGTAATACCCAAAACGGCTATCAGCCCAAAGATGCCAATCGTATTTCGCATCAGTCCCGCGCCTGCCACAATTGTCTGTGTTGCCTCTGCCATGATACCACCCACAACCGGTATCATACCTGAAATAGCAAATTTTGCACTTTTTTCCATCATAACATCGGTTGCACCTGCGATGGCACCACTAATACTAATATATGCTACATATAGTGTTAGTAAAAACTTGAGAATAAAACTTATGCCCCACTTGAAAAGTCCGCCAATACTCTTGAGACTTTGGTTGCCCAGTGCCGCGTCAGCTGTGATAACCGCCAGATATGTGTAGGTACAAGGTAGCAGAAACCGATTGATGACAGTGATGAGAACATCAGAGAACAGTACCGTTGCCGTGTGCCGTGCCACCGCTGCGGTGGGTGAACCTGCCGCCACAGAAGTCGCCATCAACATGGGTAGCATGACCTTTGAAAAGTTTTCAACCTCTTGTAAGGCGGTTTTGGCTTGTGTCAACAGGGCATTGATGTCCCCAAAACTAACAGCCGCAATCACTAACACACCAATGAGCTGAACAGGGCGCGAGGTTGCCCCCCCTGTTGACCAAAGCCCTTCCGCCAAACCGAGAAACAGCGTGCAGATGAGTAAGAGTAGAAATGAGCGTAGCCCCAGTTTCCAGTATTGGTGAAACTGCTTGACAATCTGCGCCCATAGTCCCTCTATGCCGTCGTCTAATGTAAAACCGCTCTCCAAATCCAGATTTTTTACAGCTGTCTTCGCCTCAGACGGGACACTTCTTGGCAAATCGGTCATTGAAACTAACGAATCTACAGGGTTTGCCGCATACGCACAAAAGATTGAGGTAAGCATTACACAGCACACACAAATACAAAGTAAGTATTTCATAGTCGTATCCTATCTTGGCAGTACAAGTGCCATCCGACAATTCGTACTACAACATTGACTCAATCAGTTGCAACACTGTTGAAAATAGGGGCATCGAGATGTACAAAATGAGAATAGAACCACCGATTTCCACCGCTGTTCCCAGTGCCTGTTCTTTCGCATCACGGCATAAATCGGCGGTTAGTCGTATAACGATACCAATGCCGACACCTTTGAAAAGTGGCATTAATAATCGGTCGTCTAGGTTTGCGGCGGTCGCCAGTGATGTCACATAGGTCATTATTTCCGACAAAGGGCCAATAAATAGAATGCCAATGGCACCCACCGCTACCAAGGCAACGAGATAGCCCTGTTCGGGGGCATATTTTTTGACCAACAACGCCAATAGGGTGCCAACGATAGCTAACCCAATAAGCTGTATCATACACTACAGACCAAACAACGATTTAACCAAGTCGAAAAGTGCGCTGATTTCACGCAGGACAATCATTAGCACAACCACAAGCCCTGCTAGTGTCGTCATTAAAGCCTGGTCGTCACGTCCAGACCGCGTTAAAATCAAATTTAATACCGCTACTAAAATGCCAATCGCCGCAATCTTGAAAATTAAGTCCACATTCATGTGGGTGCCCCCTTTTGTAATCATACCAATTTAGCATGTTTTGAACAGATATATGGGTAATTTGAAAAAATGTTTATCTATATCAGTAAGATGGTCACGATGACACCTGTTGCGACCCCTAAAAATCCAAACAATTTTGATTTTTCAGTTTTTGCGTTATTCGCCTGTTTGCACGCATCTGTCAGCTGTGCCAACGTTTGACAAATGGCAGACGATTGACCTCTGGCGTCAAATTGTCCTAAACTGCCCCCCAAATCCTGCAATATGCGAAGATCGTCTGCTGTTAGAGGCAAAGAGGCATTCATTAGTGCTGCACCCCACGTATCTGCAAACGCCGACTCATTTGTGATGGGTGTTTCACATGCCTTAAAAACAGGGGCAAGCGTTGGGTATTGTTGGGTAAGCTTGTGCATAATATCGGGTAATGGTCGTAGACAAAATTGGATTTCCGATTGCAGATAGGTGATGGCAGACACGAATAATTGCAGCGTTTGCGCGCGCCGTTGTAATCGTCCCACTGCTGCAATACCAATCCAAGTGCAACCAACACATAATAGCAAGGCTCCTACATAACTACTCATAGGTATCCAGCCTTTCTACAGCGTAATGCCGCTCATGACCGCGCATTTGTATGAGTACAACACGCTGAAAAAGATCCCGCAACCCACGATACACAGGTCGATTGTCTAGGTCGGAGATGCTGTTTCCATGTGCAGTTGCTAACAGCGTAACACCGCAATGGCTTGCCATACGAATGGCGTCAACGTCGCAGGGCGAGGTAATTTCGTCAACAGCAATGACTTGCGGACCATGCGCACGCAACAACATTAACACCGCTTGCGCCTTGGGGCAGTTTTCCAGCACATCGGTATGACTGCCGATGGCAAGCTGCGGCAATCCGTGATACGACGCAGCCAATTCGCCGCGTTCATCCGCAATACTGACACGCAAATGTGGATGTGTCTGCGTTCCATCAGATATTTTACAAATAATATCGCGTAATACCGTCGTCTTGCCCGCACCCGGGGGTGATAGAATGATTGTATGTTGCAATTCTTGCCCCTGCCATAATTTATCAAAAAAAGCCGCGCTTGTATTTGGAAAATCGCGGGCAACACGGATCGTGATGGAGCTTACATCTCGAATGAGTAGAATGTCACCATCTCGTGTGGCGGCTGTCCCCCCCAGTCCGAGACGATGTCCCCCTTGGACGGTCACAAACCCCTGTCGTATGCTATCCAATGCTGTATGTACTGACCCTTGTGTTGCGACTTCCAGTACCTGAGATAAATCCTGCGTTGTGAGTTTGCGTTCTGTTGGTAGCCAATACTCAGAATTGCCAACGACAATACTGACAGCCTGTCCTGCGCGAAGCTTAAATTCTTCAATCTGCGCCAAATATGGGGATGCAAGTGCGGCGAAACGAACATGTGATGGTAATAATCGCAACACAGACTCCATCGTATCCTCCTTTGTAATATTAATCCTCGATAAAAATGTGCCAGACATTTTTATCATCCGGCTTCTTCGGATTTGCGGCAAAGCCGCAAGAGGCTAGTATTGACGGCATTTCGGCGGCTTGTAGCCGCCACGTGCACTTTGTGCACGTTAAAAACATGGTATGTTTTCAAGTGAAATTAGTATAAGTAGGCGTACGTGTATACATATATACATATACCCTAAAGACTGTTGTAATTGTTCTCGCACTTTAAGTTTCCTTGTCCTAGTGTATGATGGGTTGTCCGTAAATAGACATAAAAAAACCACCCCAAAGGGTGGTTTTTTTATGTCTATAAATGTATCTTACTTGGCGTTGTCGTATGCGTTTTGCACAGCGGCAAGGTAATCGCCGACATCAATGGTGACAGATGTAGCAAGGTCAGAAACGTCAGGAACTGAAGGATGACCTGCATCTGCGCCTGCTTTTGTCTTCATACCGGTGACTTCTGTGATTGTTTTGCCAGTCATCCAGTCTTCAAGAGCGTTGGCTTGTTCGTACCACTCTTTGCCAATGCCAGAACTGCCCTTCATGCCGTAGTTGTCTTTTTTGTCTTGCTTTGATTGTTGTGGACCAGCTACTGATTTCTCAGTATCCAATGTACCGTCTTCTTTGACATTAGCATCAACTTGTGCGTTGTCGATGGAAACGCTTAGGATTTTGCCGTTGTTATCGAAGGAAGCAGCAACAAAAATCGCATCGGCACGAGCGCGCTTTAGGACACCGTTGTCATGGTTTTGAATGCCAAGTTTGACAGAGTGACCAAGACCGGTTTTGACTGCGCCACCGCTACAAGCGGCAAGGAGTACGAGCAAAGCGAAGGAGAGAGCAAGCAGCTTTTTCATAAAAACACCTCATAGAATTTTTTTATATGATCGCACTCTAACCACTTTTATAACCAATCTATAAGTGATTTTAACGCGTTCACACCAGTATTAGGGGGAAGTTTCGTAAGATCGCGATAACATTTTTGTCGATACCGCTCCATTATTGACTTAGCATCCTGCAAGGAGTCAAGTGCAAAATCGGTAAGCATCGAGGGCTCAATAAGCCCAGCGAATGCGTCCTTTACAGCCTTTGTAACTGCTACACTTTTTTGTGCCGCCAACAATAACGGAAGTGTGACTAGACCCATTTTTAGGTCATTGCCAACTGGTTTCCCAGCAGACGATTGTGTCTCCTGCAAATCAATCAAATCATCTCTAATTTGAAAAGCCACACCAAACCGTAAACCGATTCGGCTATAGGTGGCCGTAACTTGCTGATTCAAACCAGCAACAGACGCACCAGCGGCACAGGAAGCAGCAAACAAAACCCCAGTCTTTCGATAAATGCGACCAAGATACGTGCGTGGTGTGCAAATCGAAAAACGTGATTGGAATTGCTCAATCTCACCAGAACACATGGCACGAATCGCCTTTGCTAACGTTGAAGCAGCGGCTTTTTCCATGCCAGCATCATGTAAAAACAGCATAGAGCGTGCGAACAGGTAATCCCCTGTATAAATCGCCATTTCTGTACCGTGTTCCTGTGAAATCGTAGGTAAGCCACGGCGGGTATCTGCTTTATCGATAATATCATCATGAACAAGTGAGGCGGTGTGCATTGTTTCAACAGCCGCCGCCGCCGCAAATACACGCGCTTGGTCATAGGTTCCACCAAGTGCAGAGGCAATGACAAGAGCGGGACGTAACCGTTTGCCGCCTGCACTTAATAGGCGCGCGCCAGCTTTTTGTTCAAACGAACCTTTGCTAGAAGCAAAATTTTTGGTAAGATACAGTTCAAATGCCTGCAGTTCACGCGCAATCTCAGGGTGTGCATCCCACATTGATTTTCTCCTGTACTGCGGTGCTAGGCCCGCTGTTTAATACCCAAGCGACTATTATTTATCATTCCAACGGGTTAACGCATTCTTAAAGCCAAAAGAGAATTTGCTGTTTTTGCGGCTACGCTCCCATAGATTGGAGATATAAGGAACGGCGTAGTGATCAATACCAAAGGCACGACCAGCACCACCCATGACAGCAATGGAAGCAAACAACATAAACCATGTCTCTTGATAGATACCAGTTGTTGTCCAGAACATAATCATCAAACCAGTGGAGACAATGGCAGCTGGGAAGTTAAAGAAGCCCGAGATGAGCAACAAACCAACGCCAATTTCCATGAGGACGACCATAATCTGGAAGAACATAGCAACACCATCATTGGCAACAACGACATTGCGACAGAACCAATTCATAATGTCAAAATCGCCAAAATGCAGGAGTTGTAGTTTAGAAAACAATTTTTCAGAGATATCAGCGGAACGAATCGTCGCTTCCTCACCAATGCCCTCTGTAAAACGCACCACACGTGTTTCTGAGCCGAGTAAGAAATCAAAAACCTTCAAATCCAAGCGGAAGATATTATTATAACGTGTAATGTAATCGCCAGACGAAGAGGCAGAGGTGGCGGTATCACTAGCAAGCCCTAAGAAAGCAGCCAGTTTTGGCTCAATAAACCACTTTTCAGTAACCTTAACAATGCCTTCGTACAGCCACATGACGCCAAGGAACATGCGAAGCGGTGCAAGCCACCATGCCTGCATACGGGTTGACCAATGTTTTTCAAAGAAAAAGCGACGTTGTTTCTTTTGTATCACTTCATGATATAGATACCTAGAAACACCCATACAACCAACGATTTCCCATAAATAGTGGGCATTTACCATGTATTTCATGACCATTGATAACCATGAAGGCAGTTTCCAGCCCATCAGGTCAGAAGCCGCAAAGAAAGGACCAACGCAAACCATAGCACCGTGCATACTAACAACGACACGCTCAGGTTTTTCACCCTTGATATCATGTAGTATGTTTTTAGCAACGCCTTTACCAGTATACAAGGCATTCTCGACCATTGCTGGGTACATTTTACCATCGGTATCACTATGAGCGCAAACATCACCGATTGCGTACACATTCGGATAATTGGTTAAGCAGTTTTCGTCCACTTTTAAGCGGAAAGCACGCTGTTTTTCGATATCCATGGCATCTACATCGTCTTTGGCTCGTACACCCGCTGTCCAAATAACGGTGTCACAAGCAATTGAGGTATTACCATACGTAAGACCCTTGGGAGAAATTTCTTTACAACCAGCATTAAGAATGACATCAATGCCCATTTTTGTCATCTTTTTATGTGCTTTTTCGGAGTTTTTGCCACCAAAAATAGGTAGCACTTTGTCCATGGCATCTAACAACTTGATGTTGACATCTTTGCGGTTGATACTGTACTGACGGCACAGATCGCGCGCATAGTAAACTAATTCGCCCACCATTTCACTGCCAGTAAAGCCTGCCCCAACGACGGTAAAGGTCAGCAAGGAGGCACGGCGTGCGGCGTTTTTCTCGTGCACAGCTTTCACAAAGCAATCGTTGATATGAGCGCGAATTTTCAGCGCATCATCATATGACCAAAGTGTAAAGGCATGTTCCTTTGCACCTGGAATGCCAAAGAAATTGGTTTCCGAGCCGAGTGCCATAACAAGATAATCGTATGCGTACTCAGCAGATGCCGAGACGACTTTGCGATTTGCGAAATCAAAGCTTGTGATACAATCTTTAATAACGCGAATGCCCGTGTAACCAAAAATACGCTGTAGCGGAATAATAATGCCATCCTCTGCAATACGATTAGCGGCTACTTCATGTAATTCAGTCAGTAGTGTATGATAATCGTTTTTGTCGATAATGGTAATGTCCATGAGTTCCGATTTGTTTTTCTTATTCAGTGCTAATGCGGCAGCGATACCTGCATAGCCAGCACCAATAATCACAACGCGTTTTGCCATGGTACATCAACCTCCCTTTTCTATGCTTTTTGTAAGCGACTTAGATATGCCAAGATAAACGTATGCGATGAGAAGTCCTGTGGGTATAGACGCTGGCAGCAAGAATGTCAAATAAGTAAACACACCCGTTGTCGAAAGCACAACAACAGCGGCACAAACTTGACCAATATGGTGCGCAGCAGCGCCAGAGACAGACACTCCAAAGACCGATAGATAGCGACTTTTTTGGCAGACCGCCATGACACAAAGAGCGAATATGCCCCCCAATAGAGAAAACGCTAGCTGTGTCGGTGATGCAAACAATAACGACACCAACACGCAACGTACAATCGTGATAGAGATGGCGGGCCAAAATCCTCGAGTATATAATGCGTAAAGCGTCACTAAATTAGGCAACCCTAATTTGAGTCCTGGCACTGGTAACGGGATCGGAATTAAACGTTCAACATATGAAAGCACCATCGCCAATGCTACAAGAACACCTGCAAGTGCAATTTGACGTGTTTTCATTCCAATACCACATCTATATCCGAGGAATTGCCCTCTATTCGCACCACAACATTAGCGGGCACACAGGCGGCCATACGACCTTGTGCAGATAGCCAACCAGTGTGAACACAAACTTGATCGGGACAATCTGCCGTTAAAAAACGAATTTTGCCAAGTTCGGTACGTATCACCACATGGTAGCCATTCGCATCAATGGCTGTATCCTGTGTTGACTGAATGTCGGATAACGTAAATCGGTACGAATCCTTACTATTTACTGTCACAATAGCATCGCCAGTTCCATTGGCAGGTGCCATGAAAAATAAATAATAAAGCAAGCCTGTAAAGGTTAAGACCAGAACACAAACCCCGATATCGCCAATCGTCCACTTCAATACTACGCCACCAATCGTTTTTCCATGCTATTTAGAAATTAAAATTATATAGTTTGTTCTTGTTGACAATCAGCGCAGTCGCAATCATCAATATCTTCGTTACCCGTTCGTTTGTCGAGTATTTTGCGCATAGCAACCACAGGTTGGAGCAGTACATCAAAATAACGTAGCGCCAAAACGCACACAGTTCCAATTGAAACGAGAGCAATTAGTAAACCAATAATCAGCTTGATATGTTGTTTCATAATTTCGACCTCCTTAACGTTCTCATAGCATTATAACCGATGTTACAATAAAAAGCAATAATTTTTATGAAAAAAGTATAAAGACCTTTAATTCTGACGAATGCCAGCTTTACTGTCAATATCTTTCACATATAAAAGTACTTGCGCCACAACGGAATAAAGTTCGGCGGGAATTTCCTGACCAATTTGCAACATATTTAGGGAGTGTGCTAAATCAGCATCTGCATGGATGGGAACATCATTTTCGATCGCCTTTGCGATAATGTTTTCTGCAACATGCCCACGTCCAGCCGCGACAACTCGTGGCGCGCTTTTTGACGGCTCGTATTCTAACGCAACTGCCTCGCGAACTGGTTTTTTTTCCTCAGGCATGTGTACACCTCAATTCAATAAGTTTCTGCAAGATTTGCTACACTGTTCTATCAAAAAAATAACGTTGCTTGTTATCTTCACGTGCTTTGTGAACGTCAAAAATAGTGGACTGCTTGTCACTTTGCTTGGCGGCAGTTCGGGCTAGGTGAAAGCCTTGGTCATCAAGCAAGGTCGATAAGGTTGTCATGTTTCCTTGCACAAGTGAGGCAGTCTCCGCCATTTCTGTTGTAAAATCACATTCAACATTTTTACCTAACACTTTAATATATGTTTCCACTCTGCCTGCATTGGCGGTCATGAGCGACACATAAATCGTAGCATTTTGAGGGTCAATTTTCTTTTGATTTTTACCATCATTAAAGACGTATAGTTCCGCCGTGGTGCGGTCATTCCCCCATTGTAATGGGATATTAATGACAGGTGTAAAGTTATTGAGTTGATTTAAGAATTTCACGTTTTGTTCTAAATCAGCGACTGCCTTCTGCAATGGCGCACGCGCACTTTCGGGCATGGAGTCGAGTTTTTGCCGCAGCAATTCAATCGACTCTTTCAGTTCTGTCAACAGCGCGTTTGCATTCATCTCTTTTGGTAGATGATGCGCGTTTTCGGGGTCTACTTTACGAAACAGTGACGAAATAAGATTTTCAAGTTCCTTTGGTTCCATCGCTGGTTGCGGTAATCCATCATCTACAGTCACTTGTGGCACATCGCTTACAGGCGCATTCGCAGTAAGTTGGGGTGACTGTGGTTCTGTCGCCTGTTGCGGTTGGGATGTGAGTAGTGTACCCTGACGAGGCATGGATAATTCTTGTTCCAATGGCGGGTTGTCTGTCGAAAGTAGGGGTTGCGCCTGTAAAGTGGTTTCACTTTGCGGCATGTTGGGTGCTGGCGTTGTTAGTGCTGCTTGCTGTGATTGTGGTGGCGTTGCTTGCGTGGCTGGCTGTTGAGGTGTGGATACTGTCGTTTGTGGCTTGGTTTGCAAGCTTTCGTTGGACTGCTGTTGCGACTGCTGTGCTGGTGTGGGTTCTGGCGTGTCGATATTGCCCACTTGTGGTGAGGAAGGTTGTGGAGCCGTTGACACCTGATCGGGGGTTACGGTTGGCGACTGTATTTGTTGCGCTGTCCCTTGTTGGGTTGGTTGTGTTGTCGGTAACGCGGGGATTTGTGCCTGTAAAGGTGAATTGCTTGCGTTTGTTGTGGATTGCTGTGTGGAGGTTGCTGGGGTTTGTGGTGTTGTTTGACCTTGCGTTACTGTTGTGTTTGATTGTTGCGTTGCCCCCGCTTGTTGCGACGGTTGAGATGTTGGGGCAGCAGTGTCAGGTGTGTCAACGACAAGTGGGGTGGTTGCCGCTTGTGGTAATGTTGGTGCGTCAGGCTCGGCCTGTGCCCCCAGAAGTGTTAGAATATTTGAGAGTTGGTCACCAACTAAATTTTGATGGACAAGAAATTGTTGAAATTGTGCCACACTTTGGGCATTAATGGGTATCCCTTCGCGTGCCATAAAAACTGCTTGTTGTGGCGTAAGAGTTGGAAAACGTTGTAAAGTTTGTGAAAGTGCTTGAAAATTCTCCTTTGAGGTAGGCAAGCCACTTTGCGACATCTGCTGAACCAATGCTCTGTTTTGTGGTGTGTTTGGCGCTTGAAACGCCTTCAACAATTTTTCAGCATCAACAGAACGGGCTTCAGGTCCTGTCATTTCGACCGTTAATTGACCGCCCATCGTCTTATCAGTTACTGTAAAGGTTAATTCCTTGCCCTGTGGCAATGGTTGGTTAGACGCACGCCCAGCCGTAACTTGCGT
>JAVBKJ010000125.1:0-4900 GCA_031554075.1 Oscillospiraceae bacterium | reverse complement strand
TTGCTCTTGGCAAGTAAATTATATAACTGCATTAATTCAAAAAGGAAGGCGTGCCTATGTGGCGCGCCTTCCTTTTATATTGTGAAAATGGGGTAAAAATCTAAAGTCCACCCGATAAACGGGTGGACTTTAGTGTGTCGTGATTAAGCGCGCTTGCGAGCAATAACGTTTTTGACTGCTTGGCAAAGTGCAGGCACATCCATGCCATACTTTTGCAACAGCTCGGCATGTGTGCCGCTTTCTGTGTAGCAATCCTTAGTGCCAATAAATTCTTGTGGCACGCCAGCGCCAGCATAGCTGAGCACTTCAGCGACCGCACTGCCAAGACCACCAATGATACTATGTTCTTCGGCGGTAACGATAGCACCTGTGCTGGCAGCACTAGCCAAAATAATGTCGCGGTCAATGGGCTTAATGGTGAACATATCAACAACAGCAACAGAAATGCCGTCTGATTTTAGTTGCTCTGCCGCTTTGAGCGCAAGATGAACCATGCCGCCGCAGGCGATAATGGTGCAGTCTGTACCCTGCGCCAGTTGATTGCCAACGCCGATTTGTAATTTTGTGCCAGCGGCGTATAAATCAGGTACGTTAGCGCGGGTGAGACGGATGTACTCAGGGCCTGCTGTGTCAATTGCTGATTTTACAATAAAATCAGTTATGAACGCATCGCTAGGGACAGTGACCTGCATCCCAGGAATGCTGCGCATTACCGCAATATCCTCCAAGGCATGATGGGTAGCACCGTCTAACCCCGAGGAAATACCGGTGTATGCGCCTGCTAATTTAACGTTGATATGACCATAGCCAATGAGGTTACGGGCGGATACCAAGCCGAGTGTGGTTAAAAAGGCGGCAAACGCATTGACAAAGGGAATCATGCCCGAGTTGGCAAGCCCAGCGCCGATGGATACCATGTTTGCTTCTGCGATACCAACATTGAAAAAGCGGTCGGGGTAGCTCTGCCCGAATAAAGCGGACTTTGTGCAGCCTGAAACGTCAGCATCTACAACCGCAATGCGTGGCTCAAACTTTCCGTATTTCAGGAGCGCTTGACCGTAAGCTTCTCTAATTTCCATTTGCCACACCCCCTAGCTCAGCCAATGCGTTCGCTAAATCAGTATCTGAAATTGGTTTGCCGTGCCATAAATGCGTGTTTTCCATGAAAGATACGCCTTTGCCCTTTGTCGTTTTAGCGATAATGGCAGTCGGGGTGTTTTCGCGTGTGGCGGCAAATTGAATCGTTTCGCATAAATCGCCGACACTGTGACCGTGGCAAACGAGGACACGCCAGCCAAAAGCGGCAAACTTTGTTTGCAAATCACGCAAAGGCATAATGGTATCGGTAGAACCGTCAAGCTGCATACCGTTATGGTCAACGATGGCAATTAGACGATTTAGGTCATACTTGGAAGCTGTCATACAGGCTTCCCAGTTAGAACCCTCGTCAAGCTCGCCGTCGCCTAAAACGGTATAGATGTGGGCGTCAATGCCCTGCGCGCGTAGCCCTAACGCCATACCAACAGAAGCAGACAAGCCAAGCCCGAGAGGCCCTGTGGGAATTTCAACACCTGGTGTGGTTTTGGCAGAAGGATGACCCTGCAAACGGGCATTTAGACGGCGCAAAGAATCTAGCTCTTGCAAGGGGAAGTACCCCTTTTCGGCAAGAATACGATACAGCATTGGCGCGGCATGTCCCTTACTAAGGATAATGCGGTCACGCTCGGCCCAGTTGGGATTCAGCGGGTCGAGAGAGGCGATTTCAAAATACAATGTTGTTAGTATTTCGCATACAGACAGTGAACCGCCTGGATGCCCTGATTGAGCGCGATGGATGGTACTTAAAACGTCGATGCGAAATTGGTTGCTTAGTACTTCTAGTTCGCGAACGCGATGTGGGGTTAAACTCATAGTTGAAGCTCCTTTCACCAGTTTCATGAGGACATTATAGCGTATTTTCGCGCTATATGCAATGCTAAAACAGAATTTTGTTAATCGTAATGACGCCTATTGCGCAGACCGTCAAAAATTGATATAATGAAGGAATAGCAAATAGATACGTAGGGGGCAAGGGAATGGACAATCAACAATGGATGTGGCAGCAGACGTGGGCTAGTCACTGTCAAAAAGCACTGGAAACGGCGGCAATGCCGTCCTTTGTGTGGCAGTCTGCCGCAAGCCAGCCTTTTTGGGGCAACACGAATATGCGGCATTTATTACCCCCCATTTATAAAACGGATAACACATTGCGTGTGATGTTGCCATTTGCCCAAACAAGCGCCGTTTATCATGCGGCGGTGTACACAGCCATACAACAAGAACAAAGGAAGCTCTA
This sequence comes from Oscillospiraceae bacterium, assembly GCA_031554075.1. Taxonomy (GTDB): domain Bacteria; phylum Bacillota; class Clostridia; order Oscillospirales; family UBA929; genus WRMG01. Next base: position 2,565 of record JAVBKJ010000125.1, on the reverse strand, counting down.
CACAGCGACGTTTGATTTGTTCACAGTCGAAGCATACGACGCGCAAGGCAATAGCCAGCAAGTGGTCGTTGGCATAGCGCAATCGCCCAAATCGAAGCCTGTCGCACTTATGACACTTGCCAGTATATTACTGGCGTTTGCGGATACCGACTTCGAAGCGAAAGCGTTTGAAATGCTGACGAAAATACCCGCAGCGGCGGCCTTGTTAGATGAAAACGGCGTCTACACGAAAATATTTAGCCCATTTCACGCACCAAGTGTTCTTGAAACAATTATAGGACGCACACCCCTTGCCAACGTTGATGCCCCCGAAACAACAGTGGCGTTTGAAGATGTGTTGGCAAAACGTTGCACCGCTGTTGAATGGCAAATGACCGCCCATGTGCGCCGTGTCGCCATTGCGATTGCCACTATGGTGACATGGACGCAGGGAGAGGCACCCCGTCTGATTCAAGTAGGGGCGAAGCATATAGAGTTGGCGCAAGCAGGGACAATTGCCACAGTAACACAACAAACAAGGGAACTTTCGGAGTTTGCAAGCCGTTCAAACGTTATCGCGTTTCATATCACACCGCAACGCGATTGGGAACTTACATTTGTCACACAAAATGCGTCGTTGATTGGACTGCACAATTTGCGTCAACACATGTTTCTGACGGAATACGTCCATCCAGAAGATGTGCAAGCACTCAAACGTATGATTCGTTGTGGTATGCAAAATTGCTCGCGATTTAGCCACCAGTTCCGCATGATAAATGAAACAGGCAAGGTAGTATATTTAGATGCCGAATTTCATGTTGTGCGTGTTGGTGATATAGTTCGTCATATTGAAGGCACCTGCATAGATGTTAGCTATCAGAAACAAACTAAAACATTAGTAGATTTGTACGAAGTTAGACTACGCGAACAAGTTTTCTCGATGCTTGAGTCCCCAGACGAAAACATTGTGCCGCTGGACAGTATCTTGTCCAAACAAATCATCCAAGACTATCAGGATAGGCTGGCTACTATATTTATGATGCCAGCGCAAGTGCATGACCTATTGGGGGGTGTGCTTGTGACACCGCGCAGTAACTGCCGTTTTTGCAGCACATTACATCATAAAAACTCAGTTTGCGTGCGGCAAGAGCTGGCATGGGAAACGTTATTTAAGTCGGATGTCCCGCGGAACGAACCGCTTGTGTTGGAGTGTCCTATTTCAAAAATGACGAGCGCGTACATGCCGTTGTATGTGGGTCGTCAGTTAGCGGCGGTATGGGAGATGGGTGGCGTTTTACTGCGCCCTGTTGACACCGCGCTTGTCGAAGCTATCTGCGCTAGAACTAAATCTAGTGTCGAAGTTACCTTGCGCCAATATCAAGATTTTCCGCTGTGTTCTGAAAGTCGTTTTGCCTTAGCATCGCAAGTGTTGGGCTTGTTGGGGCAGAATATGTCCGCCATTGCGACAAAAAGTATACAATTAACAAAACAATTGCAGGATTCACAGCGTCTCATTCAACTTTTAGAAAAAGGTAGCCGACATCAACTTATCTTAGAAAGATGTGTTAGCCTACTGAAACAATGCAGTGCAGACAATGTGAATGCGATTTTATCTGAGATTGCCAGCCTTCGTTCGTTTGACAGAGTGTTTGTCATTCAGGGCAACAATATGACGTACCATTTCGAAAAGACAGGCATGTTGCCACCAGATAAGCCGAAGCTATCCCCAGCATTAACAGCGGCCTTGGCGGATACCTCGTTGCTGTTGTCCGAAGATGACGATGTAGTGCGTCAGTGGGCGAATCAAAGAGGTGTTACTGAAATACTTTGCAGTGCCAATAGGGGCAAAACGCCCATTGTTATTGTTTGTGAACATGTTTTTATAAAGTACGATTGGTCGGAGGCACAACGCGCGGTATTGCGAAACATCATGAGTGTACTGGCAGATGCGATTCAGTTTTTTACAATCCAACAGCAAGCAACGTTGCAACTGAAGCAATTTGAAAACACGATGAGCGGCGTCGAAACCCCGTTGTTTGTGATGGATTATAACACAGAAGTAGTCATTTATCATAATGAATTAGTGCCGAAATCGCTGACTGTCTCCCCTGGCGCAACGCCCACATGGATGGGCGAAACATGGCCGCAAGATAGATTACTCGACGATGAAGGCAGAATTGCTGAGCCAATCACATGGGAAGTTTGTGTCGGAAGTTTTTATTACCAAGTACAAGCAGTGTGTGTGTATTGGTTGGATGGTCGTTTGGCGACACTGGTTACGTTTCATGAGATTAACGAGGAGCGGCGCAGGCAGGCGTTGGCGGAGTATCGTCTGTTGCATGACGCGAAACTGGAAGTGGGCAATCGACGCTTGTTATTCAGAGATTTTGAACAAATTTGCCGCATTTCGCGCAGTAAGAAGAATTTTTGCGTGATGATTGGTATCGCGAATAACCGCAATATTGTGCGCCGCTATGGTCATGATGCCTATCAACGTGTCCTACTGGAAGTTTCGAGATTGGTAAAGGATTTGTTTCCCCACACGGTGTATCGTTATGGGGATGAACTCGTGGTACTTTGCGAGGA
>JAVBKJ010000149.1:0-7825 GCA_031554075.1 Oscillospiraceae bacterium | reverse complement strand
TGTCCACAAAAGAACTACAACGTATTGAAGACTGGGTAAACAATTACCCGCGCAAGATTTTAGGTTATAAGACAGCCAATGAAATGGCGGCTTAAACAAACTGGTGATTTATGGTGGGCAATTAAACTTGCAATTTGCAAATTTAGTTATCTTTCTATATAAACACTAGACGTATGCTTGTAAATATCGTATAATAGTTGTTGAAAGTTTGGGCAACTGTAAACAAAGGAGAAGCGTATGGAGAAAATCAAGTTTCAAACAGCTGAGGATTACATAGCGCATTTTGAGGGTGATGTCCACGAGCGCTTAATCACATTGCGTGCGTTGGTATTGGAAGAAATACCAGAGGTGACGCAACATATTAGCTTTGATATGATAGGATTTAAGTGGCATGGCTATCTATTTCATATGGCAGCATTTCAAAAGCATATGGGGCTGTATCCAGGTGCGGAGACGATACAGGCATTACGGTCTGAGTTTGAGGGATACAAAACCGAAAAAGGCACAATACAATTTCCACATAACAAGCCACTGCCCCTTGACTTGATACGGAGAATTGTTAGGTATCAATTCAGCAAACGAAAGCAAGAAATTGAGGCAGAAAATAATAATGAGGTGACAAATTGAACAAACACTTGATGCACAGATGGATTCCGCTCTTTTTGCTCGGCACAGCCCTGATTATCGTTTACAAAACGATCGACAATTTAAGCGGTATTGGCACGCAGCTCGCAATATTTGGCATGTTATTGCGTCCCTTTGTTGTGGGCGGCATTTTCGCTTTCTTACTGTATCTGCCGTCGTCTAAGCTGGAACGCTTTATAAGATCGCGCAATAAGAAATTCTTTGGTAAAAATGCACATCTTTTAGCTGTCGGCGTTACCATGGTTGGTTTTTTAGTGCTATTAGTGGCTGCGTTCTCTGTTTTCTTACCTATGCTGTACCAAAACATTGAAGCATTTGTGGCGCAAGTACCTGCCTTTGTGACGGACTTAAAGGTCACATTGCAAGCTATGTCAACCACCTATACATGGATTGACAATATTGACTTGGACGGTCTTGCCGCCTCTGCTTCTGTGGGTCACTTTATCAATTGGGTGGGGCTTGATAATGTGAATACATACACGAAAGGGATACAAACCGCCTTGTCGGTTGTCATCGACACGTTGTTAGGCTTGGTCGTTGCTGTCTACATTTTGATTGATGAAGTGCGGCTGAAAGTCGGCTTGCGGCAAGGGATGATGGCGTTAGTGCCAACACGTGTTGTTGCTGGTTTTTTCCGCATTTGCTCTCGCGTAAGCAAGGTTGTCTATAGCTTTTTATATGGTCAAAGCTTGGATGCCTTGTTTGTGGGTGTGTGTTGCGCCATCGCGTTTACCATCATGCAGTTACCAAACGCCGCTGTGATGGCGCTGATTTTTGGCATTTGCAGCCTAGTCCCGTTTTTTGGTGCATTCATCGGGGCGGGTGTTGTCACGTTGTTTACACTAATATCGGTGGGCTGGCTCAAGGCGGTTGTGGTTTTGGCATTTATCCTTGTCTTGCAACAGATTGACGCCAATATTGTCAATCCACGTATTATCGGTTCGTCGCTTGGAATTCGTCCATTGGCTGTTATTTTTGGTGTGACCATTGGTGGTGGTCTGTTTGGATTACCAGGTATGCTGTTGGGTGCGCCCTTTATGGCGATTGTCGGACAATTCTTTCAAGAATTTGCGGAACAACGGGAAAAACCGCTGTTTGCAGTGATGTCGCCAGAACAGCTAGTAGCTGAGGAAAAGACAGAGAAGCTAGAAAAAAAGAAAAAATGACGATGTGAACATCGACAAAGAACCGTAGAAGAGACTGTGAAGTCTCATCTACGGTTCTTGTTTGTATGGATTCTTATCGTAATACTGCGGGTGTGATAAACGCCAACAGAATAAGGAGAATACCCAAAGATTTGTTTGTAAAAATGGCAAAATCTGTCGGCTCGCCATTCTGCACAAAAAACATTGCTTGAAAATTCCAAAGGAGATGAGGATTTATGAAAATGAAAACGCCAAGCAGCAAAAAAGGCATCGCAGATAAACAAGCGTAAACATAATCATGTGTCAATTTTTTGTTCCAGTAAATGTTTAGCACTGCCGATATAAATTCTTTTTCAGATAGTTGTGTTTGTGTCAGTCTCTCTAAACCCAAATTTATCGGTTCACCATTTGAGTCGTAAGCAATCAGATGAGGTTCAACGAACTGAACCCCATCTGAGAAAATGAAAACACTACCTGAATCGGCTGCGTAAGAATTATAGTGCATGGTTTTATCTTTATATTCTATCGTAAAATTAGTGCGTAACGACTGTGATATGCGTTCTGCTCTCATCTCTAGTACCGCTCCCTGCGTGTCCTGCATTGTAACAGTCGTTTCTGTGATGCCTGTTAGCCATAGCGTTGTACCATTATACGGAAGTGTGCGATACAACAGGTTCATTATGATTGTCATCAGGACGATCAAAGAAGCCAACACGCCAAAACTCACCCAAAACACTTTTGTCTTTCCAAATCGATTTATAAGATTGTCCATAGATGTCACCCTTTACATACGAAATATGTAACGCAGATGTCCCCTAAACAAATAACACACGGTCTGTTTGTTTAGGGACAATCTCCCCAATGATGGCGGCGTGAGAGTCACCGACACGTATGTCAGCCAATAGGCTCTCTGCCTGTTCTGGGGGCACAGCGATGAGTAGACCGCCTGAAGTTTGTGGGTCAAAGAACAGCTCTTGACGCTGTGTGGATAGTGCCTCTATCGAGCTAATACCCCGCGAGATGGCATGTGCTCGGTTTCGACCCGCTGCCGAGGTTACCCAGCCCTGTCCTGCATATTTGATGGCAGATGGTAGGCAGGGCGCCTCCATTGCGTGGATAACGGCGGATACCGTATCGCCGCACATCTCAAGCAAATGATTACATAAACCAAAGCCTGTTACGTCTGTGCAGGCACTGACCGCATAGCGCGACATACAGTCGGCGGCGTCGCGGTTTAATCGTTCCATGGAGGTCACAGCCTGTGCGACATGGTCAAGTTCGGCAGCTTGATTGCGGTGGGCAGATAGAATCAGCCCCACGCCTAGCGGCTTGGTCAGAATCAGCGCATGCCCCACCTGCGGTGTGTTGTTTCGTATCACGCGTTGCGGATGCACGACACCTGTCACGGATAGTCCATACTTTGGCTCTTTGTCATAAATGGAGTGACCGCCGCCGAGCGATACGCCTGCCTCTGCCATTTTTTCAGAACCGCCTGCCAGAATGTCGGCTAGTATTGCTTTGTCCCATGCTTCGGGAAAACAAATGAGATTCAAGGCGAGGACGGGCTGCCCACCCATGGCGTAGACATCACTCAAGGCATTTGCCGCGGCGATACGACCAAAGGTGCGCGGTTCGTCAAGCATCGGAGAGAAAAAATCGACCGTTGCAATAAGTGCTGTGTCGGGGCTAATTTGGTAAACCGCGGCATCGTCACTATGGTCAAACCCGACTAATAAGTTGGGGTTTGGAAAGACAGGCAATCCCGCGAGTAGGGCGCTTAATTCACCAGCACCAATTTTCGCGCCGCAACCGCCGCTGGTGCAAATCGATAGAATAGATGGTCTCATTTTGAACTCCCTTCTAGTTTCGGATAGTTAGCAAGTGTTAAGGCGACCTGAGGGTCAAGACGCGAGCCAGATTGTCGCCTGAGTAGGTCGGCAGCTTTACCGTTAGGTGCTTCGCAAACGGCATCTATCACGGCAAAGATACGGGCAATTTTGGGGATTTGTGTTGCCATTAGCTTATGGGGGAAGCCTAGACCATCGTAGCGTTCATGGTGCGCGAGAACGGCATCCGCTATGCCCGAAAACGCCTTGATAGAGGTGGCAATGCTATGACCCTTGAGGGTATGCAGCTTCATTTCCTCCCATTCGTCATTGGAAAGCGAGCCAGCGTTTGCCAGTGTGGCACTGGAAATGCCGCTGATTAAACCAATATCATGGACGAGAATGAGCAACCGCAAGTCCTCCAGCTCTGTGTCGGTAAGCGGTAGTGTGTCCTTTAGATACGCTGCCATGTCAAAACAACGGTCAAAATAGGCACGGTCGCCGCGGTTTTCCAGCATGGCTGTGACGGAGGCGGCAATTTTGCTAACTCGTTCGTGTGATTGTAGAAGAATGTTGCGGTAAAGATTACTAGAAGCACGCTTAAACACGAGGTCGATATTTTCCCCCGCGACGAGCTTTGTCGCAATGCCATACGTAATGGAGTAATACATCTCATGACCCTGCACTTGGGAAACACGCGCGTTAATGTCGTCCATCAAAGTGATTACTTGCAGTTCTGTATGGTTATAGAGCGCCATGCAAAATTCATTCGAAATGATACGCCCCGAAAAGCCAGTGTCGCCGACCGTATCGGTGATAATCTGCGCCACGGTGGACAAAATGGCATCGCCATGATCATACCCGTAGATGTGATTAATAACATCGACACCATCAAGACTAAACGAGACAATACTAAGCGGCAATTGCTTTACACTGCCAGACGCACGCAACGCTTCGCCGAACGCGTGACGGTTGAGCAGACCCGTCAGATGGTCGTGCATGGCTAAAAATTCTAACTTACGGAAAGTGGATTTGATACTTGTGATATTGTTAAGCCCGATAACACGCCCTACATAGTTGCCGCGCTTATCTAGGATGGGTTTGTCGTAGACAGAGTAGGTGAAATCCTCGGTGTTTGAGCCTGTGTACTCAAGCTCGTCATAGGAACTTGCTTGCGGAAATCGCAACATATCGGTGACAAATGACGTAAGTGTCAGCGAGCGAAAATGACAGTCGTTTAGCTGAAACAGTTCGACGGCGCTTGGGTTTGCGTCTGCCAGTATGTTCTCGTTATCCCAAATGACAATCGGATTTTGGATATGTGTTACTGCCATACTGCGCGCAAGACGAATCATGGAAGTGGGTTTGTAGAGGTAAATCGCCCAGTAGTGCGAAATAGCGCCAAGCGAAAAGGCGATAATGGAGACATCGCCCCAATTTTTGACCACATTAAAAATGACGAGTGCATTGAGAAACACAGCAATCGCAATCCCCGGAATCATGGCATAATGCTGACCGCGGTAAATGCTGGGCTTTCGAAAACACTGCCGTAATAATACAATAGCGGCCGACAGCAGAGAGAGGTAAGCGTAAGCAGAACTTATCCAAAAAATGATACCTGGTACAAACTGAATGTGGGACACATAGTTGTTTGAATACAGCGAGGCGGCGCTCCAAAACAGATGATGCCATTGATTTGTCCAAGATGCCACCAACGTAATGGCTGGGATGGCATACAGCAGCAGGCGCGTACGGACAGTCAAATGAAGCCCTTTACCATTAAAACGCAAATACAGCATGAACAAGGTAGGGGCAATCGGCAAAACGCCAATGAATTTGAGCGTATTAAAAAGGAGTGCGGGGGCGAACGCACGCATACTAAGCTCCAACCCGTTACAAAATAGGGCTATGAAAACGCTGACAATGAAGATGAGGTATTCAGGGTAGTAGTGAGGCTTTTGACGAGCCTTAAAAAAACACATAGCCGTTACAAAAGCAAGGCTAAAGGATAGAATACCAGCCATGGATAAGTACATAAAAACCTCCGCCCAGTCGATGATTCAATGTTCGCGACATGATTAATTTAGTTTGTAGGGGCAATTGCCTGTTTGATGACGGTTATGAATCGGTAGCAAGCGTTACATGGATTTGGTTTGAATCGGCAGTGCGATGGTAAAGGTTGTGCCAACGTCAACCGTGCTGGCAACGCTAATAATACCGCCATGACGTGTGATGACGCGCTTGCAGATATCCAAGCCGAGACCACTGCCTTCGCCTAATGGCTTGGTGGTATAAAAGGAATCAAATATTTTATCAATTTTTTCGGGTGCAATGCCTGAACCTGTGTCGGCAAAGGTGACGACTGCATTGTTTTTGTCCCGATACAATGTGATGGTGAGTGTGCCAACACCGTTCATGGCATAGATGGCATTCTGAATTAAGTTATTCCAAACTTGACCAAGCTCATCAGGGTTGCCAATCAAATTGGGGATGTCGTCTAAGAATTGGCGTTGCACATCAATCCCACGTTTTGTTTGGTTGTGATACAGGAGTAAAATTGTGTCAATTGTTTTGCTAAGGTCATAGGGGATAAATTCGTTCTCGTCACTGGAATGCGCATACGAACGTAGTGCAAATACGATTTTAGCAACTTTATTGGAGGAAATCAATATGTTTTGGGCGGAAAGAAAATAGGACTTTGTGGCATCGAGTAAGTGTAGTAAGTCTACAATTTGAGGGCTTTGAAACACATCAATATGACGCTCAATTTTTTCTAAGTCACACAATTCGAGGTTTTGTAATAGTTGTACAACCGCGGCTTGATTGTCGCCTGCTAGGTTTGTCTGTGCAAAATATGCCTTGAGTTGTGTTTTTGCCAGACGGATTTCGCGTGTGCTTCGCATGGAACGTATGTTTTGGCTATATAGCTCAGTGAGGACGATAAAGTCTTCTATGTCGTCTGGGGATAAATGTCTTGTCTGGGTGATGATATAGCGGAAAAACGAATCACTCTTGGACTCCAACAATTCGCCAAAAGCTTTGATAGCGCCCAAGGGCGTGTTAATTTCATGCGCAACGCCAGCTACGAGTTGCCCAAGTGTTGCCATCTTATCCTTTTGACCCATCACATCGCGCGCTTCGGATAACTGCGTTGCTGTGTTTTGTAACAGGTCATAACTTTTGGCAGTTTGTGTCTTATAAATAGCGGTTAGGGAAAAAACAGCATAGCCAAAAAACAGCATAACAATCGCATACCAAAACGTATCAGCGACATCCTGCCCTTGTCGATACAGCATCATAAAAGATAGCGAGATGAACAGCAACAGCACAAACCCATTAAACCACATATTGTAGTGACGGCGTGACGTGAGAAACTGGGCTACAAGCGGCGCGGCGCACATCCAAATGGTGGGATATGGCACGCTTGCATTTCCCAATGGGTGCGTTACAATTTCAAGCAATAGCGGTGTCACCAGTAGCACACTTAGGTATAAATGCGCCCATATGCCTTTCAGACGGTCATTGGCTAACGTGGCATAGAACGCAATGGCTATGATCAGTGTGGCTAAAAGCAACGGCACTTTTTCGGGGGCCATCAAAGTCATGATAATGATATCAATGATAAGCGTTATGGTAACAGCGGTATGGACAACCAACACACTGCGGTAGATACCAACTTGGGCTATGGTTAGGTTGGCTATATATCGTTTCATGACAAAGTCTGCAAACACATCAAAGGGCGTTCGCGCCGTGCGTGGGGAGGGCGAGGACACCCAAATACAAAAAATGGAACAGACCGACAGAATGATAATGTAATGCTGTATATGTGAGTAGTGAGAAGGGTTTTGCCCCCACAACGGAATTGAAAACCGCAACGCCAGCGTAAAGAACAGCGTTACGGCGACAGCGATACAGAGTGACAGGAACAACGGTAAGCGGTTTAGCACATATTTCATTTAGTGTTACAGCGCCCTAAAGAGACGACTGCCGCTCCCTTCTGTAGGTAGTTAGCTGAATTGTAGCATAATAACACCTTAATTACAACTAAATTTTTATCAAAACTGCGTGTTTGCAAATTGCAAGTTTAATTGCCCACCATAAATCACCAGTTTGTTTAAGCCGCCATTTCATTGGCTGTCTTATAACCTAAAATCTTGCGCGGGTAATTGTTTACCCAGTCTTCAATACGTTGTAGTTCTTTTGTGGACA
>JAVBKJ010000073.1:0-10264 GCA_031554075.1 Oscillospiraceae bacterium | reverse complement strand
CCACCGCCGTCGTCGCCCAAACAGTATAATAACCGTCTTATACTAATTTCAAATAAAAACATGTCATGTTTTTATCACGCGCTGTGCGCGTGTGGCGACCTTTGGTCGCCGAAATGCCGTCAATACTGATTCCTTGCGGCTACTCCGAAAATCCGGCAAAGCCGGATTATAAAAATGTCTGGCACATTTTTATCTAGAATTAGTATTATCACAATCGTTTTATAACCACACTGCGCCCCTGTTTCGAAAAACAGGGGCGCAGACCATTTTGCAGTTCTATTGTATCAATGTTTTGAGAAACGGGGTGGTGTCTCTCGCAAATAGTTCAATCGCGCGTAAAGCTTCGTCTGGGTTGTTGCCGTACGCCCCCACTTCCAAAATGAGTGAGCCTCTTGTGGCATGTTGGTTAAACCGTTCGCGCCGCAAGTTGATAGGGCGCATTAACTCGGGCGTCGCCGCTGACAGCTTGCCTTGTAACGCCACGGCAAACGCAAGATTGTGGGGCCAATCGGCATGAGGCAACCCCGTGTTATTCGTGCCGACGACCAGCATCATTTGCGCCACTTTTTGCCCGTCTACCGTCGTTACACATTTCCGCACTGCGCCATCTGATGATTGTATGGCGTCGCGGTGGATATCTAACACAATTTGAATGCTGGGGTTTTCTTTTATCGTTTTGGTAATGCCCTCTAGCGCACTGCTGTAGGCATTGTTAAAATTGGGACGGTCATATGAGGTCGTGTCGTGTAGCACCTCAAAGCCTTCCGCACGCCAAAGATCTGTCAGCCTATTGCCAATGGCAATCACAGACGTGGTATCCCCTGTCGGCGTGGGCCAAAATGTCTCGCTACCATGCGTATGTACAATGAGAATTTGCGGCTTATGGGGGGTCAGTTTGAGAGCGACCTTCCGTTTGGACAGCTTCGCCACATCCACATCTATGGTGGTTTCATTGCGAATATACACGCCGCCCACTTTCAAAAAATGTTGCCCGCCCCCTGCTGATAAGGTTACCGCCGTGGGTAGTGTCTCTGTCTGCGGCGTTGTCTGTGGCGGCGCGGTGTGGTGTTCCGCGGGTTCTGCGCTTGACAGCCCTGGTTCTTCGTCGCGCACGATGGCAGTGCTGGGGGTCGGCGTCAATATTTCTGGCCATGTTTCAATAACCTCAGGGGTGATGGGCGCAGGACGGGCAATACTAGGCTCGAGCGCTAGGGTCATGCCTAACAAAGTAGGCGATTCTGGTAATGTAGCGCCCCTAAGTTCCCATGTCAGCAGGGTGGTGGCTAGTCCTTTTTGTTGGCGCAGGGCAGACGCGATGGCATTTGTGACACCAAAATGCTGCCATAGTAGCACCAAAAACCAGATGGCAAGCCCTGTAAACATTAGGCGCATAAGCTGTTGCGCCACGATTTGCAGTGGCAATCGTTTGAAACGACGCGCTTTCGTATTCATATGTACCTCCGTGTATCCTTTGTAATATAAGATACTATATGGAGGTTTTGTTTTTTTTAGGACAAGAAGTTTGTTACATCTTCCACCGTTAGGCTTGCATGTAACGCCAGATTAATGGCATAGCCCACGATACGAGAGACATCCGCCACCTGAGAATCAATCTCTTTTGGCGTGACGATTAGCCCATTGCCCACCTTCGACAGTATATCGGGGTCGATAGCAGGTAATCCCGCCTCTTCCAATAAGTCCGCCGCCATCGTCGCCGCATCTACCACCGTTGGCACACCAATCGCCACAACAGGCACGCCCAAGGTTGTCTGATTCAGTGCCGCGCGCGCATTACCAACCCCCGACCCCGGCACAATGCCAGTATCGGCGACTTGGATGGTGCTGCAAAGACGCGATAGCTTCCGCGACGCCAGCGCGTCGATAATCAGCACCATATCTGGCTTGACCTTTTCCACAACACCGCGTATAATTTCAGCTGTCTCCATGCCTGTTGTGCCCAACACCCCTGGTGTGAGTGCCGCCACCTGCCGCATATGCCCAAACATATCGGGCAGGCGTTCGACCAAATGGCGTGTCACCATGATATCTTCTATGCACAGCGGTCCTATGGCATCGGGGGTTATGTTGCGATTGCCAAGCCCCACAACAAGTGCTGTGCTTGCCGCTTGCTGGGGTAGCATGGGTCGAATCTCGCCCGCCAGCGCCCGTACGACATTGCCAAAGGCGTCGGGTTGGCTGTGGGTGTAGTAGTCCCCCATTTCTAAGGTAACGTAAAGTCCGCAAGGCTTGCCAAGCTGTGCCGCCCCTGCCTCATCTTTAATACGTACGCGTGTCACAGCATACCCCTCAACCACCTCGTCCTTAGCCTCAACGCCTGATAACGCTGTGGTTTCCTGTGTGCTTTCCTGCCAAATCTCGTGAGCCTCTACCGCTAAGTCCGTCCTTTTTTGCGCTTGCTGCATGTTAGCACCTGCCCTTTCTTAGATACACATAGGGTGTCTCGTAAAAAATTTTTCATACAAATTGTTGATTACCTATTGAAAAACTCGAAAGTTTGTGTTACAATTCGTTGGTGCGTAAGATTTTTGAGCGCAACTTTTGATAAGGAGGTGGTTGACTTGCCAAATATCAAGTCTGCCAAGAAGCGGGTTTCGGTTAATGCTGCTAAAGCCGCGCGTAACCGCAATGAAAAAACCAGCCTAAAAACGTCTATGAAAAAGGTATCCGCAGCTGTGGTCGAGGGTGATAAGGCACTTGCCAGCTCCCAATTCATCAGCGCGCAGATTTCCATAGATAAGGCTGCAGCCCACGGTTTGTTGCACAAGAACACGGCGGCAAGACGCAAGAGCAAGCTTGCTCGTCAGTTAGCAACGCTGTCTTAGCTCATTTTTGGTAGCCAACACTGCCCATCTTTGGATGGGCAGTGTTTTATTTTACGATTCGTTAGCCCAACATGAGAAAAAGTTAAATTTTTTTGCGTTTAGGGGTTGCCAAGGACAATCATTTCGGTTTATACTGTAAGGGCAAATGCTTATTCTAATTGAAGGCAAAATAGCAGTACGTTTGAGGAGGTTTTTCCATGAGTTCATCCGTTGAAAAGGTGAGAGAGCTTCTAGCCGCACAACTGGATATCGATGTTGACAAGATTACCGCAAAAACTGACATAGCTGAGGATTTAGGCGCAGACTCCCTAGATGTCATAGAACTAATGATGTCTGTTGAGGAGGAATTTGGCGTCATTATCGAAGAAGATGAAGTCAGTAAGTTCCGCACCGTTGGCGACGTTGCGAGGTACATTGATGAAAACGCGTAGTTCTTTGGCCGCTTGCATTGACCACACGATCCTCAAAGCTGAGGCAACCCCTGCACAGGTGGAAGCCCTTTGTAAGGAAGCGCGCACGTTTGGTTTTGCGTCTGTGTGCGTTAATTCCGTGTACGTGCCGCTTGTGGCTCGTCTGCTTAGCGGCAGTGATGTGAAGGTCTGCTCTGTTGTTGGTTTCCCCCTTGGGGCGATGAGTACCGCTGCAAAAGCGTTTGAAACCAAGCAAGCCGTGGCAGACGGCGCACAAGAAGTGGATATGGTCATTCCCATTGGGCTTCTCAAAGCGGGGCAGGATGAGGCCGTTTTGGCTGATATTCGTGCTGTCGTGGAAGCCGCTGGCACAGCGTGTGTCAAGGTCATTTTGGAAACGTGTTTGCTAACCGATGCAGAAAAAGAACGCGTTTGCGCCCTTTGTCATACCGCTGGCGTACAGTTTGTCAAAACGTCCACAGGGTTTTCCACAGGTGGCGCTACCGCCGCTGATGTCGCGCTCATGAAGCGCGCGTCTAAGGGGTTGCTAGTGAAAGCCTCGGGCGGCGTGCGTACGCTGGCAGATGCCCAAACCATGCTTGAGGCTGGCGCGGACCGTATTGGTTGTTCCGCTTCTGTATCCATCGTTGAAGCTATTACAGAATAAACGTTTTTGCCCCTGTTTTGGTGATGAATGTCGCTGAAACAGGGGTATATAACATACAAATAAGGAGCTATTATGTATACACCTACAAATGCGCCCATTACCCGTGTCGCCGCTGTTCATGATATTTCTGGCTTTGGTCGTTGTTCGCTTACTGTTGCCTTGCCAACGCTGTCCGCCATGGGTGTACAGTGCTGTGTGTTGCCAACAGCATATTTATCTGCGCACACCGCCTTTTCCAATTTTACCTTTTTAGACATGACAAAGGACATGGTAGAGGCCGCCGCGCACTGGCAGGCGCTTAACCTGCATTTTGATGCCCTGTACAGTGGTTTCCTTGGCAGTGAAGAGCAAATCGACGTTGTTGCCAAGTTCTTCGATACCTTCAAAAAGGATGCAAACACGCTCATTGTTGTCGATCCTGTGATGGGCGACGATGGCAAGGCGTACAAAACCTACACCCCCGCGATGTGCCATCGCATGAAGGAATTGACAGACAGGGCAGACCTCATTACCCCGAATATTACAGAAGCCGCACTGTTGCTTAATGAGCCATATGAATCCGCGCCACAAAAGCCTGAAGATTTCAAACGTTGGCTGGAGGCATTATCGGGCGATGGCAAGCGTTCTGTCGTTATCACTGGGGTGCGCCCTTCGCAATGTCAAATTGGACAGGTGTACTTCGACCGCACGACAGGTGATTTTGGCTACGTGGGTCGTTCCTTTGTGGGTCAAATGTTCCACGGCACAGGTGACCTCTACGCGTCCGTTGTCGTGGGTTCGCTCATGCACGGTCACACGTTGGCGCAGTCTGTTGAGACGGCTGCCCAGTTTGTCCATGATTGTGTGGTACTCTCCACAGAGGATGGCACGCCCCCCAGCGAGGGTGTCCGTTTTGAAAGTTTGCTGTGGCAGCTTAAAGCATAACCAAACGTATA
Organism: Oscillospiraceae bacterium; assembly: GCA_031554075.1. Lineage (GTDB taxonomy): Bacteria > Bacillota > Clostridia > Oscillospirales > UBA929 > WRMG01. Next base: position 5,409 of record JAVBKJ010000073.1, on the reverse strand, counting down.
AACCTGCTTGATTCGTTACGTAATCAAGCAGGTTTATTGTTTAAGGAAAAAACCACAGTCGCCTCACTTGTCCCCTTCCTCTCGCCTGCTAAAATAATAGGTGACGACAGAGGCGGCAATGCCCGTAAACACGGCTGGGTCAACGACCCGCTGTATTGCTAAGTACGAGACAACACCAATAATTGTTATGGTAATAATGCTTTTTACCTTTAGAAGTGCGATTAGAGCTTGCTTAAACGTAGTTTCTTTCATAGACCTGTTCCTCGCATTTCAATGTGTATCAATGTTTTGTATGACACGCCATTGATATACTATGCGACACGCTCGAAAATGTGCGTTGTTGCACATTATTTTTATCAATCGCGGCATACTAACGGCGAGGTGATTTCCATGAACCGAGCCGTACTCATTGCGCAAGTGAAAAACGAGTATGCACGTCTTGTAGAGGAACAATCGCATATGCTTCAGCCAACGTCTATGCGTTCGCCTGAGCAGTATTTTGAAAATGTACTAGATGCTGTCGTCCACGAAATAGACGCTGGTAAGTTTGATCATTTTCGGTCAGGCGCAGAAATAGTAGAAGCCGTTGCGAATGATACGTCACGCTGGTTGCCAAACGCAGTCAGCCGATTGAGGTAATGTATGCCAACACCAAGTAAACTTCCTGAGGTCAATATGTCGCGCAACCCACCTGGCAAGGATACCAACCCCAAACAACGTGAGCCAGGTGTTGCCGATGAAACACGCGTTATCTACGCAGAAGAACCCAACGTACTCGACGGCGGACGCCGCGATTAATTGTTTTGTTGCAAATGCAACGGATTAGCAGACGTAATAAAGGAGTGCCGTCGGCACTCCTTTATTACGGTTATCGCGTCTCTGTATGTAGGCAGCTTAATCGAGAATTTGTCCGTCCGTCGTAATGGTAACGACTTGCCATGGAATCATCTTGCCACATGCTTGTAATGCGTTCTTAACGGCGTATTCCAATCCACCGCAGCAAGGCACTTCCATGCGCGCCACTGTGACCGATTTAATATCATTCTCCTGTAAAATGGCCGTCAGTTTTTGAGTGTAATCCACTTCGTCAAGTTTCGGGCAACCAATAAGCGTCACTTTTTTCTTCATGTACGCGTTATGAAAATCGCCGTAGGCAAACGCACAGCAATCCGCCGCCACTAGCAAATGCGCCCCACTAAAATAGCTGGCATTCACAGGTACAAGCTTAATTTGCACGGGCCATTGACGTAGCTGGCTGGCTGGCGCAACGACATTGACTTGCGCGGGGGCAGGGCTTTCTGATGGTTTGGTAAACGCCTTGGCGGCTGTTCCGGGGCAACCTTGGTGCATTGCTTTCTCAACAGCGACTTTATCAAATGCGGGCGCTTCTCGCAATTCAAAGGTAATGGCCCCTGTCGGACAGGCTGGCAGACAGTTGCCCAAGCCGTCACAGTAATCGTCGCGGAGTAGCACTGCTTTTCCGTCTATCATGCCCAACGCACCTTCGTGGCAGGCATTCACACAGATGCCGCAGCCATTGCATTTGTCGGCATCAATTTTAATCATTTGTCGTACCATATTGCACCTCTATCAAAAATTTCATAACTCGCTTGACTTGTTGACCTTAGTATACTACACTGTCAGTAACAAGTATGTTGCAATTGCAACAAAGGAGTGATTGACTATGCAACAATATTTTACAGTGCTTCAGAACATGCCCATTTTTACTGGCATAACGTCTGACCTGCCAAAGTTGTTCAGCTGTTTGGGCGCTAAAGTTCACACGTATAGTCGAAATACCGTTGTTTTTTACGGCGGCGACCGTGTAAATCGCATTGGCATTGTGCTCAAAGGCAGTGTAAAGCTTCTCAAGGAAGATGCGGAGGGACATGCCGTTTTGTTAGCGGCGCTCGGTGTGGGACATCTTTTCGGGGAGGCGCTCGCCTTTGCTGACACCGCTATCAGCCCCGTAACCGTTGTGGCAGAGGACGAAAGCGATATTTTATTTTTAGAGGTGCAACATATCCTAACCGTTTGTGAAACCTCCTGCAAGTTTCATCAAGTTCTTTTGACAAACATGCTGCGTTTGATGGCACAGAAAAACGTGTACCTAAATCAACGTGTTGAGCTTTTATCGAAGCGTACGATACGTGAAAAACTTACGTTGTATTTGCAACAGCAACAAACGTTGCATAATGCGCGGCAGTTTACAGTGCCCTTTGACCGCGCCGATTTGGCAGACTTTCTATGTGTCGACCGCAGTGCGTTGTCTCGTGAGCTATGCCATATGCGCGACGAAGGCTACCTCACCTTTACAAAAAACCAGTTCACATTACTGTAATTTTACTTGCAGAAGCATACACTTAAATCAAATATAGTGTGAAGTCGCTATAGCTTTGTACCATATGTAGCTAGACAACACCCAATGGGTGTTGTCTAGGGCGCGTTAAAACGCGTCTTGCAGCGTTTCCATCATAGAGCCTACCGAACGAATCGTGCGCCCCACGTTGGATTTCATAATTTTCTTTTTATCCAATGGCACCATGACCATGGTTAAGGCAGCACCTACCATAACCCCCATGCCCATGCCTTTCATAAAACCTCTCATACTTGCTCAGTTCCTTTCGTGTTGGATGAAGTACGATAGTAGTATGTGCTGCTATGCAAAAATAATACACTGCTTACATATGGGTGAGCAACAGCATCAAGGCGTGACCTGACGACAGCGTGCGACCGCGCGTGCGTCCCGTTCCGACGGCAAGTTTTTTGCACAGCAATTGCCCTGTTTTTGTTGCCAATGCAATATAAACTGTACCCGCCTCTATGCCCTCCTGTCCCTCAGGTCCGCAAAGTCCCGTCACCGATAAGGCATAATCCGCGCCGCTGAGTGCTAATAAACGTGTTGCCATGCTCTCTGCCACAGGGGCTGATACGGCATGATGCGTGTCAATCAACGCTGGCGGCACGCCTAGCAGTGTGGTTTTTGCGTCGTTACTATAAGTCGCCACGCCGCCCCAAAACACCTGCGAGGCGCCCGATAAATCCGTCATTCTTTTGGCTATCAAACCGCCTGTGCAGGATTCCGCGACAGCCAAAGTCTGCCCTTGGGCATGTAGCCGCGCACTAACCGCCGCCTCCAACGTATCCACATCAACGCCATACACGTATGCTTGAAACTGTTCACAAATTGCCGTCACGACAGGCACTGTTAGGGCAAAGGCCTCCTCGTTTGTCGCGGCAGTCGCCGTGACGCGCAGATAACACTCGCCGTCATTGGCATAGGGCGCGATGGTCGGATTTTCCGCCGCCTGCATTTGGGCGCGCAATTGGTGTTCGAGTGCCGACTCGCCAATCCCAAAAAATCGAATGAACCGAGACACAAGCGCCTGTCCTCGTAGCGTTTGCAAGTACGGCATCGCACCGCCAACGAGCATGGCGTGGCATTCCTTTGGCGGTCCTGGTAGCAAAATGACGTGTTTACCATCCTTTGCAAAGGCACAGCCCGGGGCAGTGCCGCAGGTATTCGTCAGAATCGTGCAACCGTCAGGCAACCAAGCCTGCTGTTCGTTGTTCGGCGTACAGGGTCGCCCTAGCTTCTCAAAAAAACTGTGTATGCGGTCAAGCGACGGTTGGTGCAGTGTGAGCGCCAACCCAAAATGCGCCGCGACAGTCTGCTTCGTCATATCATCATACGTGGGTCCCAGCCCCCCCGTTGTGATGATAATGTCCGCGCGATGCTGCGCGACAGACAGTGCCTCGCCCAGACGCACCGCGTTATCCCCCACCACAGTATGGTGATGGACAAAAATGCCGTGAGCCGCCAGTTCCTGTGAAATCATTTGAGCATCTGTATTCGCCACTGCACCAAGTAGTAATTCCGTACCAACGGCAATAATTTCCGCTACCATAGTTTCACCTTTTCTGTTTTCATGACCGCTTCTGTCACTAGCGCGTCAATCTCTAGCCCTACCTCGGCCGCTTCGACCTCTGCAAGTGTAGGATTTGTTTTAGGATGGCGCGGCGTGAAAACCGTGCAACAATCTTCAAAAGGCAGGATTGACGTCTCAAATGTACCGATTTTACGCGCTACCGTTACAATTTCCTCTTTATCCATGCCTACACAAGGGCGCAACACAGGTAAGTCGCAAACGGCTTCCGTTACTGCCATCGCCCCCATCGTTTGTGAGGCGACCTGCCCTAGACATTCTCCCGTTACGAGTGCGCCGCAGCCGTTGTCGTGTGCTAGGCGCGTTGCAATGCGCATCATAAAGCGGCGCATCACCAGCGTATATAAGCTTTCGGGGCAGGTTTTGCGTAACGCTTCTTGTATCGCCGTGAACGGCACGATGGAGACCATGTGACGCCCTGTGTATCGCCCCATCAAGCGCGCTAATGTCAACACTTTTTCTTTAGACTCTTCCCCAGTGTAGGGGTAGCTGTAAAAATGGATTGGCAGGATTTCTAGCCCGCGTTTTGCCATCATATAGCCAGCCACAGGGGAATCTATGCCGCCCGATAAGAGCAGGGCAGCGCGACCACTCACGCCAACGGGTAGTCCCCCTGCGCCCATGGTTGCCGTAGTGTGGACATACGCATAGCGTTCTCGGATTTCGACATACACGGTCACATCGGGTTTGTGAACATCCACGCGCAAATGCGGATACGCATCAAGCAGTGCCGCGCCTACCTCGGAGGAAATTTGGGGCGAGGTCAACGCAAAACGTTTATCCGCGCGTTTTGATTCCACCTTAAACGTCCGTGCCGACTGCAGTGGTGCGGCTAGGTATGCAACGGCACAGTCAATTATCGCTGGCAATTCCTTTGCTATCATGGGCGCTCGGCAAAGAGCCGCCAGTCCAAACACGCGTGTTAAGGCATCAAACGCAGCGTCTGCATTCGCGTCGTCCGCTGGCTCAACGTAAATAGTGGATTGCTTAGATGATATTTGAAAATTGCCGTGTGGTTTGAGACGCCGTTTCATATTGCTCATGAGTTGCTGTTCAAAACGACCACGATTCAAACCTTTAAGGATAAGCTCTCCACATTTCAGCAAAAATATTTCCTTCATAGGTGATCTCATTTCTCCAACGACTGAAACGGCGTTGGCACGCTAAAGATTTTAAGGCAGGCTACGATATCCAAACGTAAGATACTGTTGCCACGGCATATTCGTAGGGACAGTAGCACACTTAATTGTATCATAAAAACAGTAACCTGTCGAGGAGTCAACAGTTACCACTTGCAATTTACAAGGTCAGCATGATGAACTCACGCCAAACGCATGAAAAAAGTTAAAATAGGTAGCAATAAGTGGCGTAAGTTGATATAATGAATAACATTATGTTGACTTGGAGCTGATGGGAATGAATTTTTCTGAATTAGTAGAGAAATTAGAGCGAATAAATGACC
>JAVBKJ010000103.1:0-12947 GCA_031554075.1 Oscillospiraceae bacterium | reverse complement strand
GCCTGAGTTGGCAAAAAAGACGTTTTCCATGCCCGATATCTGTGTAAGTCGTTGGGCAAGTTGTGCCGCTGGCTCTGTATGGTATAGATTGGACACATGCGCCAGTGTCGCCGCTTGCTTTGTGACTGCCGAAACCCATTGAGGATGCCCATACCCAACTGCATTGACACCAATGCCACTGGCAAAATCCAAATACCGCTTACCTGCTTCATCAAATAAGAAACAACCATCACCTCGCACAAATGTCACAGGATAACGAGCATATGTTGGCATGATAGCAGTATTCATGGTTGCACTTCTTCTAATGTAGTGGAAATAATAGCAAACTCTTTTTGCGTTGGTGTTTCAATTTTCTCTTTCGGGGGAAATGTTGCCTCAAAGGTAGCAAATGCTGCCTCATCTATGGCAAAATCTTCACTCTCGTGGAAACAACCACGAACGCCGTCTAATCCCCCAGCGGTTAACGGCATTGCCATCAGTGCGACGGCAAACTTGCCGTCACCGCGGCTGATACCAAATTTTGAAGCGCTGCAAAAGCCCATTTTATGGTAGTTTTTAGGGTGTCCATAAATTACAATAGCTGTGAAGCCCATGTTTGTCGCCACCAATTTTGAATGCGCCACTAGCGCGCTACCTATCCCTTGCCGCTGAAAGGCAGGCAACACGCTTAGAGGTCCAAATGTGATGGTCGGATGTTTTGTGCCATCGGGCGCGACAACATGGGAATGCGTATACATAATATTTCCCACTATTTGACCATCCAATACAGCCACAAAGTCTAATTCCTTTATAAACGCCTTACTTTTTCTAATGTGATGTGCAATATAATGCTCAACACATCCAGGTGCATATAAGTTCCAAAATGCTTCTCTCGTCAGATTTTCGACAATGCGAAAATCCTCAACCGTTTCCAATCGAATATCCATATGTTAATCCCTCACAATCATGCTGCCAACGCCACTATCAGTCAGCATTTCAACCAAAATTGAATGCGGTGTGCGCCCGTCTAAGATATGAGCAGACGTGACACCGCGCCGTACAGCTTCTACACAACATTCCATTTTAGGAATCATACCACCTGTAATAATGCCACTTTTCGTCAGTTTTGGTATGTCTGATAACGCTAAAACAGGAATGAGTGTCGTGTCATCCTTAGCGTCCGTTAAAATACCCTTCACATCCGTCAGTAAAATCAGTTTTTCTGCCCCTAGTGCCACAGCAATAGCGCTGGCGGCGGTGTCGGCATTGAGATTATAGGCAGTATTGTCACCTTGAGCCACGGTTGAAATGATAGGTATATAACCATTATCTAACGCCATGTTGATAACAAAGGGGTCAACACGTTTAATTTGTCCTACCAAGCCATAGTCAACCTCGCCTAACAGCTTATCCGCCATCATGAGCTGTCCATCAATACCGCTCAGACTAATCGCCTTGCCCCCCAATTGATGCACCAACGCGGTTAAATCCTTACCTATTTTACCTGATAAGACCATTTGGACAACATCCATGGTGTCGGCATCTGTGTACCGCAAACCATCTATAAACTTGGGTGCAATGTGCATTTTATCAAGAACGGCGTTAATTTCAGGACCGCCCCCATGCACCACCACCACGCGAATAGAGGCTAGCGATAGCAGTACGATATCCGAAATAACCGCCCGCTTTAGTGCCTCTGACTGCATAGCCGCGCCGCCGTACTTCACAACGACTGTTTTGTGTGAAAACTTTTGTATATACGGCAGTGCTTCAGATAATACCGACGCTCGCAATGTATCATCAATCATGTTCTATAATCTCCATTGATTTTCACGTAATCATAGGTGAGGTCGCAACCATACGTCGTAACTTCTGCAGAACCTTCTGATAGTTCACACCTAATGGTTACCTCTGATTGCGTTAAAATTTGTTTGGCACGCGCTTCATCAAATGCAAGCCCACGTCCATTTTCACAAACTGTGATGTCACCAACGCATGATTGAAACGTCACATTAACCGTTGTCGGGTCAAAGTCTACTCCCGCATATCCCATAGCGCATAGTACACGCCCCCAATTGGCATCTGCACCAAACATGGCGGCTTTCACAAGAGAGGACGACGTGACCGACATCGCCAACGTCTCTGCTTGATTTTCGCTTGCCGCACCTGTTACGGTGCAACACACAAGCCGTGTAGCCCCTTCCCCATCTGTTGCTATCAACTTTGCCAGCAAACTGCACACTTGAAAAAGTGCATTTTCAAAAATATAATACGCGTCATTCTTCGTGACAACAGCAGTATTGCCAGCTAAACAGGACGCAAGAACGGCAGTCATGTCATTTGTTGATGTATCCCCATCCACAGAGATACGATTAAATGTTTTGCGTGTCACTTCGGACAGCGCCTCCTGCAATAACGGGGACGATATGTTCATATCGGTGGTAATAAAACATAGCATCGTCGCCATATTGGGATGAATCATGCCACTTCCCTTGGCGATTGCACCAATTTTCACAAGCTGGTTGTCAATCATCAGAGAAATCGCCGTCTGTTTTTGTATTGTATCTGTGGTCATGATAGCGCCGGCAGCATCATCGCTGCCTGTGACAGACAACGCCGCCACTAGCGCAGGGGCAGCGTCTACAATCGCTTGCACGGGTAAGGTTTGACCAATAACACCTGTTGAGTTGATAATGATATCAGAGGCATCAATGCCGCACGCAAGCGAAACCGCTTTACATGCGGAAATTGCATTTTCAAGCCCCAGTGGCGCACAAGCATTTGCGTTACCACTGTTCGCAACAATAGCACGCGCACGCCCATTTTCTAAATGTCGTTTTGTCACTTGAATAGGCGCGGCTTGTACACGGTTTGTTGTGTAAACCGCAGCGGCCGCGCAGTCTACATCAGCGAAGATGAGCGCTAAATCCTTCTTGTCTTTATTCTTGCGGATGCCACAATGTATCCCTGCGGCACGAAATCCTTTGGGGGCGGTTACACCGCCTACGATATACTCTATCATAGCTTCATCCTCAATTCCATACATTGCATGGCAGCACCCGCAGCGCCCTTGCCTAAATTGTCAAATCGAGCCACCAATAACGCTTGCGTCGTATGCCCAAACACAAAAATTTCCATCGTATCTGTACCGTTTAAGGCCTCCATATCGAGCTGACCACCCTGTAGGCAGCTCTCCCCACCAAAGTCGGCAACGGTAATATTTTTTGCGTGTTCATAATGTGCGGCTAACTGTTCCCACAAGGAACGGGCATCGTGGCATACAGGTACCGTAACGAGCATTCCCTGCCTGACAGGTGTGACGATGGGCAAAAAAATTGGAGGGGTAGACAAACCACACTGAGCTGTCATTTCTGGTAAATGCTTATGTTGTAGCCCCAATGCGTAAGGGCGTGCGCCACGGGGTGGGGTATCCACTTCATACGCGGCAATCATCGCTTTGCCACCACCGCTGTATCCTGTCAACGAAGTGCAGGTTAGCGGTAAGTTCCTTACGAGTAGCTCTGCCATTATCAATGGGTACACGAGCGCACAAAATCCAGAAGCATGACAACCGGGGACAGCAATTCGGTTCCCTGTTTCAATGGCAACTCTATGAGATGGGGACAGTTCTGGCAATCCATACGCCCAACCGCTGGCTGTGCGATGTGCTGTTGACGCATCGAGTACTACCGTATGGGGGTTGGTAACGAGGGTCATTGCTTCACGCGCCGCCGCATCTGGCAAACACAAAAAAACTACATCCGCTTTGTCGTAGCAGCTTTTTCGCGCCTGACTGTCTTTTCTGAGCGCCGTGTCAATAGGGATAATACGCACCTGTGGGTTATTCCGCAACCGTTCCTCTAATTGAAGCCCTGTTGTCCCCTCTGCGCCGTCTACAAAAACCTGTATCATACCTGTGTCTCCAAAAATGCTTCCATAGCTTCGATATGGGCAAGCGTGGCTTCGGGGGCAGGTCCGCCACATACGTCGCGGTTACGAACGCAGATTTCCAGTTGAATGGCTTCATAAAAGTCCTGCGCAAACACAGGTGACAGGGCTGTCAACTCCTCTAAACCCATTGATTCCAACGTTTTGTTCTGTGTTGAACAAAGCTTCACTAGCTTGCCAATGATGGTATACGCATCGCGAAAAGGCAGCCCCTTTTTGACCAAATAATCCGCGGCATCTGTCGCATTCAAAAAGCCTTTCGAGGCGGCGGCGTACATGTTCTGCGGCTTAAACGTAAGTGTTAGCACCATAGGAGCAAACACCGTCAAGCATAGTTTGACAGTATCCACCGCATCAAAAAACGCCTCTTTATCCTCCTGCATATCCTTATTATAAGCAAGTGGCAGTCCCTTCATGACCGTTAACAGGGCAAACAACGAACCATACACGCGCCCCGTTTTGCCGCGCACCAGCTCTGCCACATCTGGATTTTTTTTCTGCGGCATGATGGACGACCCTGTACTATAGGCATCATCCAACGTGGCAAAGCCAAATTCATGGCTACACCACAAGATGACTTCTTCCGCCATCCGCGACAGGTGCATCATGAGAATAGACAAATCCGAGAGAACCTCCAGCGCAAAGTCGCGGTCACTCACACTATCAAGCGAGTTCGCCGTTACGGCGCGAAACCCTAACGCATGAGCCACCATGTGACGATCGATGGGGTAGGTTGTCCCCGCCAACGCGCCTGCGCCTAACGGCATTTCGTCCATGCGACACCGTGCATCACGCAGACGCGTCACATCTCGTTTGAGCATTTCTGCCCACGCCATCAGATGATGCGCCAGCGTGATTGGTTGCGCTCTCTGCAAATGTGTGTACCCCGGCATGACCGTTTTACGATGTTCGCGCGCCAATTTGCATAAGATAGATTGAAAATGTACAATTTTCTCGCATATTTCTGGCACTTGCCGCATGACATATAGCCTAAAATCAAGTGCTACTTGGTCGTTACGGCTTCGTGCCGTGTGCAATCGTTTCCCTGTTTGCCCCAACCGCTCTGTTAGCAGCGTTTCGACATTCATGTGAATATCTTCGGCATCAGACGAAAATGTCACTGCCCCCTGTTCGATATCACTTAGCAGCTGTTTTAGTGCTGACACAAGGGTGTCCGCCTCCGCAGGGTCAATAATCCCTTGTGCCCCTAGCATATGGGCATGGGCAATACTGCCCAAGATATCCTCATGATACAGCCTAGCATCAAACGCAATGGAACTATTAAAATCGTTGACTGCGCTGTCAACCTCTTTGTCAAACCGTCCCGACCACAGCTTCATAGACAACTCATTTCTTGAGCAATGCGCCCATTTTGATTGGCAACCCAAATAGATTGATAAAGCCCTCTGCATCCTTTTGATTATAGTCACTCTCGCCAAAGGAGCTAAGTTCCATGTCGTGCAACGAATGAGGACTGGTCATACCTTGTGGAATGATGTTGCCTTTATACAATTTCACCTTTACAGTGCCTGTGACGTTTTCTTGTGTTTGGTTCACAAACGCGGTCAATGCCTCACGCAATGGGGTAAACCACTGACCATTGTAGACCAATTCAGCAAAGCGGATACCTAATTGATGTTTCATGCTTAGCGTGTCCTTGTCAAGTGTTAGTTGTTCTAACAGGGCATGTGTTTTGTACAAAATCGTGCCACCAGGCGTCTCATACACCCCACGAGATTTCATGCCGACCAAGCGGTTTTCGACCATATCAAGAATGCCGATACCATGCTTGCCGCCCAGCGCGTTTAGCGCTGTAATCATCGACACGCCGTCCATTGTGACGCCGTTTAACGCTTTCGGAATGCCCTTTTCGTAGTACACGTAGATAGACTCAGGGGCATCTGGTGCTTTTTCTGGCGAAACGCCCAGCTCTAAAATTTTATCGTACTGCGGCGCATTGTTGGGATCTTCCAAATCCAAACCTTCATGAGACAAGTGCCACAGGTTTTTATCCTTAGAATAGTTTGTCTCACGATTAATCGGCAGTGGAATGTTGCGTGCCTCCGCATAAACAAATTCATCCTCGCGCGATTTTAAGTCCCACTCGCGCCAAGGGGCAATAATTTTCATTGTGGGGGCGAAGGCCTTTATCGCAAGTTCAAAACGAACTTGGTCGTTGCCTTTTCCTGTGCAACCATGGCAAATAGCATCCGCACCCTCGCGAAGCGCGATTTCAACAATCCGTTTGGCAATGACAGGGCGTGCAAACGATGTACCCAGTAAGTATTCACCCTCGTACATCGCACCAGCCTGTAGTGTCGGGAATATGTAATCGTCAACAAATTCTGCTGTTAAATCCTCAATATAGCAAGCAATAGCACCTGTTTTCTTGGCCTTTTCAACTAGACCGTCAAGTTCATCCCCCTGCCCTACATTTGCGGCAACGGCAATCACGTCACACCCGTAGTTTTCTTTTAGCCAAGGAATGATAATAGAGGTGTCCAATCCACCCGAATATGCTAGCACTACTTTCTTAATCTCACTCATGGTCAATCTCCTTTATGTTGTTATGAATATAATATAGCATAAGATGAATAAATATGCAATAGGTGGACTGCATATTTATTCATCTTATTTGTTGGCTACTTACGATATTTTGTTTGCCGCAATGGCAACGACGTGCGAAAGTTGCCATCTAGTGCAAAATACGCGCCCTGCACGGCTGGTGCGGTGGGAATCGTCGCCAGTTCCCCCACCCCTTTCGAGCCGTGGGCATAGGACAGCGGTTTCTCTGTTTTTACAAACGAAATCTTGATAGGTGGCACGTCTGTTGAGCGAAACAGACCCAATGTGCCTAATTTTGCGGTGGGACGTGCCTTCACAAGGGGGTAATCCTCTGTTAGCGCATACCCTAGCCCCATGACGACGCCGCCTTCGATTTGACCTTCGCAAGCACGAGGGTTAACGAGTGTCCCGACATCGTACGCACAATGCACCCCTGTCACCGCCCCAGTTTCGGACAGTGTGACAACTTGTGCGGCGTAACCATAGGCAACATGGCTAACAGGGTGGGGTTTATCACTACCTAATGGGTCAGTCGGTGGGCAAAATTCCGCATAAAACTCCTGCCCCTCTAAGCTTGATAAGCTGTCTCCTAGTGCCAATCGTGCTTTTATTTGTTGGCAGGCTAACACCACCGCCTCCCCCGTTAGCACCGTTTGCCGAGAGGCAGTCGTCGTACCTGCATTTGGGGTACGAGCTGTGTCGGGGGGTTCGACCACAAATTTAGATGGTGGCAACGCTAATGTTTCACATGCCATTTGTAACATGACTGTCGCCATGCCTTGACCAATGCAAGCGGCACTAGAGCGAATATGAATCCGCCCCTGTTCCACAGATAAAATGCAGCGGCTTGTGTCGGGTATCCCCACGCCAAGCCCCGCATTTTTGAAGCTGGTGGCAATGCCTGCAAAAGTGGCGGATTCGTAGGTATCCTTTACAGCCAACAAACACGCCACCAATGCTGTGGATTCATCCGCAATTTGCCCGTTAGGTAGCGACTGTCCCGGACGTATGGCATTTCGGTAACGAATTTCCCATGGTGATATGCCCACCTTGGTCGCCAACAAATTCAAATTGCACTCCATGGCAAAGGCAGACTGCGTGACGCCAAACCCACGAAACGCCCCCCCAGGTGGATTATTGGTATACACCGCTTTGCCTATAATGTCAATATTCTCAAAATGATACGGTCCTGCGGCATGAGTACAGGCGCGTTGTAACACGGGTCCTCCTAAGGACGCATACGCACCCGTATCCGATAGAATGCGCACTTTTACGGCCACAATATTGCCTTGTGCATCACACCCCGTCGTGAAATCAATTTCCATAGCGTGACGTTTAGGGTGAATTGCAATGCTTTCCGCGCGCGTCAGCTTCACCTTCACAGGCTTGCGGCACAGCCATGCCGCTAATGCCGCATGATGCTGTACGCTCATATCCTCTTTGCCGCCAAAACCGCCCCCCACCAAGCATGACTTGACATGAATATGTTCTGGCGAAAGCCCCAACAGTGAGGCTATTTCACGACGTTCATCATAGATACTCTGTCCGCCTGTTAGTAATAATAGCCCATCACCCTCGGGTTGCGCGATGGCGCATTCTGGTTCCATAAACGCATGTTCCGTAAAGGGTAACGAATAGTGTTGCGTCACAACATGTGTCGCCGTTGCCAAAGCGGCGTCAGCATCGCCACGGGATAACCGTTCCTCTTTTAGCAGATTGCCGCCGGCATGAAGGTGCGGCGCACCCTCGGCTAATGCCTGTTGCGGGTTTGTCAGTGGCGGCAGCTCCTCTGCCTCGACGATAATTCGTGAGAGTATCTCATGCAAACTTTCCTGTGTGCGTGCGACCGCTAAGGCGATAGCGTCGCCAACATATCGCGAAATATCGCCCACCGCAATCAGCGCATCCCAATCCTTCAGCAAGTGTCCCATTTTGGGATTGCCCGTAATGTCCGCTGCTGTGATAATGCGGACGGCATCAGGGTGCGCCAACGCGTCTGCGGTGTCTATTCGTAGGATTTTAGCGCGTGGGTACGGCGTTCGCAATGCTTTGGCATACAGCATATCGGGGACAATGATATCGTCAACATACCGCCCTGTTCCCAGAGTTTTTTCCTGCGCATCTAATCGATGTACCAACTCACCCAACCGTGCGCTATCCACTTGTACTGGCATAACGTCTCCAGATCGTAGAAACGCCGCGGCCTGTAGAATAGCCGCCTCAATTTTGACATAGCCCGTGCAACGGCAAAGGTTGCCCCTAATTGCTTTTTTGACATCACTTGCCGACGGGGATGGGTTTACATCCAACAACGCCTTCGCGCTCATTACCATGCCAGGGATACAAAAACCGCATTGCACCGCACCTGCGTCGGCAAAACAAAAGGCATATACCTGCTTTTCCCGTTCTGTAAGCCCCTCAACGGTCAGCACACGTTTTCCTGCCAAGGCACTCAGCTTCATAAGACAAGCACGTGTCGCCTTACCGTCAATTAACACGGTGCAAGTGCCACAAGCACCCTCGGAACAGCCATCTTTCACAGCGGTAAGCTGTAAATCATCGCGCAAAAATGCTAACAATGACGTATCTTTTTCATACGAAATGTCTTGACCATTTATGTTGACCGTCATCAAAAACACTCCCTTTGCAACACAGCGTATAGGAAGAAACTTCCTATACGCCGCACATTGCTCATATTATACTAATTCTATTTACAAACATTCCATGTTTGTAAATAGAACATAGTGCGCGTGGCGGCAACAGTCCGCCGAAATGCCGTCAATACTAATCTATTGCGGCTTGCCGCAAATCTGGCGAAGCCAGATGTTAGAAATGTATGGTACATTTTTATCGAGCATTAGTATTACAACTACAGCTGCATCCAACGTTGTTTTTTTGCTTGCGACAGTGCTTGCAATGTCGCTTGAGGATTTTTCACTTTCGACAAGAAAATCATCGCTGCAATAATATAGGGTTTGTATCCAGCTTCTTTATAAAGCGGCGTACGATAACGGTCAAATACAGACGCGCAAACTTCGCCTTGTTGACAACTAACACCTGAAATATCCGCAGGCAGACAGTGCATGTAAAGTGCCTTACCTCCCTTGGTTTTTGCCATAAGTTCTTCTGTGCATTCCCAATCCTTATGTTGAGCATTTTGTGACAACAATTCTTTTTCAAGCATCTTTATGCCATCTTGGTCACCGTTTGCGTACAGATTTGTTCTCTTCTCCATTGCGGCATAAGGCGCCCAACTCTTAGGATAGACAATGTCTGCATGTTCAAACGCTTCCGCCATATTGTTCGTTTTTGTAAAGCTACCGCCTGTCTTGGCGGCATTTGCCATCGCTACTTTTTCAACATCGCTCATGATTTCGTAGCCCTTTGGGTGGGCAAGGCTGACATCCATGCCAAACCGTGTCATCAAGCCGACAATGCCTTGTGGCACAGATAACGGCTTGCCATAGGAGGGAGAATACGCCCAAGACATGGCAATTTTCTTGCCCTTAAGGTTCTCAACACCGCCAAAATGGTGAATAATGTGGAGCATATCGGACATGGATTGGGTTGGATGGTCGATATCACATTGTAGATTCACCACCGTCGGGCGTTGCTCGAGTACGCCATCCTCATGCCCTAAGCGCACAGCCTCGGACACTTCGCGCATGTATGTATTGCCCTTGCCGATGTACATATCGTCACGAATACCAATAATATCCGCCATAAATGACACCATATTTGCTGTTTCGCGAACTGTTTCGCCATGGGCAATTTGGCTTTTCCCTTCGTCTAAATCCTGCACCTCCAAGCCCAGTAGATTGGCAGCAGACCCAAACGAAAAGCGTGTACGAGTCGAGTTATCACGAAACAGCGACACCGCCAATCCAGACTTAAATATCTTAGAGGATACATTATTTTCACGCAAATCACGCAACGCATCCGCCACCGCAAAGGTCGCGGCAATCTCGTCATCACTTTTTTCCCATGTGAGCAAAAAGTCGTTATTATACATTTTGTCAAAGGTAAGTGCGTCTAAATCCTTAATAAATTTTTCCGTATGTAACATGCTAAAAGTCCTCCTAGTTTGTATGTTTATGCAGATCTCCTTGAATAATGTTCGACTACTTTGTATAAATACTGGGCATAGCGGCGTACACAGCGGCACATTTGACAAGGTCAGCCTTCCATGTTTTTTCGTTTGGTGCGTGGGCCTCTTCCTCTTTGCCTGGTCCAAATCCTATACAAGGAATCCCAAAGCGACCCATAATCGACACACCATTGGTGGAAAACGTCCATTTATCAACCTTAGGTTCGCCATACATGCCCCGATACGCCTCTACCATGGCAAGCGTTGGCGCGGCATTTTCGGGAATGACCCATGTCGGAAAGAAGCAGTCTGTGGGGTAGAGCAAATCCGTGTAGCTGGGGCGCTCGTACTTGTACATCGTTACCTTGGCGTTGTACTTTTGGCAGGCAGGCAAATCGGCAATTTGTTTGAGTGCTAACTCGTAAGTTTCGCCGTCTGTTAGACGTCTATCGACAGAAATGGCGCACATATCCGCAACAGCACAGCGAGAGGGCGAGCTGAAAAACACCTCAGAAACAGCAAGTGTGCCTTTGCCTAAGAATGGGTCAACATGCAAATGATTGTTAAGTTCACGAACTTCTTGCAGAATGTCACCCATTTTGTATATGGCGTTGTCGCCGCGTTCTGGTGCAGACCCGTGGCAGCTTACGCCAGCCACTTCCACACGAATTTCCATGCGTCCACGCTGTCCTCTATAGATATTACCGTTGGTCGGTTCTGTAATCACCACAAACTCTGGCTTAATTTTGCTTTCTTGTATGATATACTGCCAGCAAAGACCGTCGCAGTCCTCTTCTTGCACCGTGCCTGTGACCAACACTGTATATGTATCAGATAGCAGTCCTAAATCCTTCATAATTTTCGCACCATACACAGCCGACACCAAGCCGCCTAATTGGTCAGACGCACCGCGCCCATAAATCATTTCGTCGTCTTCTTTTCCCTCATAGGGGTCAAATGTCCAGTTATCCTTGTTGCCGATGCCGACCGTGTCAATATGCGCATCAAAGGCCATCAGCGTTTTCCCTGTTCCCATGTAGCCTAGCACGTTGCCCATCGGGTCGATATCCACTTTTGTAAACCCTACTTTTTCCATTTCAGCCTTGATACGCAGAATCACCTCACGTTCGCCGCAACTCTCTCCTGGAATGCGAATAAGGTCACGTAAGAAGCTTGTCATTTCAGATTGATATCCTTGCGCGGCAGCTTTGACTGCACTAAAATCCATGCTAATTTTCCTCCTATTTATACATTATCGATGTATCATTATTCATTCAAAGTGAAGCGTAATCGCCGCCCCAGACAATATCTTCATAGGTTTGAGGGTCTGTATCACCCTCGGTGCTAAAGAGAAGAACGACGCTATGTTCATCCAAATTAAGTTCCTGTCTGAGCGCCGCATATTCTGTATTCATCATGATTGCGTACAACAATCCTGCACCAACAGCGCCAGATTCACCCGAAATGACACGATTATCGCCACGCAACGGCGCAGATAGTATTCTCATGCCTGATGCCGCAACCCAATCAGGTGCAGACACAAAGCAGTTTGTATAATTGCTTAGAATGTTCCACGAAATTGTGTTCGGCTCGCCACATGCCAGACCCGCCATAATGGTTCGCATCTCACCGCCGACAATTCTGTAATCGTGTGTCACTGCCGAACGATACAAGCAATCAGCAACATTAGCTTCCACAACAGTCGTAATTGGGCAGTCTTCACCATAATTTCCAACAAAATACCCCTGCACTGCACCGGCTAACGAACCAACCCCCGCCTGCACAAATACATGCGTAGGACGTTTTTCGCCGCACACCACCAACTGTTCGTCTGCCTCACTTGCCATTGTACCGTAGCCCTGCATTATGTAGCCGGGGATTTCTTCGTAGCCCTCCCAAGCCGTGTCCTGCACGACGACACCATTACGCACCTTAGCCGCTTCTGAGGCCGCTAATCGTACTGCGTCATCGTAATTTCCGTCAATAATGGAGGCGGTCGCCCCTTCTGCACGAATATTCGCAAGCCTCGTCTCAGAAGAACCGTGCGGCATAAACACCACCGCTTTTTGACGTAAAATTCGCGCCGCCCATGCTACCCCCCTGCCATGATTCCCGTCTGTGGCCGTAAAAAAGGTTACATCTCCCAGCTTGGTCTTCACTTCTTGTGACACAAGCTTGTCATATGTCAATTCGGAAATAGGACATCCCAATAGCCCCGCTATGTACTGTGCCATAGCAAAAGAGCCGCCAAGCACCTTAAAGGCATTGAGACCAAAGCGATAGGACTCGTCCTTTACATACAGAGACTTTATACCAATTTTTCTGGCTAAGGCAGGCAGCGTAGCGAGCGGTGTAGGCTCATACTGCG
>JAVBKJ010000092.1:0-10039 GCA_031554075.1 Oscillospiraceae bacterium | reverse complement strand
TGGCTTCCTTGTCCCCCTGCTTGGTACGTGCCAACAATGCTTGAATTTCAACGCCGGGCAGAACCTTTAGTTTAGAGGTGTTTACCCCACAAATTTCAACTTTTGTGACCATAGAACCCCCCTCTCCTGCACCACTGTTCCCTCATGACCTCACCGAATACGGGTGATAGTGCATGATAACAGTATTGCCTGAGAGGGGGGCTTTCATACGATTGCTTCAGCCAAAGGTAAACGTCGGTTTTTGGTTAAGATTGTCAACGTTGTCGTTTGTCAATAGCAATTATTTACCAAATTTAATGAGTCCTGCGACTTCTTCTTTTGTCAAATGACGCCACGTCCCTGGCTTTAGCGACCCTAATTCAATCGCCCCTTCGCGTACACGTTGCAAACGCAACACAACTAAATCAGCACCTGCGCACATATGCCGCACCTGCCGTTTTCGCCCTTCCGCAATAATAACAGATAGCTTCGCGCGCGTTGGTTCTTGCTCCAATATCGCAACCTTCCCTGGGCGAATCTGATATCCCTCTATCATCATGGGGCCAGACATTGTTTTGACAGCGTCCGCCAACGCAATCTCCTCTGGTATCCGCACCCAGACATGATATTCCTTTTCCACTTGATGTGAGGGATGCGTTAGCACATGAATGAGCGCCGCATCATTTGTCATTAACAGCAACCCTTCAGAGTCCATATCCAGCCGCCCTACTGGCAGAACGCGCATACCGACACTCACCACTAATTCAGCAACTGTGGGGCGACCTTGTTCATCCGACATGGTGGACACCACGCCGCGCGGCTTATGTAACATAATATGCACTGTCTCGGGCTTGGCCACCAACGGTTTGCCATCCACTTCTATAGTATCGACGTCAACGTCGGCTCTGTCTCCTAGTTTCGCAACAACGCCATTAACAGAGACACGCCCCGCGGCTATGACCTCTTCTGCTGCCCGACGGGACATTAATCCGTGGGCTGCCATAATTTTTTGCAATCTTTCGTTCATGTTATCCTCCTAAAAATAGCGCGGATGTGCATACAGCAGCACATCCGCATCAGTACCAATATAGCGATAAACTGTCAACGACCTTGTCGCGACGACACCATTATCAACCTAGTCTACACTGCATCAGACGTATCTGAAAGTTCAGACATCATACCAAATATACGTTGCCAGAAAGGCGTGACCGCTTGCTCTGAAACCGTAGCATTCGCGTATAGTTCACTCTCGCCTATGAGTTCCTCACCAAGCCAGTAACGAACTTTGCCCACAGTTTCCCCTTGCTCAATGGCCGCCCAGACAAATCGCGGCAATGTCACCTCGGCGCGGACAAATCGAGCTTCTTCTTCCTTGAGCGCGCGTGTGAGTGTGTCTCGCACATGCACATCCACCATACCCTCAACGCCAGCAACCACAGGCAATTCTACCAAAAAGCTATCCTTTGTGCAAAGGCGGCGTTCTGGAAAATTTGTGAACCCAAAGTCGAGCATACGAGCGTGGTCGTCCCAATCAGAGGGGGCATCCAGTGTCACTGCCACGAGCAGTTGTCCGTTTCGCTCCGCACTGGACACAAGACAGCGACCCGCCATCTGCGTGTATCCTGTCTTAACACCGTTTGCACCATCATAATTCCACAACATTTTATTATGGTTTCGGACGGTAATCTCACCAACGCCACCTGTTTTCTTTGCAGATATAGCGGCAAACTCAGGTAACTGCATGGCGGCAGACGCTAGCAGCGCCATGTCTTTTGCTGTGGAATAATGTCCATCGTCATTCAAGCCATGAGGATTGGCAAACTGCGTATTTTTCATGCCCAGCTTTGCCGCCATCTCGTTCATACGAACGACAAACCCGTCAATGCCCTCCTTGCCGCCACAATGATCTGCCAACGCAAGCGCGGCATCATTGCCCGATTGCAATAACACGCCAATGAGCAACTCACGCACTGTTAGTACGTCGCCTTCTTTGAAATACACACGTGACCCCTCTACCAAGGTGTGCGCTTTTTGTATCGTCACCTTGTCGTCGGGATTGGCTGATTGTAACGCCACATACGCTGTCATTATCTTCGTGGTGCTGGCTATCAGACGTTTTTGATCTGCATTCTGCGCGTATAGTACGCGTCCCGAATGTGCATCCATTAATAACGCACTTTGCGCGGAAACTGATAACCCCTGTGCCACGACCGAAGTGGCAACGAGCGCGCACAACGTTAGGAATATAAAACACTTTTTACGCAAATTTGAAGTCCCTCCCAAGTTTGGATACGTACAGTATACCCAGCCTTGAAAAAAACATGCCTGCTTATATCGCCTTGTCCCTGCAACGACGGTTAGATTACGCCTTATACTTCTTAATAATCCCGTCTATCTTATCCACAACACTAGGGACTAATTCAACGACACGCTCAATGGTATTGGAGGTGCGGTTTGGCTCCATCGGTAACAGACGCACCCCCGTCGGCGTGACGACTAAAAAGGAGACGGGTGAAATGCTGATACCAGCCCCTGCCCCTCCGCCAAAGTTATTTTTTGTGGCGCCCCAGTCTGTTCCGCCTGCACCAAACCCAAACGCGACTTTTGACACAGGGATAATCGTTGTGCCGTCCGGCGTTTCTATGGGCTGCCCCACAACAGTGTTAACATCCACCATCTCGCGAATTTTGCTCAGAGAGGCAGTCATCATCTCTACGATTGTTTCTTTATTTTCCATACTTACACTTCCTTTTTGTTTGCCTTCCAGTGGTAACATTTGGCTAATCCCACAAGGATGCTCAACCCAAACAACAGCACGCCGCCAAGTTGTATCGTGATTTGCACTTCCCCATTGACATCCATTTGTTCTTTTGTGAAGTCAATCGTGGTGGCTATTGTTTGTTTGCGCACTTTCATGTATTGGTGCAGGAATGGTAGCAATGCGCCTAATGCCGCACAAATGTTGCCGTACTGTATCGCCGCTTTATCAGGTGATAGGGCCGCCGCCGTAAATTGCAAGGTTAACCTATCGATGCTAACGAGTTTACCCAACCGCGCAATGGTCTTAAAACCCAGAGAAACAAGCTTTTTCATATCAAATCTATCTTGGAATTTCGATTTGGGGCGTTGCGTCTTAGCCTCAGGTGTGACGGGTGTTTCCTCTGTCGTCGGCACTGTTTTGGCTTGTTTCGGCTTTTTGTCTACCTTTGGCTTGCGCGTGTTTGCTTGCTTACGCGGTCTGCTTGGATACAGCTGCCATTTCCAAAAGCCAACAACCATCCATCCTTTGATGATGGTGTCCTGTTTTCGGACGCGCACCCCTATCGGCACAAACAAAACGAACAGCATGATTGCAAACACAACGCCGAATATAATCCACCCTGTCACGTCCTATTCACCTCTCACTCTGCACGTTGGTAGCAACAATTCTTCGAACTTGCGTAGCTCGTTACAAACTCACTTCAGCAGCACTGTCTAGTTGTATGCCTGCGGAGGCCGCGGTTTCACGAAGCGCACGCTGTCCAAAGGTGATCTGCCCTTCGATTTCCCCTTCGGGTGTATCCAACACAGGCAAATCAGCTAAGGATTGTAGCCCGAAACAGCGTAAGAAAATGGGGGTCGTGCGAAATAACATGGGTCGCCCCGGCACTTCTAACCGTCCGCACTCTTCGATAAGCCCTTTGTCCTGTAGGGTATTCACCGTATTGGAGCTATCAATGCCGCGCACCATTTCCACATAGGCACGTGTGGTAGGCTGATGATACGCGATAATTGCCAGTGTTTCAAGCGTAGCGCGTGACATGGGCGGCTGTTTGCGTTCCTCTAAGATACGTCTCACATGCTCAGCACATTCAGGTGCGCTGACAAGTTGATACGTGTTTTCTAGCTTTACCAATCGAATGCCACGACGTTCAAACTTATAAAAATCCTGCAAGTGGGTCGCGGCTTCCTCGATAATCGCTGGATCTGCTTCCATGACAGCACACAGTCGCTCTATCTTAACTGGTTCTCCTGCTGCAAATAGTATACCCTCTAACAAGGATTCTATTTCCTTATTGTCCAATTTTTTCTTCCTCCCTATCAATTGATAGGTTTGACACAGTGTCCGTTTCCTCTGTACCGTCTCTCAGATGGATTTCTAAATCGCCATTTTCCATCATGTGAACGCGCACGCGTGCTTCTTTGCAAAGTTCTAAAATTGCCAAAAATGTGGCGACCATTTCCGAACGAGATAGCCCCTCATCAAAAAATGCGCTTAAGGTAATCCGACCTGCATCTTCTAATCGCTCTAACAGCAACGTTTGTGAGTGCTGCACAGGAAACGGTTCTGACCCGACAATCCCATGAAAGGCAACCTGCTTGGGCGGGGCGCGGCGCACTTGACGCGCAAACAGTTCGCTCATGGCATGTTGAAGTTCTTCAGGTGCGTGTGTTCGTTTGTAGATAGGGTCTCTCACCAGTGTTTCTGCAGGTTTTGCATAAATACTGCGACCAATATGCGACAACGGTTCTAAAAACGTTACCGCAAGTTGAATTTTATCGTATTCTTCACGGCATTTTCGTTCTTCCAGAGCGCGTAATAAGAGTGCCATATCTTCATCTTCTTGATTTTGACCCACGGTTAGTAACATTTTGCTTTTTAAGTACACCAAATGCGAAGCCATGACCGTAAATTCGCTTGCCATATCCAAATCAAGTTTTTGCATTTGTTGCATGTATTCTAAATATTGCGACAAAAGCTCGGAGATCTTCAAATCTGAAATTGCCATTTTGTTTTTTGACAGCAAATGTAGAATCAAGTCCAACGGTCCTTCAAAGTCCGATAACATGTCCGCTTGCGACTTGACGACATTCTGCAACTTAAACGTAAATTCATCCATGCAAACACCCCTAAGAGAGGAAGTTCTGCACTAGCTGATAGGGCAGAAATGCCACAAACTCCAAGCCTGACAACGCCAGAGTACGCAAAAACGAAAGGGCGGGTGTTATCCAACCTGTAAGCAATAGTACCATTAATAGGAACATGCCGTACCGTTCGTATTGCAACACCCTATAGTAAACATTATCTGGCAACAATAATCCTACGATTTTCGAGCCATCCAAGGGCGGAATCGGCAATAAATTGAATACGCCTAATCCCACATTGAGAATAATAAACGTTTGCAAAAATTGGTCGATCCAATAGAGTGCCAGATGTGAGGCAGCTGTCATTCGTGTAAAACTCCAAATTAGGAGCGACACTAACGCCAACGCGAAGTTCATGAGCGGTCCTGCCAGAGCAACAATTGACATCCCCTGTTTTGGGTTTTTGAAGTAACGAATATCGACAGGGACTGGCTTCGCCCATCCAAAACGCACCACAATCATCATTAATAACCCCATCCAATCCACATGACGAATCGGGTTTAGGCTTAATCTCCCTTGCTCCTTTGCCGTCGGGTCACCTAGCTTGTAGGCAACAAAACCGTGTGCAATCTCGTGAAGCATAATGGCAAATAAGGCAGCAATCGCTGTAACAACATAGCCCAGTACGGTGTTCAGTGTGTCACTATACATCGTTACGACAAACGTCGGCATATGTTTCACGCCGCACGACCAACCGATGTGACCCCTCCGACACCATGACAACAGCGGCATTAGGCACACGATTATAATGAGAAGCCATAGAGTAGTTATACGCGCCTGTGGCTTGCACCGCTAGCAAATCCCCTGCCGCTACCTCACACAACGCGGCGTTACGCGTGATAACATCGCCGCTTTCACAGCAACGACCTGCAATAATGACAGATTGTGTCACTGGCGCATTGGGGCGTTCGGGGGCTATCAAGTGATAGGATGCCTCGTACAGCGCATGTCTTGGGTTGTCCGTCATACCGCCATCCACCGCTACATAGGTGTTGACGTCCTTGATTTTCTTCACAGAGCCCACAGTGTAGACAGTTAGCCCCGCAGGTCCTACGATAGAGCGACCTGGTTCCAGCACCAAATCTGGCAATGGCACCTCTAGCTCACGCGCGACCTCTATCACCGATTGGGCGCAAACTGCCGCCATTTCGCGCAAACTAATAGGGTCATGCGACGGCAAGTACTGAATGCCAAATCCACCGCCCAAATTAAGTTCTGTTAGTGGCAATCCAAGCGTACGGCGCAAATCTGCCATCAATGTTAGCATCACCCTTGCGGCTAATCGGAATGGCTCAGCATCAAAAATCTGCGAACCAATGTGACAATGGACGCCCACAACTTTGACTGTGGTCATGGCGGCGGCAAGCTTCATAATCTCATGTACTTCCCCAGTCTCAAGCGCCACGCCAAACTTAGAGTCTATCTTCCCTGTGGCGATAAAATCATGGGTATGCGCGTCGATACCAGGCTTAATACGGAACGAGATTTCAGGCACAACGGCACATTCTGCCGCAATTTGCCCCAATAATACGAGTTCCTCCACATTATCAACGACAATACGGCGCACACCCGATTCGAGCGCGTAACGAAGTTCCGCCGCCGTTTTATTGTTACCATGAAAGTAAATACGTTTGGGGTCAAAGCCGCCCTTCAGCGCTGTGTATAGCTCGCCGCCAGACACAACATCAGCCGCTAACCCCTCTTGCTGCAAGATTGGGTACAGAGCGGTGAAGCACAATGCTTTGCTCGCAAACGCGACCGTATAGTTGGCAGGGTAATGTTCTTGTAACCCTTGCAACAGTTCCGCGGCATTCGCTCGAATTACCTTTTCATCCAGCAAATACACAGGCGTTCCATATTCTTTGGCTAAGGCAGGCACGTTGACACCACCCAATGTCAGCTGCCCTGCGGCATCAATGCCTAACCCTCTCATAACAGTTTCCATACTATCCCTCACTTACGTAATTTGGGGCTACAATTATGATTATAAACCCATGAGCGGCGCTAATATCTGTTTACCGTCACCCTTTTCAGCAGAAAAAGGAATCAACACGGTATCTCTATCAAGTGATAGGGTCTCGCGAATCTGGTCAAGTTGCGGTTCCATTTGACTGCGTTTTATTTTATCAAGCTTGTTGGCAACGACAATAAACGGGATGTCCATGCTTCGATATAGCGTCGCCATGCCCACATCATCCTGCGTGGGTTTATGACGAATATCGACTATGAGCAAGCCACGTGCTGTCTTATCCAAATTCGCAAAAAACTCCTCCATAAGACGCCCCCACCGCTCTTTTTCCCCTTGGGACACCTTGGCATACCCATACCCAGGCAAATCGACCCAATAAGACGTGTCGCCAATGAGAAAGTAGTTGACGTAGGCAGTCTTCCCGGGGGTGGCACTCACACGCGCAATGGATTTAAGCCCCGTCATACAATTGATGAGCGACGATTTCCCCACGTTGGAGCGGCCTGTCAAAATTAGTTTTGGTAAGCTATCTTGTATGAAATCTGATACAGAAGCACCAGACTTTATGAATTTAACCGTTGGTTTCGTCATGTTTTTCCTTTTTAGGTCTCCCACGTTTACGGGGAGCCGTTATTCCATTTTCAGATACTAGCGTTTGTTTGGTTTTCACGCGCGGCGCATCGGCACGACGCGAAAAATCAATCGTCGCTTCCAATACCTTATCCATATGTTCCGCCAGTACAAATTGCAACGCATTCCGCACAGTTTGGTCGATATCTGCCAAATCCTTCTCGTTTTCAGCAGGAATGACAACCGTTTTGATGCCCATACGAAGCGCCGCCATTGTCTTTTCTTTAAGCCCACCAATCGGCAACACGCGACCGCGTAACGAGATTTCGCCTGTCATGGCAACAGTGCAGTGAACAGGCGCATTAATCAGCGCCGACACCATGGCCACTGCCATGGTGATTCCAGCGGACGGGCCATCCTTCGGTATCGCGCTTTCTGGGAAATGGATGTGAATATCCTTTGTCGTGCGAAACTGCGGGTCGATATTCAGCTGCTTGGTTCTACTACGAATATACGAAAGCGCCGCTTTTGCACTCTCTTTCATGACATCGCCAAGATTTCCTGTGAGTTCCACCTTGCCGCTACCATCCACAATGCCGACTTCGACTTGCAGTATCTCGCCACCCACACGCGTCCAAGCAAGCCCGTTGGCAACACCAATTTCATCTTGCTTCATGCGGCGGTCAGGACGGTATTTCGGCACACCCAAAAATGTCTCCACCTGCTGTGGGTGTACTGTCATTTTCGTTATCTGTCCATCCGCAATCTGATGGGCAATTTTTCGGCACAACGCGCCTAAGGCTCGCTCAAGCTTACGCACACCAGATTCTCGTGTGTAGCAGGCAATCACTTCGCGTATGGCGGAGTCCGTCATTTTCAGTTGTTTGCCGTCTAACCCATGCTTGGTAATCTGCTTTGGCAGCAGATGCCGTTTGGCGATCTGTAGCTTTTCTTCATCAGTATAGCTTGTCAGTTCAATGATTTCCATGCGGTCTAGGAGTGCGCGCGGCACGGTTTCCATCGAATTGGCGGTGGTCACAAACAGCACCTCTGATAAATCAAAGGGTATTTCTAAATAATGGTCACGAAACGTGTTGTTTTGCTCACTATCAAACACTTCCAATAGTGCCGCAGAGGGGTCACCTCTGAAATCATGTCCCATTTTGTCAATTTCATCCAATAATAGCACGGGATTCCGCGAGCCTGCTTGCCGCATACCATTCAGTAGTCGCCCCGGCATAGCACCGACATACGTCTTACGGTGACCACGAATGTCCGCCTCGTCGCGCACGCCCCCTAGCGAAATTCGCGCCATTTTGCGCCCCATAGCGTGGGCTATCGACGATGCGATGGAAGTTTTCCCTACCCCTGGTGGTCCCACTAGGCAGAGTACCTGACCTTTTAAGTTCGGCGACAATTGTTTTACCGCTAAAAATTCCAGCACACGTTCTTTAACTTTTTCAAGCCCGAAATGTTCATTGTCTAGTATCCTGCGCGCTTGCTTCAAGTCAACCCTATCATTTGATAGGATGTTCCACGGCAGTTCCAAACAGGTGTCCAGATAGGTACGTGTGACACTGAGTTCTGGTGAATGAGGGTTCATTTTGGAGAAGCGGTTCACTTCGCGCAGTAATTTTTCTTCGGATTGGTGCGGCAACATGAGTTCAATAATGCGGTTGCGATAGTCGTCCGCTTCGGACACGGGGTCATCCTCTTCCCCCAATTCACCCTGTATGGTTTTCAATTGCTCTCGCAGATAGTAGTCTCGCTGGTTTTTACCCAGCTGACCACGTAGCTTCATCTGAATTTGATGTTCGATGCGCAGAACTTCCAGTTCGCGCAATAGGATAACGCCCATGCGTTCTAACCGACGTGTGGGGTTGATTTCCTCTAACAGGGATTGACGCTCGTCTGTTCGTAGTGCTAACGTTTGGGCTATATAATCCGCCATATGGCTGACATCTGCAATTTCTCGAGCATGTAGTAGTGTTTCTGACATTGTGCGTGGCGCCATTTCTACATAATCCTCAAACAGCTCCATCGCGTGGCGTAACATAGCCTCACGGCGCGTCTGCGGTAAACGGCTTACCTTTTCAACGCAATCCTCAACTTCCACAACCATAAAGGGTTCTGTTGAGATAACACGAATAAAGGCGGCGCGGTGTCCACCCTCAACCAAGACACGTACCGTGTCGTTTGGCAATTTGAGCACTTGGCGAATACGCGCCACAGTCCCCGTTTTATATAAGGCCTCTAAGGCTGGGTCTTCTTCATGCGCGTCGCGCTGGGCCACTAAAAAGACAGACTGCCCGCGTGCCACCGCTTGTTCCAATGCTTGTACAGATTTTTCGCGACCAATATCGAAGTGAATGAGCATACGTGGAAACACAACTAAGCCACGCAGTGCCAAAAGCGGCATTTGTGTTACAACAGTTTCGTGCATGGTTCGGGACTCCTTCCGCTTGGCAAAATACATTGATAGGTAAGTATACATCAAACCGCGCCATTTTGCAACTATCCAAACCCCTGTTTTCAGCAATGACGCCGCGATTTTCACCATCCCCTTCGTTAAATTTTGTACGAGACTCATGTGAACAACCTGCCAAAAAGTTTTAT
>JAVBKJ010000107.1:0-3637 GCA_031554075.1 Oscillospiraceae bacterium | reverse complement strand
CTGAACATTTTACGTGAACACAAGCGCAAGCAAAGCGAGTGGAGGCTCTTAGCTGGCTCGGCGTGGCACGATGGGGGCTTTGTTTTTACAAATGAATTGGGCGTACATCCAGCGCGCGAAACGGTGTATCATGGTTTCAAGCGTATAGTGAAACAAATAGGCTTGTCAGGGACGCGCTTTCATGACTTGCGACATTCATACGCTGTCGCCGCATTGCAGTCTGGCGACAATGTGAAAACTGTGCAACAGAATCTAGGACACCATACCGCAAGTTTCACTTTGGACGTGTATGGGCATGTGACTGAACGAATGCAGAACGAGAGTGCGGCGCGAATGGAAGCATATATAAAAAGCATTTCAAATCTGTAAAGGGTAAATTAAAGGGTAAAACACCTATTTTCGGGCATAACAAAACCCACACACCCCTGTATTTGCAAGGGTTTGTGGGTTATATTTTGTGGTCGAGGCGACAGGACTTGAACCTGCGGCATCTTGGTCCCAAACCAAGCACTCTACCAAACTGAGCTACGCCTCGATGCAACATGACATAGTATAACACACTTGCATCGATTTGTAAACCATTAAACTTACTTTTTTTCAATTATTTTTTCAAGTTCGACAATTTCTCCCAAATCGTTCTCCGCTTCTATCAAAAAGACGTTCTCACCCTCGTTGAGCATAAGTTCCTTGCTCCATTGTCCGTAGGCGACATCGACCGCTTCCCCATTACAACGTAGTTTCACACCATCGGGATTCTCCGTCATGCCGCTCGAAACGCTACCCGTCATTGTAATACGCGTCTGGGTTGTTTCCGCAGGAAATTCATCGACGGTAATGCGCGGCGCGATAACAGCACAGAATATTGACGCATTCGTGGTCGAAAACTTGCCAAGCGCGTTGACAGCCTTGACCTCAATCGCATTCTCATAGGATTTAAGCCGCATTTTGTAGTTCCACCGTTTGCCATTGACAACCGCACCAAAACCGCTCACCAACACATGTGGTTTTGGGTCTGTCGGGTCATCCACCGAGCCTGTCAGTGTTATGAATTTTTGGGTAATGGATTCGGGTAAATCGTCAATCGAGACTGCAGGCGCGGCACTTTCAAAGTTGATAATATGTTCTAACACCGTTTTTTTGCCCGCCATGTTTAGCGCTTCAAAGCGAAGCGTTGTACTGCCATCCTGCACGGTTTGCATAGAGCGCCAATTCCCGCGGTCAACAGCCACCGACTTGCCATTCAAGCTCAGCGTTGGCGATAAATCAATTTCATCCGTTACCTTGCCAGCCAGTGCGAATACATTCTGGTGACCGATTTGACCGCATTTCGTTAGCTCAATTTTAGGTGCTTGCGGGTTTAGGACAATGTCACGGTGTCCAGTATGCTTAAACCCTTGTGAGCCCGTCAGCTTGTAGGTAACGCGCATACGTCCGATGCCCTGTGTCATATCCTTTGGCACGTCCAAGCGCGTTTGATGTGTCCACGCACCGTCCTCAATCACTACATCTTTATTCATGATTTGCAGTGCCGCGGTTTGCCCCTGTAACGTTGTCAACGTTCCTGCCAATGTTACCTGACGTGTGACAACTACTTCCGGACACATCACAAATGTAAACTCTGGTGCGCCTGTCGCACGTAAGATTTGTCGCCTCACCATGGCAGGCTTGCGTCCTTCTAATTTCGCGACAATTTCAAAGTCGTTTAGCCCCTCGGAAAGCCGACTTGAAAAATTCCAAGTGCCATCTGTTTCCACTGTTAGCACGCGCCCGTTAATCTGCACTTCTGGCAATGTGTGTGGTGGATTTGGGTTGCGTACTCTGCCCAAAATAGCGGTGATAGCCTTGGCAGTCACCTCAGGACATGCTAAAACCTCTAAGCGCAGGGGTAAAATCTCGCATATAACCACCCGCGTGGCCGTGGCCGTCTCACCTTTATTATTTAGCGCCACAAATGTAAAACGATTCTCACCTTGGTTCAAATCCACTGTGGCTACCCAACTCGTATTATGTACAGATAACTCGCGGCTATTGATAAAAACTCGGGGTTCACTCCCCACTGCATCCACCACCGTACCAGAAATGACGATTTTCGAGGCATTCGTGCGTTCTGGGCAGCGGGATATAGCGATTTCTGGGCTGTCAGCCATTGTCAAAACTCCTTTGCGTCACATTCAATGTCTTACTTTAGTGTCTAAATTGATACGCCGTCATGACATATTTGCGCGCATCAAGATGACCGTATGCTTTTCCTAAAACCTTGGTATCAACTGTGACTGCAAGGGTTTAGCACAGACATGCAACTTTTTTCTATTCTTATAGTGTATAGTTATGGGGTAGAAAAGTCAAGTTGTTTTTGTATGGCAATACCAGTATATTTTCGGCTCATCACACCGAAAATCCCTACATTTTGCATAAAAGAAGTAGCAGAGACAAGCCCTGCTACCGTTGCTTCGCTTCCGCTAGAGTGATACAACGACAATGCCTACTTTTTATCATCTCCGGCATGGTGACGGTTGGCAGATTGCTTTTTAGCATTCCGACCCTCACCATCTAGCGCGCTTTGCGCCATGGTAGGACCGCCGTGAGATTTTGCTTCCCGCACGGGTTTTGGGTCAATTTGACTGTCTTTTGGCATAAATCTCCCCTCCTTTACGTTTATTCACAATGATATATGCGTTTGTCTCGCTGTAATAGTATATGCAAAACACAAATGATTATCATACCGCGACCATTTCTCAAAGCAGAAAGTGACCCCCGTTTTGCAACGAGGGTCACGTCTTATTTCGACTCGTATCCGCGTGGATTTTTACGCTGCCATCGCCAAGCGTCCGCGCACATATTATCAACAGTTTTTTCTGATTGCCAATGCAATAACCGTTTCGCCTTGTCAGGGTCGGCATAGCAAACAGCAATATCCCCAGCGCGTCTAGGTGCTATCACATACGGCACAGGTACGCCGTTGACACGCTCAAATGTTTTCACCATGTCCAACACACTGGTGCCGCGCCCTGACCCAAGGTTAAAAACCTCAACACCCTCGTGCTCTTGGCAGTATTGGATGGCGGCGACATGCCCTTGTGCTAAGTCCTGCACATGGATGTAGTCACGCACGCCCGTGCCGTCCTCTGTGTCATAGTCGTTGCCGTAGACTGACAATTCCTTACGCTTACCAATGGCAGTTTGGGTAATATATGGTACAAGATTATTCGGAATCCCCGTTGGGTCTTCTCCGATTTGCCCGCTTTCATGCGCACCAACAGGATTAAAGTAGCGCAGTAGCACCACTGACCAATCTTTTTCTGCTCGGGCTATATCCTGTATCATTTGTTCGCACATGAACTTTGTCCAGCCATAAGGATTGGTACAGCCCAACGCTGCCTCCTCTGTTAAGGGCATGGTGTTGGCACTGCTATACACCGTTGCTGACGATGAGAAAATCAAACGTTTTACGTCGTGTTCTTTCATGACATCGCAAAGCACCATGGTAGAACGAAGGTTATTGTCATAGTACGACAGCGGTATGGCAACCGACTCGCCCACAGCTTTTAACCCAGCAAAGTGGATAACACAATCAATCGCATAGGTGTCAAACAGCGTGGCTAACGCCGCCCTGTCGCGAATCTCAAGCTCGACCAAG
>JAVBKJ010000009.1:0-2563 GCA_031554075.1 Oscillospiraceae bacterium | reverse complement strand
ATACTAATTTCAAATAAAAACATGTCATGTTTTTATCACGCGCTGTGCGCGTGTGGCGACCTTTGGTCGCCGAAATGCCGTCAATACTGATTCCTTGCGGCTTCTCCGCAAATCCGGCAAAGCCGGATGATAAAAATGTCTAGCACATTTTTATCTGGAATTAGTATTATCAATGCGAAAAGACTGGTTTCGTAGTGTTTACAGATTGCCGCGCTTGCGGTCACGCTCATAATTGGCTAACAAACGATATAGGGACGAAAGCCCGATGCCCAGTTCTTGGGCGGCGCGGCGCTTTCCCTCTGTCGTGTGACCATACACCGCCAGCAGGGCATCAATGCGCGCATAGCTAAATTTGTGGCGTGCGCGTCGTAACGAGACAGATTGTGTCACAGCAAAGGGGACAGCCTCCGCTGTGACAATCGTTCCTTGGCTGGCTAAGACGCTTTCTTTGATAAAGGTTTCCATATCTTGCAAGTTGTGCGGCCACTCGTGCTTGACAAGCTGGCGCCAAACATCCTCAGAAAAATCCGTTACAGGCTTTTGATACAACCTTGCGTATTTCGCCAAGTAGTGGCGCGCTATGGGGGGGATATCGTCTGGGCGCTCGCGTAGCGGCGGTATGGTAAGATGCAAGAGGGAGATACGTGTTTTTAGCTCGGCGGAAAACTTGCCCAATGTGGTTTGTTCCTCAAGCACTGGTTGGCACGCATACAGCAACCGCGCTGTTATATCCTCGCCAGCAAGTTTCTTATTTTTGATAATTGTTAGAAACTGCGCCTGTTCCGCCGCTGACATTGCCTCGACACTATCAAAGTAGCAAACGCCCGCTGTGGCGGCCTCGCGCTGACGCTCACCATCTGCTAAAAAGGCGGTCATGCCACCTGTGGCAGGACGACAATCAACCACCACAAACGGCATGTGCCGTTGGGCGGACTGATTGTGCAAGGCACGTGCAAAAGACTCACGCCCGACGCCAGTTTCGCCGATAAATAGCACACCGGCATTAATATTGGCAAGCCTGCCAATACGCCCCCAAACGTCTGCAATGGCAGAGCTGACATAGGGCAATGACCAAGGGGCGTCCTCCACCTCTGGTTCGGCAAGCGGTTGAAAAAACACAAGCGCCCCTGCCACTGTGTCCTCTTGTTGTACAGGGTAAACCTGTACAATACCCGTTAACATTGCCCCATCAGCAGGGGTTAATGTCAGTTTGACGCCGTGGCACACCGCGTCCACCGTTAGGGCATCTAGCACCAATGGGAGACTGGCAAAGTCTATCGAATCCAATGCCAATTCATCTGCTAATGGGTTTGTAAAAGCGGGTTCACCATTTCGATTCAGCAGTACTGTCGGGTACGGCAGTGCGTCAAGCACACCGCACAGCAGGTCAACCTCCATTTGATGATAATTGTCCATAGCCAATAATACCCCTTTCGCTAAAATAGCCGCATCGCGGCAGTTAGGTGGGTCGAAATATGTCTAAGTCACGCGCATTTTTTAGTGCATTAGCCGCACCTGCGATATACCTTGGCTATAATATTGTGGCGACCATGATAGCCGCCCTTGTACTAATTCCGTATGGGTCATTAATGGATGCTGTCAATGACCCAGAGAAAACAATGAAACTCGTGCAGGATTTAACGACTGAATTGCTAAGCCATACGGTCGAAATTCTCATCGTGACAGCAGTGCTATTCATGGGGACGATGATGCTCGTTTACCGCAAACGCACCCCCACGATATGGCAAAGTCTCAAACTAGTGCAAGGCGTGCGCCCAACGTATCTTGTGTATGCGGCGGTAATTGGGTTTGGCACAAATTTAGCTACCTTGGGGTTAGTTAGCGGCATACAAATTCCAGAAGAGTGGGAGCAATCGTATTCGCAAATGACTGAGGCGCTACTAGGTGGCAATATCATCTTCAGCATTTTGGCGATTTGTCTGGTCGCACCCTTCGTTGAAGAGGTTGTTTTTAGGGGATTTTCGCAACGAATACTCATGACAGCGTATACCCCAGCTGCTTCCATATGCCTACAGGCGGTGCTGTTTTCACTTTTTCACGGCAATCCCTTGCAAAGTACGTATACACTACTGGCAGGTGTCCTCGCTGGCTTTGTCTATCTCTGGACAAACTCACTATGGGGGGCTGTCATGTTCCACATCGTATACAACAGCACAAGTTTTATAGGAGATGCCGTACTCGTTTCCATTTTTGAGAATAATGAGATTCCAAGCTCAGTCTGGGCAGTGTTTGTTGCCTTTGGCTTTACCATGGCGCTGTTTGGAATGCGTCAACTTTCAAAGATACGGCACATTGAGACAGCTGTTTGAGAGTACCCAAGGCATCAAAGCCGCCGCAGCGTTGCGGCGGCTTTTTGCCGCGCAAATATCGCCAACGAGCGTCTTTCGTCGCTAGGATTGCCTAAACGTCAAAGCTTGTGAGCAAATGCGCCATGGAAGTATGCCCCTTATCGGAAAAAATGATGTGGTCGATAAGGCGTACTTCAATGGTTCGCAACGCCTGACGAGCCATACTCGTTGCCGCTTTGTCAGCAGGGGAAGGC
>JAVBKJ010000078.1:0-4229 GCA_031554075.1 Oscillospiraceae bacterium | reverse complement strand
GTTGGTTCGTCTGCTAACACGACTTGGGGTGACCCAGCCAGCGCGCGTGCGATAGACACACGCTGCTGTTGTCCGCCCGAAAGTTGATTCGGTCTGTGGTGTAGTCGCTCTGCAAGCCCAACACGTTCCAAGGCTCGCATGACCGCCACTTGCCGTTCCTTGGCTTTCATACCCGAATAGAGCAGGGGCAACTCGACATTTTCAAACACATTCAGCTTTGCAATTAGATTGTACTGTTGAAAGATAAACCCCAACATTTTGTTGCGAATGTGAGCCTGCTGATCGTCTGTCATGGTGGACACATCCTGTCCCCCAAGCTCATACATGCCAGAGGTGGGGACATCTAAACAACCAATAATGTTCATACAAGTGGATTTTCCAGAACCAGAGGGACCAATAATAGCCGTAAACTCGCCCTTTTGGATTTCGAGACTCACACCATTCATGGCACGTACTTCTGCATCGCCCACTTCGTATATCTTATAAATATCCGTCAGTTTTATCATTCGGCACGTTCGGTTCGTTGCCCGCCTCCGCTAGGACCTCCGCCCTGAATCTCAGGGCCACCAGACTGTTGCATTTGTTGCATTTGTGAAAAACTGTCCTGCGTGTTTAGTGTGACAGTAACCACGTCGCCCGCCACTAAGCCGCTCTTCACTTCCACCATAGAAGCATCGTTTAGCCCCAATGTGACACGCACGTATTCATATCCCTCTGGTGCAGGTTTTAGCCCCATTTGACGATTGCCGCCGCCAGCCATTGCGCTAAACTGTGATGAGCTGCTCTGGCTCTCTTCACTTGCTTCAATGACAACAGCGTCAGCACGTGGTTGCCCATTTGTCTTGCGTAACACGAGGTTGCCACGGTTAACGGCATTGACAGGAATCAATAACACATCTTTAGCGGAATCCACCACTATCTCTGAATTAATGTTCATGCCTGGCCATAGCCCCTCGAAGTCCTTCACCACCATTTTGACATTATAGGAGGTGACGCCGTTTGCTGTCTGCCCTATGATGCTAATGTTTTCGACGGTGGCATCAAACGTCTTGCCTTCGACAGCATCCGCGGTGACGGTTGCCTTTTGCCCAACTTTGATTTTGCTAATATCCAGCTCATCCACACGTAGGGTAAAAACCAGTTCGGACATATCGGCAATCACAGCCATATTGGCTTTAGACGTAACGCTGTCTAGCTTGTCACCGACTTTGATGGTTTTCTCAATGACCGTGCCAGAAATGGGAGAGGTAATATTGTAATCATCTAGCTGGTCTTTTAGATTTTGCAAGGCAAGTTCTGCGTCCTCTAGGCTCATTTGCGCGTTACGGATACTATTAGAGGTATTATCATTTGTTAGGGTTGCAATTGTTTGCCCTTTGCGAACTTGGTCGCCTGCTTTCAAACCAAACCCGTATAAATCGCCGTTGGCTTCCGCTTTAATGGAGTACTCGCCAGCATACACGAGACTACCCGCGCTGTTACAAGCGTAAGTGCCCGCTACCACCGCGGTCGCGCTCTCGCTGTTTTGCAACGCGCCGACATTGCTCAAAGTGATTTCAACATCTGTGACAACGGCACCTTCCTTAGTCGTGCGCTTGCCAGTGTACACCCGCGCTACGGTACCAGTTAGTTCTGTGTTTGAGTTTAACAGCGTCACAGCGGCACTCATACCACTGCGTATGTACTTTGTATCCTCTGTCAAAAAAGGAACAGTTAGCGACATACGTGAGTTATCAACTACGTCAGCTAGCCGAAATCCATTTGGCACTGTGTCGCCATCTTTAGCGTACACTTGGGTGACAAGTCCGCCTGAATCGGCGCGAATTGTCATATTTCCTGCATTTTCCATCTCTTTGTCGTATGCCATTTGCGCTCGCTCTACAGATAGCTCACTGCGTTTGATGCTAGAGTCCATAGATTTCGCGTCAACGACATAGAGCAGGTCATCTTTGCTGACAGCCTGACCTTCTTCAAAGTCATCAGACAAAATTTCGCCGCTGACAAGTGCGGAGATAGTGTACTGTTCACGCGGTTGGATAGCCGCCGTGCCGCTAATCGACAACGACACATCACCTGTTGCCACTGTATGTTCGCGTAAATTGGTCGCGGTCGCTGCATTTTTTCCAATTTGGTTTAAGACGACTAAACCGCCGCCGATCACAACCAAAATAACAGCGGGAATGATAATGGCTTTCATTGGAAACTTCTTCTTCGGCTTTTTGATAACAGGTGGCTGGCTTTCGGGCCCCTGTGCTTCTGCGCTTGACGTTTGATTACTCAATGGTTTCCCTCCTAAAATCGTTCATGCTAAAAGTATATACTAGATTACCAAAAAGAACTTGAACAAATTGTGAATTGCATACACTCTCGCGATATGATATACTGATAGGTGGGAGAAGTGTATACTCATTTCTATTGATAAGAATCTATGGCTTATCGTTCGTAAATATACGTATTATGTAGTTAGTATACAGGAAATTCCCAATTTTTCAATAGAAAAATCTGCTAAATGAGGTGATTTCATGTTAGATGTAGTAATTATTGGCGGCGGTATTAGCGGCATCATGGCGGCGACACGCTTAACAGAACGCAACCCAAACTGCAAGGTTGCCATTTTTGAAAAGGGACATGCGTTAGCTGGGCGTCATTGCCCCATTGTCGAACATAAACAAAGCCGATGTATCCATTGCAAACCTTGTGCCATCATGGAAGGCATGGCTGGCGCAGGCGCGTTTTCAGACGGCAAATACGTCATTTCAACAGAATACGGCGGTTGGCTAACAGACGTACTTTCGCCTGCCACCGTCATGTCATATATCGAGCAAGCGGACGGCATTTTACAATCCTGCGGCGCGACGGCGGAACGTTTTAACCCCGATAACGAGCTGAAAACCCTATGTTTACAGCATGATTTACATATGCAGCAGGGTCAACTAAAACATTTAGGCACAGATGACAATCTGGCGACAATGCAGCGCATGATTGAAAACCTCTCTTCCCGCTGTGAAATCTTCACAGACACAGAGGTGACGGGGGTTGATAAGGAAAGCATGACTGTCACCTACATCAATCGTGCTGGTCAGTTTACTGCGGTGGAAGCCAAGCACATCATTTTTGCTGTCGGTCGGTCTGGTTCTGAATTTTTTCAACAGTGGTGTCGTGCTAACGGATTATCGCTGGCTAGTAATCAAGTGGATATCGGCGTGCGTGTCGAGCTTCCTGCCCTTGTGTGGGATTATTTCTCCAAGCGCATATATGAGCCTAAAATTTGGTATCGCAGCAAGCTGTACGGCGATGTCACGCGCATGTTCTGCTTTAACGAGCGTGGGCATGTGGTTACCGAAAATACAGGCGGCATTTTAACCGTCAATGGACATGCTTACAAGGATGCCGCTAAAAAGAGTGACAACTCTAACTTTGCCCTGCTCTCCACATTACGGTTTACAAAACCGTTTGACGAGCCGATCCGTTACGCCAAAACGGTGGCGACCCTTGCCAATCAGTTAAGCGGCAATTCTGTTCTGGTGCAACGGCTGGGCGACCTAGAGGCAGGCAGACGCACAAACGAACACCGTCTGCAATCCAGCACCACACGCCCCACCTTAGACGCTGTCCCAGGGGATTTATCGCTCTGTATGCCCAAACGCCAACTGGATAACATCGTTGAAACACTGCACGCCCTAGACGCTATCGCGCCAGGCACCAGTAATCATGACACCTTACTGTATGGCATTGAATGTAAGTACTATTCATCGCGACCAGACTGCCAAGAGTTTGAACTTGTGGGTTGTCCGAATATCTACACCGTGGGCGATGGTTCTGGCTTTACCCGTTCTCTCTCCCATGCCGCCGCTAACGGCCTATATGTGGCTGATAAAATTTCACAGGCTTAATTCAAAAAGCACGAATGGACATTATCGCCCTTCGTGCTTTTTTCCTTATGCAGTTGTAAGCTCTATCTGTGGCAGATTGGTGACCTGTATCGTTTGACCATCTGCAATATCAACAATTGTCGTATGTTGGCTGGCGGCGACACCTGCCTGTGTGCCGTCTAATGTGTAGGAGGTCTGTGTGCCGTCGCCAGATTTGATGACTATCGTTCCAGCGCGGTCAGGCACACCTGCAATCACATAATGTCCTGCCACAACGTCCAGCCCTACAACCCACGTCCCCGCGGTTAGTTTGTTGGATATCGTGGTCGCAAGCGGTGTAAACTCAACAGATGTCAG
>JAVBKJ010000045.1:0-3392 GCA_031554075.1 Oscillospiraceae bacterium | reverse complement strand
TTTGGTTGCTTGAACAGTCTGCCAACGCGGAGCCACCGGAGGAAATGGCGGCGCTGTATCTTGACCCTGAAAAGGGTTTAGAAGACGTGGAGAGTTGTTTGCAAGGGGCAAACGATATCTTGGCGGAAATGTTTTCGGATGACGCGGCGTTGCGTGCTAAATTACGACCACTGATTTTGCGTGAGGGCGTACTTTGCTCCCAAAAAGTGGGCGAGGGAGACTCTGTTTATGCACAATATTACGATTATGAAGAGCCGCTTCGGAAAATTCAACATCACCGTGTGCTGGCTATTAATCGTGGTGAAAAAGAAGGCTTGTTAAAGGTCACGTTAAGAGTGCCTGATGAGTCGATTATTGCTTTGATGGGCAACACATTTTTATCTCATGGCAGTTCCTGCACATCACTTGTGGCGCGCGCGATTGAGGACAGTTGGCATAGACTTCTCTCGCCTTCACTGGAACGAGAGCAACGCACGGCGCTCTCCGATAGTGCCAGTGAACAAGCAATCAAAATGTTTTCTG
The DNA here is from genome assembly GCA_031554075.1 of Oscillospiraceae bacterium. GTDB lineage: Bacteria > Bacillota > Clostridia > Oscillospirales > UBA929 > WRMG01. Next base: position 2,870 of record JAVBKJ010000045.1, on the reverse strand, counting down.
TTAACCTCAAACAACTACTCATGCAGCCGCCTGTACGCGGTAAGAATATACTGGCGGTTGACCCTGCGTATCGCACTGGCTGTAAATGTGCTGTGATTGATGCGACAGGGCTGGTGCTTGACACGGTGGTTGTGTACCCAACGCCGCCGCAATCTAAAGTTGCGGAAGCTGCTGCGACGCTGACGCGCTTAATCAAAAAACACGCTGTCACAGTGATTGCCATTGGCAACGGGACGGCTTCGAAAGAGTCTGAAATCTTTGTGGCGGATTTGATTAAGGAGACACCTGGTGTGGCGTATATGATGGTGAATGAGGCGGGCGCGTCTGTGTACTCCGCGTCGAAACTTGCCGCTGAAGAATTTCCGAAGTTTGATGTGTCGCTTCGTTCCGCTGTGTCTATTGCGAGACGGTTACAAGATCCCTTGGCAGAACTTGTGAAGGTTGACCCGAAATCTATCGGGGTGGGGCAGTATCAACACGATATGCCGCCTGCGCAGTTGTCTCAATCGCTCGATGGCGTTGTTGAAGATTGTGTCAACGCTGTGGGCGTGGATGTCAATGTTGCTTCTGCTCCGTTGCTGGCGCGGGTAGCGGGGTTAGGACCTACTGTGGCTAAAAATGTGGTGCAATATCGCGAAAGCAATGGGGCATTTGCCGACCGTAAAAGCTTGCTGAAAGTGCCAAAATTGGGACCCAAAGCCTTTGAACAGTGTGCAGGCTTTTTGCGTGTGCCTGATGGCAAAAATGTGCTTGACAATACCTCGGTTCACCCAGAATCCTACGATGCTGTTAAAAAACTACTCACTTTTTTTGCTCTGAAACCTGACGACGTAAAGGCACGAAAACTGCCCCCTTTGCGCGATATGGTGCATGATCAAGGGGAGGATTTGGTTGCCACACATTGCAATGTGGGCATCCCCACCCTGAAAGACATCATCGCCGCACTCGAAAAGCCCGGTCGTGACCCCCGTGACGAACTGCCACCGCCACAGTTGCGCACCGATGTCCTTGACATGAAAGATCTAAAGCCCGGCATGGAATTAGTCGGCACTGTGCGAAATGTCATTGATTTCGGGGCATTTGTGGACATTGGGGTACATCAAGACGGGCTTGTGCATGTGTCACAGTTGTCGGACAAGTTTATACGGCATCCTTCAGAGGCTGTACGCGTTGGCGATATTGTCAATGTGACGGTTCTTGAGGTCAACACTGCTAAAAAACGAATATCGTTGACCATGAAAAAGTAGGTTTTGTAACATTTCCTCACCCGCGCCATACACTGGCGTGAGGTGAGGATTATGAAAAAAGACAACACTTTGAGAGTTCATTCGCTAGAAAAAGCGTTTACAATTGAGCTTGCTGGCGAAACGCTTGTGACGGTGAATATTGCCGTACCTCAGTTGACTCCTTTGACAGCTGGCACACAGCGCATCAATCGGCATTACAAAGCGGTACTTACATTTTGGGAGCGATATGCTCGCGGCAATCTAGCCCGTGAGGCTCGCAAGCAGTATACATATTTTAGTGCGCAGGGGTTTCCCTTTGCGCCGTTTTCGCTGACACTTACCTACACTGTGCTGTTTTTGAATGAACAACTGTTGTCTGTCGTGCTTGACCGATACGAATACACTGGTGGCGCGAACGGATTTACAGTACGACAAGCCGACACTTGGTATCTGGCAAGCGGATTTCCTTTACACATGAAACTTACGGCAAAACAACGCAAGGAAGTTTGCGGGTATATCACAAATTTGGCACAATCGCAACAGGAAATTATGTATTTTGAACCGTTACCGAAGTTAGTGTGCCAGTTTTTTCGAGAGAATCAGTTCTACTTGACCCCTGAGGGAGTGGCATTTTTCTACGGCGAAGTAACGATTGCGCCCCACGCGGCAGGCATTCAAACGTTTGTGATACCATATGAGATGCTGCCGATTACTGGGGTTACGAATGACGAAAACACCTAATCAACTTGAGGAGGTAGCGATTATGTCCGCTGATTTTCGACCAGATTTTTTATTCGGTGCGGCAACTGCCGCGACACAGGTGGAGGGGGGTGACCATCACAACACTTGGTATGCTTGGGCGCGCAAGCCCGGTCGTATTAAGGATGGAACGACACCCGCCCGCGCCACGGATCACTGGCATCGCTATCCCGAAGATTTTGATTTATTGGCGGAGATGGGACTTACCACCTATCGACTTGGGTTGGAATGGAGCAGAATTGAGCCGCAACCTGGTGTTTTTAACAAAGAAGCGATGGCGCATTATCGTGACATGCTATTGAAATTGCAGGAAAAGGGCATAGAACCCCTTGTAACGCTGTTTCATTTTAGTCTACCGTTATGGTTTGCTCGCTATGGCGGCTTTGAACAGCCTGAGTCTGTCACTATTTTTGAACGGTATGTTCGGTTTGTGGTGGGGGAGTTGGGCGATTTAGTGTCCCAATGGATTACCATTAACGAGCCGAATGTGTATGCTGTTGAAGGTTTTTATTTTGGGCATTTTCCGCCCGGTAAGAAGGATTTTCCGCTGACGCTATTGGTGTTAAAACACCTTGCACTGGCACACATTAAGGCGTATCGAGCCATTCACGAGGGACGTATACAGCACGCAACACCAACGATGGTAGGGGTTGCGCACCATGTCCGTGTTTTTGAGGCATGTAATAAGTTGAATCTCGCTGACCATGCCGCCGCAAAAACGATGAAGTATTTGTTTCAAGATGCCATTATCGAATGTATGGCAACAGGGACGCTCGTATCGCCCATTGGTCACAATGCGCCGCTGGGCACTGGGTGTTTTCAAGATTTTATTGGCATCAATTACTATACGCGCAGTGCTGTTAGTGCCAAAGGATTTAGCGATTC
>JAVBKJ010000023.1:0-6713 GCA_031554075.1 Oscillospiraceae bacterium | reverse complement strand
AAGAGAGATTCATCCGACACGCGTCCATGGATGGGATCCGCTTCCTGCGTGCCAACAATCGTGAACACCTCTTGGTCACCAGTCTCCACATCCGCCACAGTGACAGTAGCGCCAATCGCAACCGCATCAGGGTTTCCTTGGCCATATTCCAACAATACTGCATTGCTCAATATGTTTTCAATCTCCGCAATACGAGAAAATAGCTTACCTTGCTCGTTTTTGGCTTCATCATATTCGCTGTTTTCAGACAAATCGCCAAACGAGCGCGCCTCTTTAATCTGTTCTGCTACTTCCCTTTCACGTACCGTTTTCAAAAACATGATTTCTTTTTGCAGCTCTTCAAAACGCTCTTTGGTCAGCTTAAATTCTTTTTTCATATCATTTCACCTGCTCTTCAATTTTGCAATTCATAGTCAATTAAACATTATACCCAATGTTGACAATAATGTCAATCAAGTATTTATTGAATATGCACCACATGCCCTTGATAACAATATTGTGCCACCTGTATTTCCTGTGGTGACAGCAATCCTTGGTCGAATAATGTGTGTGTCCAAACCGTTGGGTCGATACCCTCATGTACAAACTTGACAGGCTGTAGCCGCACTTCGTCTATCACACAGGCGTAAGATGTGTGGCTCGTAATCTGTGCAAATTGCAAAACGACGGTTTGTGCTGGCAGAGGTATCGTGTCCTCCGCAAACTGCAATTGCACGTCTACCGCTTGGAATCGACCTTCGGTGGGATTCACTTGCGCCGCAATCCCAAAATCACGTCGCAGTCGATACGCAAACGGTTCGGCATCTGAACCAGCCACGAGTAACAACTCTCTTGCATAGGGTAACACTGACCCTATCACTTGTTCTATCACCTGCGACACACGGCTCGCCATCACACCAACGCTTAAACCACCGCGCGTTACATGCAGCCGTTTTGCCACATCGGCAACAACCCTAGGTGCCAACGCTACCATAGGATTGGAGGGTGGCGTCCCCTCACATAGCGAAAATGGAAACGTAGGCAGTATCGTTCTGATGCCCTGACTTTGCAGAAGTGCTTCAGCTTTTGCCCAATGTTTATCCAGTTTTTTAGCAAAGGGAATTTTGATCACACCGTATCGAATATCCCCTATCACTTGATAGGTCAGCTGTGCTAACCCCTGCCGTGTCAATTGCTGCCAAAGACCTTCATACGCCAGTGTCCCTTGTTCCAACACTGCAAACAAGTTTGTTCCCCCTCGCTTCTATACTCTTCAAGGTATTGAGCATATCTAACGCATCTTGTCCAAACTATGTTTACCCTGTTCAATTTATACTTACCAATGGGGTATTATTGTTCATCAGACGTGGTAATCTGCCTTGAAATTACTTCAATCGCCTTGAGCAGTTGTGCATCTTCTTCTGGCGCTAACACATGCGTTTGACGTGCTTGCTCCTCTGTTAACGATACCAAATAATCGGGGGTCAGTCCAACGTCCGCCAAGCTTTTCCCCGAGGGCGTAAAGTATTCGTTCGTAGACAAAATAATACCCGACCCGTCGCTAAGCTTGATTGGCACTTGCGCATACCCTTTACCACTCGTGGGTTGCCCAACTATTTCCGCCTTTTGATACTCACGCAAGGCGGCGGCAAAAAATTCAGCCGCAGAGTACGAATTTTCATTCACCACAACACACATCGGCAAGTTAATCTGTTCTGCATTTGAGGTGAAAACTTCCTCATTGCCCGATTTCTCTCGCAAGGTAATCAATGTGCCCTCTGGTAAGAGCATATCAAGCATGGGCAACATGACCTTAAGCGCGCCACCTGGGTTGGAACGCACATCAAAAATGATGCCAGATACATTCGCCGCTTGCAAGTTTTTGACAGCCTCCACAAACGCCAAGTCAGTACCAGTGTCAAAATTTCGAATGCGTACTAGCCCAATATTACCGTCCAAAATTTGAGAACGAACAGACTCAATTTGTACCTTGCGGCGATAAATCTCGAGGTTTAACGTCACTTTCGTGGAAGGTCGATACACCTCTAATGCTACCATGGTATTCTCAGCGCCGCCAATATTGTCACGAGCCACGTAGTAATCTTGGTCAGCCACCTTTGTGCCGTCTACAGCCACAATAATATCCATGGGCTGAATGCCTGCTTCAAACGCGGGGGACTTCGGGTACACCTCTGTCACCTGTATGCCGCGTGACTCCTCATGATACGTTGCCGACACGCCAATGCCCACAAACTGGTTATCACTAGAGTTTAGATACGTCTGGAAATCCTCAACATTCAAATAGGAAGACCAGCGATCGCCCAAACTCTGTACCATGCCACTCGTAGCACCATCCAGCAATTTTTCCTCATCCCATGAACCAACATACGCCTTTTCAATGTAAGCCTTTGCTTCTTTAAACTTTGCAATCTCTCGTTCAACACGATTGGTTGCCTCTAACTGTTGGTTGTAGTGATTTGTAATTTGCCACTGCGTCATGAGAGCCGTGACAGTCGCAACGCAGAGCATCAACGCAATGACCGCGCCGATATCGAGTTTTTTTTTCATGAACGATATGCCTCTCTCATCCTATTGTAGCGTACGTGGGTTCACTCGCTTGCCGTCCTTAATCACTTCAAAATGGCAGTGAGGACCTGTTGACAGCCCTGTAGAGCCGCAAAGAGCGATTTTTTGTCCCTTTTTAACCTCTTGCCCTGTCTTCACAAGTAGCTTACTGTTATGACCGTACAAGGTCGCAAATCCGCCGCCGTGGTCGATAACAACGCAGTTTCCGTAACCGCCGTTATACTTCGCCACAATGACCGTGCCCGCATTCGCCGCCACAATAGTCGTGCCAGTGGGGGCAGCAATATCCATGCCCGTATGAAGTTTCTGCGTCTTCAGGATGGGATGCTTACGATATCCGTATTCTGAGGACACATTGGGATATCCCGGCACAGGCCAACCAAAGTCGCCACCAACATATCCCTTTTTGCTTTTTCTCGCAAGTTCGGCCTGCAATTTGGCAATTTGCGCCTGCATTTCGTCTTCAGCCTTGCGCGCTTCTTCATAATCCTGTTCATACTGCTTCTGGTTTGCTTCCATATCCGCAATCAGTTTATCAGAGGCTTGGTATTGTGCTACCAACTCAGACTGACGTTGGGTCAGCAATTGCATCGTCTCTTGTTGTTCCACTTTTTGGCTTTCAAGTTCAACCTTCGCGCGGGCAATTTTATCCTTCGCAATCTTTAGGTCTTCAATCACCTTTTGGTCGTATTCCGCAATTTCGGCTACAATGCTTACACGTCCTAACATATCAGAAAAGTTGCTGGAATTCATCAGAATACTAATATAGGATGTTTCGCCAGCTTCTTCCATAATTCGAACACGATCTAAGAAGCGGGCTTGCTTATCTCCCTGCGCCTTGACTGCCGCTTCATACTGCACCTGCTGGTCAGCAATCAAAATTGTATATTCGGACACTAACGCTTGGGCATTCTCGATTTCCTGTTCAGTTGTGTCTATGAGCTTATCTATCGCCCATTTCTGTTGAATGGCCATCTTTTTTTCTGATTTAATGGACTGAATTTCGGCTTCGATGCGTTTTTTCTCGGCGGCCAAATCCTTGCGCCTGCTCTTTAGGGTATCCATTTGGGTTGCCGCATAGCTTTGTACAATGGACAAAAAGAGCGACGCCACCATCAATACGGCTAACACTATCGCCAGAATCATCGCCCAGCGTTTCGTATTTTTCATAATCTTCCCACTTTCCAACGTTTATACTATTTTTCATAAACTTGGTATGTTTACAAATCGTTTCCGACCTGCTGTCCGACTTGCTAAGTTCAGCACAAATGTATGTTACACTAATTTCATATAAATATATACCATTTTTAATGTGCACGTGGCGGCCACAAGCCGCCGAAATGCCGTCAAAACTAGCCTCTTGCGGCTTCGCCGCAAATCCAGAGAAACCGGATGATAAAAATGTTGGTACCATTTTATCGAGGATTAGTATTACACACGCAAGAATCGGCGTATGGTCAGCACAGAACCCAGTACACCAACCGCAAAACCAAAAATTATAAAACTAAGAAATACCAAAATCAGTAAGTCGCTAAACGGCGCCATAGTGAACACAGGAATGACACCTGCGACCTTCACCGACATGTAATTATACACAATCCATTGCAAAAAGAAACCAGATAACGCACCGATAGTGCCTAGCAAGAATCCCTCAACAACAAAAGGCCAGCGAATAAACGCATTCGTAGCACCAACAACACGCATAATACCAATCTCTTCGCGCCTATCGAAGGTTGCCAGCTTCACAGTGTTAGAGATAATAAACACCGATACGCCCAACAGCATAATGACCAGTGTCAATGACACAGCATTAACAACGTTACGCAAACTAAGCATAAACTCGGAAATCTCCACTTGTGCCGTTACCTTATCGACGCCAGAAATGGATTTTAGTTCCTCAATTGTTTCCTCAATTTTCGACACATCGACAAGCGACACAATATAACGGTGTCGTAGGGGGTTTACGTCCTCCAAGCCCTCCATAACGCTGGCTTGGTCGCCCAACTGTGTCTTAAAATCCTTCAAAGCTTGTTCTTTGGAAACCCATTGTCTATCTGAAACGTTTTCCAACTGTGAAATACGTGTGCCGACACTTTTTGCCTCTGCTTCTGATAAAGACTCGTTGATAATGACAAGAATTTCATTTTGACTTTCCAGTTCTTTAATCGCACGGTCAACATTGATGGCAACAAGGGAAAAGCTGCCCATAATGAGCAAGCACGCGGCAATGACGCCGATAGCCGCAAAGCTCATAAACCCGTGTAAAAAGATACCGCGCACACCCTCTTGAAAAAAATACCCTACTTCATAGCGTTTCATGTTTTACCCCTAAGCTTGATAGTAGCCGCCTGTACGGTCGCTGATAATGCGCCCGCCATCAATGGCTATCACTCGTTTTGCAAAACGGTTGACAAGTTCCTTTTCGTGTGTGACTGTCACCACTGTCGTGCCAAGTGAGTTGATTTTATTCAAAATTGTCATAATTTCAAGGGAACGACCTGGATCAAGGTTACCTGTCGGCTCGTCCGCAATAATCAAACGCGGATTGTTTATCAAAGCGCGCGCAATCGCAACGCGCTGTTGTTCCCCACCAGATAACTCAAAGGGACGACGGCGCGCTTTGTGCGTCAACCCGACTAAATCAAGCACATAGGGCACTCGAATACGAATCTCCTTGGGAGATGCCCCAACGACGCGCATGGCAAACGCCACATTTTCGTATACGCTCTTTTTCTCGACCAAGCGGAAGTCCTGAAAAATAACACCTAATGTGCGCCGCAAATGCGGAATTTGACTATTCTTAATGGCATTGATGTTATAGCCATTCACCATGACTTTGCCCTCCGAGGGGCGAATTTCACTGGTCAATAGCTTGATAATGGTGGATTTACCAGAACCCGACGGACCTACTAAAAAAACAAACTCACCATCTTCAATGCGAACCGTTACGCCGCGCAATGCCTTCGTGCCGTTGTCGTAGGACTTAAACACGTCAATGAGTCTCACCATTAGTAGCGCACCCCTTGGGATGTGAGATACCGTTTGACCATAAGGGCTACCTTAAAAATAATGGCGTGGTCAAATTCGCGCAAATCAAGCCCTGTGAGTTTTTTAATTTTCTCCAAGCGATAGACAAGCGTATTGCGGTGAACAAACAGTTTACGTGAGGTTTCCGACACGTTCAAATTGTTCTCAAAAAACTTTTGAATGGTAAACAAGGTTTCTTGGTCGAGCGCTTCAATCGTATTCTTTTTGAACACTTCTGATAAGAACATTTCACACATTGTGGTTGGCAATTGATAGATTAAACGACCAATTCCCAAGCTTTCGTAGTGAATAATCGGCTTTTCTGTATCAAAAACATGTCCCACATCAATCGCAACCTGTGCTTCCTTGAAGGAGTTTGCCAAATCCTTCACATGCCCCACAATCGAGCCGATGCCTATGACTGTTTTAACAAGCAATTCGGAATTAATCGTCTCGCTGATGTCCATGGCCATCTTATGCAGGTCGGCAGTGTCCATATTAGGAGACACTTCCTTCACAAGCGCAATATCGCGTACATTAATATTCACCACAAAATCATGCTGACGGTCAGGAAACAGATTGTGCAGCACGTCCACAACTGCCAATTCTTCGTGGCTCACTTGGTGAATCAGAAAGACAATGCGCTGTTTTTCACTTTCAAAATGAAGCTCACGCGCATGGGCATAAATATCACCCGGCAAAATATTGTCGGTAAGGATATTCTTAATCAGTGTTGTTTTATCGTGTTTTTCATCGTAAAATGTCTTCGCGCCATTCAATGCCACAGCCGCCATAAGACAAATACTTTCCGACTGTTCGCTTTCCCCTTCGGCAAACGCGGCAAAATCCAGCTGCGAACTCCAGCTAGACAACGTTTTATAGGTATAGCCGTTTATCCGATGTAATGTCTCGGAGGATGCCAAAATATCGGCAACAACAGCCTCGCGCTTCTCACCAATGCGCCCTAAATCTGTACATGCTACAACCGTGCCTGTGGTATCAATGACACCCACAACACTGGGGGTAGCTTCTCTAATTTGCAGAATAATGCCTTGAAAAACTCTACTAGACATAGCTTTTGTACCTCGCCCATATCCATTTTATGCTCGTTTCACACACAG
>JAVBKJ010000139.1:0-6109 GCA_031554075.1 Oscillospiraceae bacterium | reverse complement strand
GCTAGAACAGGTAGACATATTCCAAAAAGCACTGGCCTACGCGCGCGTGCTTGGTGCCAATGTCGTAGGAACCGAAACGACAGGTTTTACGCCAAACTGTGGCTACGGACGAGAACACGCATTTGCATTGCTCAAGGACAGTGTCCTACGTATGGTCGAAACGGCGGAAAAGGAAAATGTCACGATTGGCATCGAACCCGTTGCCATCCATACATTACATACCGCAGAGATGGCAAGGCAACTACTAGACGAGATACAGTCACCCAAACTCAAAATAATCTATGACCCTGTCAATATTTTGACATTGGAAAACATAGACGAGCAGGATGCAATCGCTACACAATTTTTAACGTTACTAGGCAAGGACATTGTCGCCGTCCATCTAAAGGATTTCGTTTTTGTGAACGGCGAAAACGAGTGGCGCAATATTGGCAAAGGCATTGTAAACCATGCACCCATTATATCGTGGCTTGCCCGTCATAACCCTAACATTTCAATTCTGCGCGAAGGCGTAATGCTCGACAGCGTACCAGTCGATATCAAACGAATGCGCGAACTATTGGCTACCAACAGTTAGAATCCAAAATATCGTTTGGTATTATGGTAAGAAATATCTTGCACCATCTTGCCTAACATTGCCATATCCGAGGGGTATGCCCCTTTTTCGACCCAACCGCCTATTACATTACAAAGGATACGGCGGAAGTACTCATGACGAGTGTAGGACAAAAAGCTACGCGAGTCTGTCAGCATTCCGATAAAGTTACCTAGTACGCCACGGCTTGCAAGGCTTATCAGTTGTTGTTCCATACCAGTTTTGGTATCGTTAAACCACCAGGCACTGCCGTGTTGTATTTTGCCAGCGATTTCGCCACTTTGAAAGCAACCAATCATCGCCGAGAGCATGGCGTCGTCATTAGGATTTAACGAGTACAACACAGTTTTCGGCAACGTCGATTCTGTCGCAAGTGCATTCAACAGATTGGCAATATTCTGGCTGCACTCACGTGTGCTAATGGCGTCAAACCCTGTGTCTGCCCCTAATTGCTGAAACATCAGTGAATTTGTATTGCGTATCGCCCCATAGTGCAACTGCATCACCCAACCGCGTTTGTGATATTCCTTGCCCAAGTATACCATCATCGCGGTTTTATACGATTCGATTTCTTGCGCCGTTAAACGACTGCCCTGCAAGGCTTTTTGAAAAATTGACGCCGTATTTAAGGTAGCATCCACATGAAACGGCACAAAATCTAGCCCATGGTCGGCTGCCTTGCAACCCATGCTATCAAAGTAGTCGATTCGATTGCAAAGCGCCGCCAACACATCGTCCAAGGACGTGATGGCTATCCCACTCGCCTGCCCCAGTGATGCAATATAGCTTGCAAATTCTGGCTTTTCGAGATTGATTGCCTTGTCTGGTCGAAACGACGGCACCACCTTCGTCGCAAAACTTGTGTCCTTTGCTATGGCGGCGTGATGCACCAAGCTGTCAATCGGGTCGTCCGTTGTCGCTATGGCGGTGACATTCGATTTTGCAATCATACCGCGCACAGATAGTCCGTCCTCTTGCAGTTTTTGATTACACAAATGCCAGATTTCTTCGGCAGTTGCTGGCGAAAGTGTGAGGTGGCACTCAAAGTAGCGTTGCAGTTCTAGATGTGTCCAGTGATACAGTGGGTTCCCAATTGCCTTCGGCCACGCGGTCGCAAACGCCATGAATTTTTCATAATCGGTGCTGTCTTTGCCCGTAATCAGTCTTTCATCTGTGCCATTTGACCGTATCATGCGCCATTTGTAGTGGTCGCCACCAAGCCAAACCTGTGTAATCGTCTCAAATGTACGATTTTGAGCAATTTCAGAGGGATTCACATGACAATGATAGTCGATAATCGGCATATTTTTAGCAAAATCATGGTATAGCGTTTGGGCAGTAGCAGTCTCTAGCAAAAAGTTTTGATTCATAAAAGTTTGCATATTCATTCTCCTTTTCTTTGTACAGAAAACGTCTCTCGTTCTACCAGCCTAGCGGCAATTTTAACACGCAACGGCGGCGTTTTGCCCTCCATCAACGCTTGCAATGCATTCACAGCGATGGCGCAAAGCGTTTCCACCATATTATCCACACTGGTCAACGCAGGGCTAGCGCACTGGGCCAGCAACGAATTATTAAACCCTATCACTGGGATGTGAGCATGTTGCCCAGCAAATGCCTTCATTGCCCCGATTGCCAAGACATCTTCTGATGCCAACACCGCATCGACCGCTTGACCGCTGGCAAGAATATCCGTCACCCAACCTGCCACAACGTTCAGATTTTTTTGCGTTTGTAGTATCAGTTTTTCGTTAATAGGCATGCCGCACGCGGTATGTCCCAGGTAATACCCTTCTAATTTTTGCGTACCACTGTAGGTTTTGACATCATACACATATAAGATATTGCGGCAGCCCTTAGCGTACAGCTTCACCACATTATCACGCATCGCGTCACTTTCTTCACACAGCACGCAGTAAGTATTGTCACATTCAATCAGACCATTCACAATGATCACAGGTACTTGGCTTGCTGCTTGCTCAATATGTGAGTTGTCGTTCTGTTCTTTGAACGCCGACCCCACCAAAATCATCGCATCCACATTCTTAGATAGCAACATTCCGATGGCATCTTTTTTGTCTTCTAGCTTGTTGCCAGTACAGCATAGGAGCGCATTAAGCCCCTTTTCATGCAACAATCGTTCAAGAGACGAAACTGCCGTTGCGTAATATAAATCGGCTACATCGGTACACAAAATACCCACCATACGCATAGAGCCAAGCCCTAGCCCGCGCGCAAAACTATTCGGCGTAAAGCCAGCAGATTGCATGACTTGCAACACTGTATCGCGGGTGCGCTTGCTGACGTTTTTATTGCCGTTTAGAACGCGAGACACGGTCGCAATCGAAACCCCTGCTTGTCTCGCGATATCATATATATTGAGCGTCTGTTTCTTTTGCATGTCCTCCCCCATTCTGTAAGCACTTTCATTCCATTCCTATAATATAAGAAACAGCTGGAAAAATCAAGTTAAATATTTGCTGTTTTATGGTTGACGGATGTGATTTTTAGCATTATAATTGTTTGTAAGTGCTTACAATAAAGGAGCGAGGCAAATGCAGTGCATTCATCAAGTCGTTACCAAAAAAACGAGACCCATCAAAATTATACAGTTTGGCGAGGGGCATTTTTTACGCGCCTTTGCCGACTATATGGTTGACATTGCAAACGAAACAGGGACATTTAACGGATCTGTCGCTCTCGTAAAACCAAGACCACACGGCGATGTATCGCGATTACAGGCGCAAGAATGTGTATATACTGTGATACTTCGCGGCAAACAAAACGGCAACACCGTTGTGGAAAAGAGAATCATCACCTGTGTTGACCATATCGTGCATCCTTACGAACAATACGAATCCTATGCGGCGCTTGCCACCCTGCCAGATGTGCGATTTGTCATTTCAAATACAACAGAGGCAGGTCTCGTGTATGATGACACCGATACATTGGCACTGACACCGCCCAATAGCTTTCCAGGCAAGCTTACCAAACTCTTGTATGAGCGTTTTGTAGCGTTTCACGGCGCGACCGACAAAGGACTTATCATGTTACCAGTCGAATTAGTTGAAAATAACGGCGCAACACTGCGCGACTGTGTGTTAACACTAGCCAACCGCTGGGGTCTTCCCCCCGATTTTACAACATGGGTAACGCAAAGTTGCGTATTTTGCAATTCACTTGTTGACCGTATTGTCACAGGTTACCCGACCAAGGACGCCGAAGCCCTACAGCACGAATGGGGCTATCGCGATGATTTTATGGTGGCAGGCGAGCCATTTGCGCTATGGGTCATCGAAAGCGAAGCATTAGACACCATAAAAGCCGAATTTTCACTTGACAAGGCAGGTTTACCAGTACAATTCACCGATAATTTGCAGCCATACCGCGCGTGCAAGGTTAGAATTTTGAACGGCGCGCACACCGCTACGGTTTTGGCAGCCTATCTTGCGGGTCTTGCGACTGTTGGTGACCTCATGCACGACAGCACCCTGCGTGCCTACCTGCAACGCGTGGTGTATGATGAAATCGCTCCGACCGTCCCCCTACCCACAGAAACGGTTCGACAGTTTGCCAATTCTGTGATGGAACGCTTTGAAAATCCATTCATACAACATCAACTGCTTTCCATAGCCCTCAATTCAGTCTCCAAATTTCGGGTAAGATTGTTACCGTCGCTCAAGGATTGCCATGCTGCCAACGGTCAGCTATCCAAGCCATTGTGTTTTTCCTTTGCCGCGCTACTTGCCTTTTACAGCGGCGAAGCACGTGACGGCAAGCTAGTCGGCACACGTGGTAGTGACACCTACGAGATTTTAGACGACATGTCTGTCATCACATGTTTTGCTGAAAACAGCAAACGCCCCCCTGTCCAACTGGTCGAAACAGTTGCCTCACGCGCTGACTTTTGGGGTGAGGATTTACGTTTGCAAAACGGTTTTTGTGACCTCGTTGCTGAGTATCTCGCCGATATACGTCAACATGGAATGCGCGTCGCCTTAGAAGCGATGCTAAAACAGGGGCAGTGACGATGAATATTATCAAAATTCATGCTGCCGATACCGTGGTCGTGGCCACCTCGCCCATACAGCAAGGCGAACGTTTTGTCGTGGACACTGTCAGACATTCGGCAAGGTCACAAAATCGCCATCAAAGATATGGCTGTGGGAGAACCTGTCATCAAATACGGCTACCCGATTGGCACAGCATACGCGATGTCGCCATATTCAAAAACGGCGTTACTTTATAACCCCTGTTTGATACTTTCATGGGAAACTCAACTTAACATAAAGGAGAATATGCATGAGTACTTACTACGAAATCGCAAAAGAACGGTATGCCCAGCACGGCGTTAGCACAGAGGAGGCAATCCAAAAGCTAACAGAGGTCGCTATTTCTATCCATTGTTGGCAGGGTGACGACGTTGGCGGCTTTGAGAACACAGGCGAAGCGCTCAGCGGCGGCATACAAGCCACTGGCAATTACCCCGGCAAGGCACGTACCCCCGATGAATTGATGGCAGACTTTGAAAAGGCCGCCTCCTTTATTGGCGGTAAACACCGCATTAATCTCCACGCGTGTTATGCTATCTGCGATGGCAAGTCTGTCGAACGCGATGCGCTAACACCAGAACATTTCGCGGCATGGGTTGCATTTGCTAAGAAAAACAATCTTGGCATCGACTTTAATCCAACATTTTTTAGCCACCCTATGGTCAAGAACAATCTAACGCTGTCAAGCCCCGACGAGGAAGTGCGTTCCTACTGGGTGCGTCACGGCATTGCCTGCCGTCGCATTGCGGCCTCTATCGCCAAAGATCTTGGCAAGCCAGTGCTTAATAATGTCTGGATTCCAGACGGCTTTAAGGACGTTCCTGCCGACAGACTAGCCCCACGTCAACGCCTTAAAAAGAGCCTTGATGAAATCTTTGCGGAAAAACTTGAGGGTGTTATCGACTGTGTTGAAAGCAAAGTGTTTGGAATCGGTGTCGAGTCCTGCACTGTTGGTAGCAATGAATTTTATCTTTCCTACGCCGCAACACACGAAGGCGTGTACAATTTGCTCGATAATGGTCACTATCACCCCATGGAGTTTGTCAGCGACAAAATTCCGAGCCTACTCACCTTCTTTGATAAAGTACCCCTACATGTCACCCGTCCTGTGCGTTGGGATTCCGACCACGTTGTGCTGTTGGAAGATGAGCTAAAGGAAGTCGCAAAGGAAATCGTGCGTAATGACGCCCTTGATAGAGTCCTCATCGGTCTTGACTTCTTTGATGCGTCGATAAACCGCATTGCCGCTTGGGTTGTTGGCACACGTAACATGCAAAAAGCGCTACTCTGTGCGTTGCTCACGCCTTGGGATACGCTAAAAGCATTGCAAAGTAAATCACAATTCACAGAACTAATGGTAACACAAGAGGACTTGAAAACACTACCATTTGGCGCAGTTTGGGAAGAATTTTGCACGAGAACCAATGTCCCATTTGACGCAAACTGGTTCAAATTGGTGCAA
>JAVBKJ010000026.1:0-3186 GCA_031554075.1 Oscillospiraceae bacterium | reverse complement strand
GGTCGCAGTGATGATATGCTCATTATTAAAGGTGTCAATGTCTATCCTTCTCAGATTGAAAGTGTGCTGATTGGGTTGAAAATTCCTGCCATCGGACCGCATTATCTGTTGTTTGTACGACATGAAAAGTTTATGGACACGTTAGAATTACAAGTGGAATTGATAGACGGGGATGTGCTGGAACGTTTCTCTGAGCTCGAGGCCATACAGCGCACCATACGGGAACGCCTACGGTCGGTGTTGGGGCTTGATTGCAAGGTCACATTGGTGCAACCGCAGACCATCGAGCGTTTCCAAGGAAAAGCCAAACGTGTCGTCGATTTACGATAGTGAGATGATTCGGTCAAGTTTCAGTAGTAGCAACTGGTTTTCCCGACGAAAAAACAGCTGCTAGAATTTATATATCGTCGGAGAAATGGTAGCATAAGATGGACAAGCGGTTATTATTAGGGAATGAAGCGGTGGCAAGAGGGATTTACGAAGCAGGCTGTGCGCTGGTATCTTCGTATCCTGGCACACCTAGCACAGAAATTACAGAATTTGCCGTCAAGCAAGAAGGGGTATACGCTGAATGGGCGCCCAACGAAAAAGTTGCCGTTGAGGTGGCGTATGGTGCTTGTGTGGCAGGCGTTCGCGCTTTTTCTGGTATGAAACATGTGGGGCTAAATGTGGCGGCTGACCCTGTATTTACAGCGGCGTATACAGGGGTAGGCGGCGGACTTGTCATTGCCGTGGCGGACGATCCAGGGATGCACTCCTCTCAGAATGAACAGGATAGTAGGCATTATGCCAACGCCTCAAAGATTCCCATGTTGGAGCCATCAGATTCGCAGGAATGCAAGGACTTTACAAAACTTGCCTTTACGCTATCGGAACAGTTTGATACGCCTGTGTTTGTGCGGCTTACCACACGTGTCTCACATTCGCAAAGTGTGGTGTCGCTGTCTGACCCAGAGCCTATGACAAACAAAGGGTTTGCCAAAAATCCTGCCAAATATGTTATGGTGCCCGCCAATGCCCGTTTGCGTCATGCGCTTGTGGAGCAACATATGCAGGCACTAACGACATGGGCAGAAAAAACTGAGATAAATAGAATCGTGGCAGGAAGCTCAAAAATTGGTGTGATTGCGGCTGGGATTGCGTATCAAACAGCGCGTGAAGCCTTGGGGGATCAGGCGACCTATCTGAAATTAGGCATGGTTCACCCGCTGCCAATGGATATAATTACCAAATTTGCCAGTCAAGTGGATACACTTTACATCTTAGAAGAATTGGATGATGTTATCGAAACACATTGCCGTAAGCTTGGCATACCATGTCAAGGCAAACAGCTTTTTAGTGTCGAAGGGGAATACAGTGCCGAGAAAATCCGACATGTTATCCTAGGCACTGACATGCCGAAAACAACGCCACACGCTGTTCCAAACCGCCCCCCTGTATTGTGCCCCGGTTGCCCCCATAGAGGCGCGTTTCATGTGTTAAACAAGATGAAACTTACTGTTTCGGGCGATATCGGCTGCTACACACTGGGTGCAGCACCGCCGTTGTCTGCCATGGATTTGACACTGTGTATGGGTGCGTCAATCTCGGCACTGCATGGCATTCTTAAAGCAGACCCAACAATGGCCTCACGCACCGTTGCCGTGATTGGCGACTCTACCTTTTTGCATTCTGGTATGACGGGCTTGCTCAATATTGTGTATAACCAGAGCCATGCCACCGTACTTATTTTGGATAATGCCATTACGGGCATGACAGGGCATCAGCAAAACCCAGCAACAGGGCTGACCCTAGGCATGATGCCCGCACCCATCGTGGATTTAGAACAACTCTGCCGTGCCTTAGGCGTTGCAAATGTTGTTGTGGTTGACCCGCATGACATGACAGCGCTTGAACAGTCGCTAACAGAACAGTTAGCGATTCAGGCACCCAGTGTCATCATTGCGCGTCGTCCCTGTGTCTTGCTACCCACAGTGCCAAAACAAAAACCGATGCTGGTTGGCGATAGTTGTAAAAATTGCAATGCCTGTATGCGTATTGGGTGTCCTGCTATGCAAACTGGCGAAAGGCGTATCGCCATCGACCCAACACTATGCACAGGGTGCGGACTTTGCCAAAGACTGTGCCGTTTCGGTGCATTAGGAGGGCAAACAGTATGATTCAGAACGTAATAATTGCAGGTGTAGGGGGGCAAGGCTCTTTGCTTGCCAGCCGTATTATTGGTACTGTGTTCACGTTGCAAGGGTACGAGGTTAAGGTGAATGAAGTCCATGGCATGTCACAGCGCGGCGGCAGTGTTGTCACCACGGTACGGGCAGGGCGTGAAGTGTATTCGCCCTTGATACCCGATGGAGAAGTTGAATTGCTGATTGCCTTAGAGCATTTAGAGGGGCTGCGCTGGCTACATACATTGGCGCCAAACGCTTTAGCGTTTGTGAATACGCAAGAAATACTCCCCATGCCTGTGTTAACAGGCGCGGCAGCGTACCCAAACGATATCGCTAGCCGCTTCAAATCGGTGCGCAGTCTGTTTTTAGATGCTGTGTCCTTAGCCATCGAAGCTGGTAATCCTAAGGCAACAAATGTGGTTTTATTAGGCGCGGCGTCTCGTTGCATGGAAGCACCGCTGGCATTATGGACAAAAGCGTTAGAGCAACATGTAAAACCACAGTTTTTGTCTGTAAACCAAAAAGCCTTTACACTTGGTCGCGATGCGGCTAACGCTATTGTATAACGGTAGGAGGCAGCATGAAATATTTTAATGAGGCAATGGAGACCATGTCCATAGAACAGCGCAGAGAGTTGCAAGGCGCTCGTTTGCGCGACACCGTTTCGCGTATGTATGCAAATGTACCACTGTACCGAAACCGAATGATGGCGCAAGGTATTTTACCTGACGATATCAAAACCATTGATGATTTGCACACGCTACCGTTTTTGTACAAGGACGACTTGCGCGACACGTATCCCTATGGTATGTTTGCTGTTCCCATGAAAGACGTGGTGCGGATTCATGCGTCCTCTGGCTCAACGGGGAAACCAACTGTTGTTGGCTATACTGCAAACGATATACAAATTTGGAACGAGTGCATGGCACGCAGTATGGTAATGGGCGGCGTTTCTGCCGATGATATTGTGCATGTTTCCTATGGATATGGGCTGTTTACGGGCGGTTTGGGTGGACAT